>JAZRDG010000116.1:0-49908 GCA_045660125.1 Eubacteriales bacterium | reverse complement strand
CTGCTTTTGTGGGCGGAGATTGCCAAATAAGTTTTTTGAAAGGAGCTATACAGCATGGGAATCTTTAACTTTTGGAAAAAGAAAAAGCTGCCCGAAAATGACTTGCCTGCACCGCAGACCATTGACATCATTGAAAATGCTGTGTATGCACACCTCAAACCCTTGGGCTTTCGAAAGCACGGACGCACGCTGCACCGATTTGTTTCGGGCGACATTTCGCAAGTCATTCACTTTCAATTAGCTGCCTTTCCCGATGCTCCGTCGGGATGCGTATGTGTCAACCTCGGTATTCGTATTCCCGAATGCGCCCAGCGCCTATCCCCCTCGGAAACAGAATTAAAAAAATACTATCCCGAGTACACCTGCACGATTCGCTCCAGATTGGGTTATGCCAAATGCAAGCGCGACAACTGGTACGATTTAAGCAAGAATACAGATATGATCATTCAACAGATGCTCGAGGAGATCGACCAATACGTGCTGCCCGCATTCGAAGCACTGAGCAGCAGAGAGGCAATTCTGGCAAATCGCAGATCCTATCCTTTGTTCGACGTCATTGGAAGCAACCTGATCCTTTTGGATGAATGTATGATTTACAGACACCTGGGAGATATCGAGAAAGCCAAGGCATGCTTTGACGCATATTATCAAAAAGCCGTGGATCAATATCACCGCGAGATGACCCAAGGCACCAAGCATTACCTGAAAAAAGGTGAGCGCATCGTGTATATGGATCAGGATATCACCGCCACCGAGGACGGATACGTAACCGTGTACGGTGGCAACCACGCACACATTGATTATCTGGACGATCTGGCTGTAAAGCTGGGCATAAGAGAATCATAACAACACACCGAAAGGAGCACCCAATGACACAATCCGCGCTGAAATGCACCCGCGCTTACGTGGAGATCACCAATATCTGCAATATGCATTGCTCCTTTTGCCATGGGCACAGCCGCGCGCCGCGCCGCATGAGCATGGACGAATTTACGCACGTGCTGGGTGAGCTGGAGGGCAAGATCCAATTCGTTTACTATCACCTGATGGGCGAGCCCCTGACGCACCCCGACCTGCCCGACATGATCCGCATGGCAAATACACGCGGCTTTCGCTCGGTCATCACCACCAACGGCACGCTGCTGCGGGGGCGCGGTGACGAGCTGATCGCCGCGGAGCCGCACAAGGTTTCCGTCTCGCTGCACAGCTTTGAGGAGGGCGGCGAGGATGCCATGCTCAAATACCTCTCCGAGGTGGCAGATTTTGCCGAAAAGGCAGCCCGGGCGGGGATCATCGTGGTATTTCGCCTGTGGAACAGAGGCTGCGACGGTGGGCAAAACGAGCGCATAGAGGCGTTCTTGCGCGCGCGTCTGCCCGGTGATTGGGTGATCAGCCCGCGCGGCGCACGCATCCGCGAAAAGCTGTATATGGAATGGGGCGACCGCTTTATCTGGCCCGACAAGGACGCGCCCGACGGGGGCAACGCGGTCTATTGCTATGGTCTTGGCAATCAGTTCGGCATTCTGTGCGACGGCACGGTAGTGCCCTGCTGCCTTGACAGCGACGGTGTGATCAATCTGGGCAACGTGTTCAAAGAGCCGCTTGCCGATATTCTTGCTTCGCCGCGCGCACACGCCATCCGCGAGGGCTTTACCTGCCCCAAGGCGACCGAGGATCTGTGCCGCCGCTGCGGATATGCAAGAAGATTTTAATGCAATTCAAACAGGAGCCACCACGGTGGCTCCTGTTTCATATTGTAATCATCAAGGTTTGCGGGCGATCACTGATCGCCCCTACAGAGTATCGGATGATTTATCCTTGTACTATAAGGGGTAGTAACGTAGGGGCGAGAATTTCGGCATAGCCGAAATATGTGATCGCCCGCAAAAGCAGTGGAGCAAACACGTTCAAGCTCTTGACAAATCCCCCGTATGGCATTATAATATTTCATATATTTACTTTAAGGAACTCCTATTATGAAACTCTTTTTACGGGGATTGCGTTCGGGCATTCCCATTGGTCTTGGGTACCTTTCGGTATCCTTCTCGTTTGGCATTATGGCGCTTTCCATGGGCTTTACGTGGTGGCAGGCGGTCATCATTTCCATGACCACCGTGACCTCGGCAGGCCAGCTTGCCGCGCTTGATATTATGATCCACCCCGCGCAGTACGCCGCCATGCTGATCTCACAGCTGACCGTCAACGTGCGCTACTCGTTTATGTCGATCTCTCTCTCCCAAAAGGTGTCGGACAAATTCTCGGGCATCAAGCGCTGGCTGCTCGCCTTCTTTATGACCGACGAGATCTTTGCCGTGGCTGCAGCCGAGGACGAGGTTGATCCCAAATTCTTCCTTGGTCTTTCGGTCATTCCGTACGTTGGCTGGACGCTCGGTACGCTGCTGGGCGCGCTTGTGGGCAACGTGCTGCCCGCCATTGTGCTCTCGGCGCTCTGCCTTGCCATTTACGGCATGTTCCTTGCCATCGTCGCGCCCGTGGCGCGCAAATCCCGTGCGGTGCTTGCCGTGGTGGGCATTGCGGGACTTTTGCATTGCGCTTTCTACTTTATCCCCGGGCTCAACCAAATCTCCTCGGGCATCTCGATCAGCATCTGCGCCATCGTTGCGGCAGTGGCGGGTGCGCTGCTCTTCCCTGTTAAAGACGAAGAAGCTGACGCAGAGGAGGTGGCAGCATGACGGACTTCTGGATCTATCTGCTCATCTTAGCGGGCTCGACCTACCTTGTGCGCGCCATTCCCTTTGGCGCTATGCGCAAGAAGATCAACAACCGCTTTATCAAGTCGTTCCTCTACTACATCCCCTACGCCGTGCTGTCCGCCATGACGCTGCCCGCTGCATTTTACGCCACGGGTAACGTGATCTCGGGCGCGGCAGGCTTGATCGTGGGCGGCATTTTCGCCTACAAGGGCAAGGGCTTGACCTTGGTTGCCGTGGTATCCTGCGCGGCTGCCTTCTTAGCCGAGTGCATACTGCGCTTGATACAGCAAGCATAAAAATAAGGCTGCGTCCGTCGGACGCAGCCTTGTTTGGTTATGTGGATCAATATTCCTCGCTAAAGGAAGCGAACTCCTCGTTCTTGCCCTTCTTAGCGGTCTTTTCCTCGAGGTAGATCACGATCTTACGGTTGTTCTCCGAGCCGATCGAGTTGGTGGAAACGCCCTCGATGTGCTGGATCTCGGAGTGAATGATTCTTCTCTCGTAAGGATTCATAGGCTCGAGCATGACGCTCTTCTTGTACTTGAGCACCTTATCAGCCATTCTTCTTGCCAGCGTGCGCAGGGTGGTCTCGCGCTTTGCGCGGTAGCCCTCTACGTCAACGGTGATCTTGACGTACTCTCTCTTCACGCCCTCCTGCTTCTTGTTGGCAGCAAGGTTTGCCAGATACTGCAGAGAATCCAGCGTGTCACCGTGGTGACCGATCAGAACGCCTGCGTTCTCGCCGTCAATGTTGATCAGCTTGTCGTCGTTGTCGCCGTCGGTCAAGGTTACGGTCAGGTTAAGCTCCATGTCGGCAACCAGCTTCTTGAGAAACTCAAGTGCCAGATACTCACCGCCAATGGTGTAGCTTGCGCTGATCTTTGCGGGGGCTGCACCAATGCCGAACAGACCCTTCTTGGGCTCCTCCAGCACGGTATATTCAATCTCCTGTTCACCGGGCGCGCCGAGCTCCTCTACTGCCTTGGCAACTGCTTCCTCGACAGTCTTTGCACTTACAATTACTTCTTTTTTCACAATTTATATCCTCTTGTCTGTTTGATGAATTTTAGTCCTCGGAGTGCGTGTGCTTATCCGATTCGTCCTTGAGCGGCTCTGCCATGGCAGGTGCCTTCTGGTTCTTCTTCTCAGCTTCCTCGTCCTGCTCCTTGGCGGTTTCGGGTCTGCCGATATAGTTGCCCTTGGCGTCGTATTCGTCGTCGTCAATGTGGTGCAGCGAGCGCACGTTGGAATTTCTTGTGCCGCTGCTTGCCTTGGGAGCCTTGGGAGGATTCTTACCGTAAAGCTCCTTCTCTGCTGCCTTGTAATCCTCTTCGGTAAACTTGGGCAGAGGCATAACCTGCTTCATGATCAGCTGCTTGATGGTGGTCAGCACGCTCTTGAACATCCAGTACACACCGATTGCTGCGGGTACGATGAATGCGATATATACCGACATCATGGGCATCATGATATCCATCATGCTGTTGGAGCAGCCGGTTGCCTTGTCGTTTTCTGCGGTGGTGGGCTGATAGGACAGCTTGCGGTTGATCTTCATGGATGCAAAGTACACCACAAAGGTCAGCACGGGTACCAGCAGCAGCCACCAGTGGCTTGCAAAGAAGCCGCCGCCTGTGGTCACAGCACTCCAGGGAGTCAGACCGAAGTTCCAGGAGCCAATGTTGACGCTGGGAATACCGCCTGCCTCTTCAATGCTGCTCAGCGCGTTATAAAGTGCATCGGAATTCTGGAAATACGCAAAATTCTTCAGACTCTCGAAAGCCTCGATACCGTTTTCGCGCAGCTTGGAAAGGATCTCGATCGTACCTCTGTCGGAATTCAGCACGCCGCCAAAGCCGCCTGCTGCCTGCGAGGTGGTAAAATACTGCATCATAGCCGAGGAGAACGCCTTAGCCTGACCCAGCACGTAGAATGCGGGATCAATGACCACCTGATACAGCGCGATCATGATGGGAAGCTGGATCAGAAGAGGCAGACAGCCGCTGAAGGGGCTGTAATTCTCTTTTTGATAAAGCTCCTGGATCTCCTGGTTGACCTTTTGCATGGTTGCCTGGTCGTTTCTGCCTGCATAACGCTTGCGGATCGCCATTTCCTTGGGACGCAGCTTTGCCTGCTTGATCATATTCTTTTGCTGCGAGATCGCCATGGGGATCATGAGCAGCTCTACAACAAGACCGAAATACAGCAGCGACAGAATATAGTTGTTGGTTCCGAAGGTCAGGTACTTGGTCATCAGACCCAGCACGTAACCGACACCGCGCAAAATCGCGTCGAAGAAGCCGCCCTTGTTCTCAAGGTCAACCGTGGTCTGCATTGCCTTAACGATGGCATCTGCGTCACCCTTGGTCAGATCCGTGGGAACGGTTACGTCCTTCTTGGACAGATTTGCAGCAGCCTTGAGGATCTCAATTGCGTAAGCCTTGATCTCATCCCAGCTCTGGGCAGCGGTAAAGCCATCTTCGATGCTCAGCGTAGGATCAAAGTCAAACTCGTCCTTGTCGTTGAGATACTTGCCCTCATTGGCAGTATACTTCAGATACTGACCTGCCTGATTGTAGCCTGCAGCAGCCATAAACAGCTGACGTGCGAGGTCATTACTGCTAAGCAAAGCTGCAAGGTCCTTGATCAAGCCCTCGGAAAGGCTTACGTTGTCCTGCTCCTGCTCGGGCGCGGCGGTCTCCGCCTCGGTGGTCTGTTCAGCCTCGGTGGTAACCTCTTCTTGTGCAAATGCAGCGGGAACGGTTGCACCGATCAGCATAAACGCCAGCACCAGCCCTGCAATCAGCTTGACAAGCACAGACTTTACGTCTCTTTTGTTCATAGTCATGTTTTCTCTCTCTTTGCCGTGTGCGGCAAAGAATTCCTCTCTCGTATTTATGAAGGCTTGCGCCTTCTATGGAGTATTCGCCCACATACTTTGTCGGAACGGGACAAAGCGGGGCTGTCCGATCACAGATCGGACGCGTTGTCATTCCCCTCTCGCTCGGACTTTTTCGGTTTTTTGTACCGCCATCCCATAGTTTTGAAGCCTGTCATGGGCACGGGATCGAATCCCGCAGGGCAACACGGGTTGCACCGCAGAATGCGCCACGCCGTGAGTAGTGAGGCAACAACAAAGCCACGATGTGTATACGCTTCCAAAGCGTAGGCAGAACACGTAGGCGTAAACCTACACGTGGGATGCGGCTTGAGCGGAGATAAAAATTTTCTGTAAAAGCGAATGAGTATTTTACAAAGGTAATTCACGGGGTGTTTCCCTTGACGTACATATCAAGCTTTTTGAATGCGTGCGACAGATCAGCGTACACGTCACGCGAGGACTTGCCCGCGATCTCGGGTTTTGCACTGATCACGATCAGAAATCCCGTCTTGAGCGTTTTTTTGCCCACAAGCTGTCTGTACCCTGCGCGGATGATGCGCTTGGCGCGGTTGCGCCCGACTGCTCCGCCCACCTTTTTGGTGACCGAGAGTCCCAGCCTGTTGACGTATTTCTTTTCGGGATGCGCCAGCATCAGCCTTTTGGCGGCATAATCCTTGAGCACGTAGACGGCAACCGTCTTGCCCACGAAGCGTCCGCCTTGTCTGAACGCCTTGAGATACAGGTGATTTTCTTTAATTGCGGTTTCTTTCATCCTGTCCCCCCTGTCTTTGTCTTTTGTGTCGATGTGTCTTCCGTAGTGTGTTGTTTTGTTTTTGCTTTGATGCGGATAGTGTTATCCGCTATTTTTTAAATACGGTACAGAAAAATTGTGCAGAACAAGCCGCAACGCACAAAGCAAGGCGACGGCGATCTTGGCGATCGTCGAGCCGCTTTGAAGGAAGCGGTGCAGTTATCCGCAATTTTTCAAAGCCGTAACACAAAGAAAAACCCCGATGACTCAACAAAACAGTACATACAATCTGGTGTGTAGGCCATCGGCGGTTTTTATGTTTGATCTTCCAAATGGGAAAATCAGTATGTCAGTCTCTTTCTGCCCTTTGCACGACGTCTCTTGAGAACGTTTCTGCCGTCAGCAGTCTTCATTCTCTTTCTGAAACCGTGCTCCTTCTTTCTCTGACGCTTTTTAGGTTGATAAGTTCTAAGCATGTTTAGCACCTCCTTGCAGTTTCAATATCGGAAGCGTGTATCGTTTCACAGCCGACATTTTCGCTTTTACACAATGACATCATATATTATATACACAAATGCCTTGAATTGTCAAGTCTTTTTTGAAAATTTCAAAAGATTTTTCGCAAAATTTTTCAAGTTCAGGGCATTACGTATCCTCTGTACGCAATATTACGCCGTCCGCGGGCAAATGTTTGATGGCTTTATGCCACAAAATGATCAGGAACACCACGCTGGCGGCAATCGACATCAGCTCCGCAATGGGGAACGCCCACCAGATCGCCATCAAGCCGTCCGCCGTTTGGGCAAGCAGATACGCCACGGGCAGCAGCACCAGCAGCTGACGCGCGATGGACACGAACATGGAAAACAGGCTCTTACCGAACGCGCTGAACACACCGCCGATGGTAATCGAAATGCCTGCGAAGATAAAGCTCAGCGAGATGGTACGCAGCGCCTGAATACCGATCTCCATTTCGGGCGCGTCCTTTGCAACGTTGAAGATGCTCAGCATCTGTCCCGGGATCAGCTGCATCAGCACAAGTCCAGCCGTCATAAAGCAAAGCGCGAATACGCAGGAAATGATTGCCACGCGCACGATTCTCTTGCGCTTTTGCGCGCCGTAGTTATACGCCACGATGGGGATCAAGCCGTTATTCAGACCGAACACAGGCATAAACGCAAAGCTTTGCAGCTTGAAATAGATGCCCAGCACGTTTTGCGCTGCGGTGGTCATGGCGCCAAAGCCGTTGAAGATGAGGTTCAAGCCGCCCGTCATGACAGAGCCGATAGAGCCCATGATAATCGACGGAATACCGATGACGTAGATCTCCTTGATCAGCTTCCAGTTGGGCTTAAAGCCGCGGAAGGTCAGGTGCACGTCCTTGTTGAGCTTATGGTTGAGGATAATGCCGAAGATCGCGGACAGGATCTGACCGGTGACGGTTGCGATTGCCGCACCCGCAACGCCAAGTCCCAGACCGAAAGGCATGACGACCGCGCCGCCAAACAGCTCTGTACCGCCCTCTAAGATAAAGAACGGGTCAAGCACGATATTGATAATAGCACCAAGGCCCTGCGTATACATGGAAAGCATGGTTCTGCCCGAGGACTGCATCAGCTTTTCAATCATGAGCTGCGCGCACGAGCCGAACGAGAAGATCAAGCAGATCGAAAGATACGAAACGCCTGCCTCGACCACGGCGGGGTCGGATCTGTTCATCAGGTGCATAAACGGCTCGACCGCAAAAATGCCCAGCAGCAAAAAGAAGATATAGCTGCATGCTGCCAAGAACATGCCGTTTGCCGCAATGGCGTTTGCCGTTTTAAAGTCCTTTTTGCCCAAGTTTCGCGAGATCAGCGCGTTTACGCCCACGCCCGTACCAACGCCCACGGCGATCTGCAAATTCTGCACGATAAACGCGATACTCAACGCAGCCACGGCAGGAGACGCGCCGCCGCCCTCGTACGGAATGTAGGATACGAAAATGGTGTCCACCACGTTATAAAACGCTTGCACCAGCATGGACGCGATCATGGGCAGCGACATGGAAAGCAGCAGCTTACCCACGGGCATGGTGCCCATTTTATTTTCTCTTGCAAGAGTATTCGACAATGTTTTTTCTTCCTTTTCTACAATAATACAGAATAATCGACAATAACGTAATGATTATACCATAAATACATGGATGCGTCAATAGCCATATGCGCCAAATAAAAAGCATTCACCATGTGTCCGTATGGTAACTTTATATCGCATGCTTTCCATGGTAACTCTTAGCCTATTTACAACATCTCGGTTGACAAGTATTCACCTATTATGATATAATAAATATAAGCCCTAGAATAGATACATTGCGTGCAAAGTAAGTGAAAGGGATAAATATGGAAATAAAAGTTTTTGATAGAGAATTTGTTGAACGCACCATAAGCATTATTGAACACCCGTCTTCAATCGAAAGCGAATACGACATTACTTTGTTAACAAATTGCATGTTGGCATTAGTAGTTTTGCCAATTGAATCGACCTCAAATAGTTCTATCTCCAAAAAATTCAGATCAGAAATTGTAAACGAACTTGCGCGAATGAATGTGATCAAGACAAATCTCGATAACGGCAAACTGTTTAGGGCTATAAAAAATGCAATATCTCATATGCACATTGAGTTTCAAAACAAAGATGGTAATATAGATAGCATTGTGTTCTGGGACAAAATCCCTGGAGAAAAAGAATATCATACTGTTTTGCAGTTTAGTGCTCAGCAATTAAAAGACTTCGCCTTGTTTGTTGCCAACAAGCATTTGAATCGGTTGTCTAATAAAAAGCTATGAGAAAGGATATATATCATGTCTCAAAAAAATAAAACACAAAACAAAGCCATAAAATATACCATCTGGATTTCTGCCATAATCCTGTTAATAGCACTCATAGTGCTATCATATACGCACTACCAATATAAATATAAACCTCTGCACGAGTATGGTTTCATGTGCGAGATCGTAGAGGGGGGGCTAGAAATTGTAAATGCTCGCAAAGATTTAACCGAAGTCGATATTCCGGATGAAATAAACGGCAAAGCTGTAGTCGGAATTGGTCCGTCTGCTTTTTCTGGGTGTAATGAATTAGCATCAGTAACTCTGCCAGACGGCATTATGTACATAGGCGAGTCAGCCTTTCAAAACTGTGCCAAACTTTCCACCATTAAATTGTCAGCAAACCTGACACGAATCGGGCTGGGTGCTTTTCATAATTGTAGTTCTCTAAAAACAATCTCTTTACCAAACACCCTAACCTCAATTGGCAGCCTTGCCTTTTCGGGATGTAGCAGACTCGAAGCTATACGCATCCCTGACAAAATCACACAAATCAATAATGCAACATTTAAAAATTGCACAAAATTGACAAATGTGTCCATTCCACGAAATATGGCTAACATTTCCGACAATGCTTTTGATAATTGTTCCTCGCTTGAAGAACTTAACTATCGCGGCACATCAAATGAATGGCACGGCTCAAACATGTTCTTTAACATGGGACCTTTATTCAAGGTATCTTGCTCGGACGGAAAGTACTTTCCAAAATTTGATCGATAAAAGTCTCATCTCTGTCACCCTAAAAGATTCCAGTAAAGGCGTTGCATTTACAGCAACGCCTTTTGTTTTTGGGGTTAATCAAGAGCCATGTAAAAGATTTAAAGGTCATCTGCATAAAACAACACTTTAAACGCCTCTCTCCGTTCTTTTTTGGGCAAGAAGCCGCAAAAAAGAACCAAAAAACGGCGTGGGATAATTTCGCCTCTGCGGAGGCGACCAAGGGCTCTGCCCTTGGAACCTGCGCCCTTTTTGAAAAAAGGTCGATCAAAAACTTTCATCGGTTGATTGTGAAAATCGGCATTGACGCGGAGCAAAAAAGATGTTATAATAAGGATAATGCAATCGAAGGGAGGGGCGCATGTGAACCCCATTATCAAGGACGTTGATTTTCGCCGCGAAATCAAGAGCGCGCCGCGCTCCTGCTATTTCTTTTTCGGCGAGGAGGACTACCTCAAAAATGCCACGCTGGCGCAAGCTCGCGAGGCACTTGGCGGTGATCCTGCCTTTGATATTTTCAACAACGTGACCATTGACGGTCGCGAATACACCGCAGACCGTCTGCTCGATGCGCTCGCGCCTCCGCCCATGATGGCGGATCGCAAGCTGGTCATTCTGCACGGTCTCAATCTCACCGAGCTCAAGCAAAGTGATTTTCAGGACTTCTGCCGCGTGCTGGAGTCGCTTGAAGAATACGATTACAACACGCTCATCGTTTCTGCCACCTCCAACGGCTTTGATCCGGGCAGCGCAAAGCGTCCTTCCGCGCAGCTCAAGGCGATCTCCGAGCTTGCCGCACCCGTACAATTCGACCATCCCGCACCTGCCAAGCTTGCCGCTTGGGCGCAAAAGCACTATGCTGCGCACGGGGCGTCCGCCTCGCCGCAGGTGGCGCAATACACGGTGGAGATTTGCGGTCGCGACATGTTCGTGCTGGCAAACGAGATAGACAAGGTGGCTTGCTACGCGCTTGCCCACGGTAGGGCCGAGGTAACCGAGCGTGACGTGGACGCGGTCACCATTCCTGCCACCGAGATCGGCGCTTTTGCCCTGGCAAACGCCATTTCCGAGGGGCGGCGCGCCGATGCGCTCACCATTCTGGACGACATGCGCTTCCGCCGCGTTGAGCCTGTGATCGTGCTTGGCGAGATCAGCGGCGTTTACAGCGATATGCTGGTCATCAAAACGCTTGCCGACAAGGGGCTTTCCGCGCCCGAAATCGCCGCTTCGCTCAAAATGAACGAATACAAGCTTGCCCGTTACCTCAAAAGTCTGCGCGGCATGAGCACCGAGCGCGTGCAGCAGCTGATTTGCGCAGCCGCCCGTGCGGATGCCGAGGTCAAAGGCAGCGGCAAGGGCTACGCGCCGCTTGAAAAACTGATCTGTTCTTAAAGGAGACATACTATGAAAATTCTGAATTTCGGTTCGCTCAATCTTGACTACGTTTACTCGGTTGACCACTTTGTTGCCGAGGGTGAAACGCTGGCATCCACCGTGCGCAATACCTTTTGCGGCGGCAAGGGTCTTAACCAATCGGTCGCACTTGCACGCGCAGGAGCTGAAACTTATCACGCAGGCAGCGTAGGTCCCGAGGGACAAATGCTGACCGACATGCTGCTCAGCGCAGGCGTGAACGTCAAGTACGTGCGCAGCGTGGATACGCCCACAGGTCACGCCATCATTCAGGTTGATCCGCGCGGACGCAACTGCATTTTGCTGTACGGCGGCGCAAATCAATGCAACGATCCCGACTACGTGGACGAGGTGCTCTCCGACTTTGATGCAGGCGACTGGCTGGTGCTGCAGAACGAGATCTCCTCGATCGCGCACCTGATCGCATCCGCCAAGGCAAAGGGCATGATCGTGGTGCTCAACCCCTCCCCCTTTGACAAGAGCCTGATCGATGCAGGGCTTGGCAAGGTGGATTACCTGTTGCTCAACGAGACCGAGGGTAAGCAGCTGACAGGCTACGATGCTCCTGCCGATATTCTGAACGCCATTCGCGCGTCCTACCCTGCCCTGACCGTTGTGCTGACGCTTGGCAAGGACGGCTGCGTATACGACGACGGCACGCAGCGCATCTCTCACGGCATTTATGCCGTCAAGGCAGTAGACACCACCGCTGCCGGCGACACCTTTACCGGCTTCTTTATCGGTGCGATGTGCGCAGGCGCAACCCCTGCCGACGCCATTGGCACGGCAAGCGCGGCAAGCGCGATTGCGGTTTCCCGTCCGGGTGCTGCCCCCAGCGTGCCCACCGCCGACGAGGTATCTGCATTCCTTACTTGCAACACCCCCTGCGACGCACCCGTCATTTAACGCCAAAAATAAAAATGCTACCGCACCTCATCGGTGCGGTAGCTTTTTTGTATGCTTTTTATGTTTTATGATTCAACCGTCACGCCCGTGATCACGGTCAGGATGCAAAGCCCGTCCGCATCATTGTTGGGAACGATGGCAAAGACAACGTCCAGCGTCTGTCCCGCATACGCGCTCAGGTCAGCGCAAACGCCCGAGGGCGTATTCTCCGCGCCTTGGAACACGATCTTATCGGGATGCTCCATGACGTCGTAGCCCGTGCCCGAGAAGAAGCTGTTGCCCGCGTTTGCAATACCGCTGCCGGCGGTCAGCGTGCCGAAGGAAGCACGGTTGTACAGCGTGCAATCCTGCCAGGTCTTACCGCCGTCGGCAGACCATACGTATCTTTCAATACCGCCCTGCGCGACCGCCCAGCCGGCAATAGCGAGCTTACCGCCGTCTACCGTCTTGCCGTTATACGCAATGGCGTCAAGCCCCTTATTGGAATTGCTGCCGCGCGAATTGTACGGACCGTCGCCGTCACCCAGACCGTTGATAAAATCGATAAACGCAGTATAACGCACGTTCGATACCGCAAAGCCCGAAGAAACGTCTACGTAGTCCGAGAAGGAAGGCGCCGTGGGCTTATCCTGCTCGGTGGTGCCCTGCTCGGGTCTTTGCTCTTTTTCCTCCCAGCCTGCAAAATCCTTGTCGCAAACGATCTTGAAGGTGCGGCTGTCCTTGCCGTCCATATTGAATGCAAAGGCATAGGAATACGTGCCGTTGCGGTCGTAATACACCGCGTAGCCGTCGTATTCATGCGCATATCCCTTGGAGTCGGGCGTATCCTTGGAGGAAAGCACAAGCTCTACCCACTCGCCGTTCACCTTTTCATACACCACGGGAGCGGTCAGCTTACCAAAGCCGTACCCGCGCACCGCCTTGTTATTCGAGCCGCCCGAGATGGTAAACTCTGCACTTATGCCGTTGGTAGACTTAACACAGGGCACGAACGTGCTATCCATCGCTACGCCGTCCTGTACGGTCAGCTTGACACCGTTCACGCAGGTGTTCTGACGGATGGCTTGCATATTGGAGTCATCCTTGGAATCATAGAAGCCCCAAGGGCTGATGATCAGGCAAAGCTTGATCGTGTCGCCCGCCTTGAGCGTCACGCCTGCCAAATCGAGGGACAGGCTGTACTTGGAGTTCTGTCCAACCACAACAAAGCCCGCGTCGCAAGGCTGACCGCCCACGGTGATTTCGGAATCAGCCACGATAAAGCCGAGGTTGACGTTATTATTGATAAAGGATTCGGCATCGGTTGCCAGATCGTACAACGCTACGTAGGGGTATTGGTCACCCAGCTTGATGACCTCGGGCTGTGCGCTTGCATTGACAGTGCCCTGCACCGCCTTGTTCTGCGCGTCCAGATAGCCGATCTTGCGGTAAGAGCCGGAATAGCCCTCCAAGGAATAGAACGAGAAATCCTTGGCGAAATCTGCAAATTCGATATCCTCCAAGACGGTATAGTTGATCTCATAATACGCGCGCAGCTCGTCGGTCTCGGGCAGCTCTATATGATTGTACGAGACCTTGATGCGTCCGTCATCCGAGATATAGTCCATCTTGACGTCGGTATAAACGGGACCCGAAGAGATGATATCGTTATGATAGTTCTCGGTTGCCGCGTACTGACCTTGGGCATCGGTATATTGCAGGAAGTACTGGAAGCCGCCGTGCGTATGCTGGGGCTGATTGCTGTATCCCTGTCCCTCGGGCAGCTCAAACCAATAAGGCATGGACATGGAACGGAAGTCGGGCAGCGTCCACAGATCGCGCGCACCGTACAAGGGGCTGATGCAGCTGGTCTCGGTCGTGCCGAGAGAAAGGTGATAATAAGGCCAGAAATACTGGATGGAGGAAAGCTGCTTGAGCGGCAGTTGACCCCAATTCATGTACAGATTGAGCACGGTCAGCTTGGTAACCTCACCCGCCTTGACGGTCAAGGGGAAATACACCTCGGAGTAAGAGGGGTCGCCCGGGTCAAACACAGGCTCCTCGTTCTCACCCTGGAAGTTCTTGTAGATCATAACGGGAATGGGCAGCAGCATATCGTTCTCGTCAAGCAGCAGCGCATTCTCACCTGTACCGAACGAGGTATTGGTGTACACGTACACGTTGCGATCCACCTCGCCGCCCGTGACCGATACGCCCGCTGTATAGTGGCGGTTCTGCTCCTTGAAGAAGGGCTCGTTGAAGCCCGTGCCGTCCATAGAATAGCGGTACGCACCGCGCAGCGCGTCGTAGCCCACGTACTGACCGCCCGCAAAGGTGTCCAGCGGATGACGCTCGTTCTCCGCCTCGATCAAAAACGCATCGAAATCGTGGCTGGCATCGGTGTACAGGCGGTGACCCATATAGAAATCGTCCTTGGTCGTATAAGGATCGGCATTGATCACGCCGCCTGCGGGGCATGCGGATTGCGTGACGGTATAAACGCCGTCCGCAAGCGTCACCTCCAGCTTGCCGCTGTTCTCGTGCGGCAGCAGGATAAAGCCAAGCACGCCCGTGCCCTTGATATCAAAGCCCACGTACTCGCAACTCTCAAAATCTACGCCGTCAAGCGAGGTGTGCGTGCCGTCGGCATCCTTGATGATCAGCTTATCCACGGTGTCCGCGGCAATGCGCGTGATCATGCCAAGGCTTGCAATATCCTTGACAGGCTCGGTGGCAACAAAGTGCAGTACCTGATTGAGCTTATCGGAATAGGTATGGAAGGTTCTGTCCAAAAGCAGCGCGGGCGCGGACTCGTCCAGCTTGATCGCCTTGATGTCCTTGATCTCCACCGTATCTCCCGCACCTCCCACGTCAAAGCGCAGCGAGGAAACTTTTCCGGCATAATCGGTCGCGTTGCTCAGCACCAGCGTGTAGGTGACCCACTCGCCGTTGCCCTGCAGATCAAAGCGCACCATTTGCTGCGGATTGTGTCCGCTCGCGTCACCCGCAATAAAGTACAGCTCACCCGAAGTGGCTGTGGTCTTGATCGAGAATTGCACGGCGTTATATGCAGAGGCATCGTAGGAAAGTCCTTTTTTATTGCTCTTGATGGTATACACGTACGGGTCAACACCGTTGACGGTATAGGAGATCACGCCGTCCTTGATGGAGAGATCGGCAACGTCATGCCCCTTGACGTTTGCCTTGATAATGGAAAACGCCATTTCATCCTGCACGTCCGCGCCGCCCATGAAATTCTGCCCCATCACGTGCGCGTCATAGTAGTAATAGCCCATGCGATAGATGTTGGTGTGGGGTGCGGCAACCGACTCGGAGGCAAGGTAGCTTCTGCCGTCCGTCATGTTCACAAAAACGTCCATGGTGTTTTCAAGATACACGCCGCCCTGCGTGTTCTGCAAGGACGTGACCTGCATCGGCGCAGCGGTGGAGATGCCATATTCCAAGCGCATATTTTGGTTTTGGATGCGATAGACGCTGCGCGCGGGGTTTGCATAATATGCCTGCACGCCGTCTGCAAGACGGTTGGAGAGCATGATGGTGTCGGCATAGGGACCCGTGAGCACGGGCTCAACGTAATCGGGGTCACCCGGACCGGGTTCAACGGTGCCGCTCTCCGCCTCGGTGCCCGTGCCGAGCGTGTCGGTCGGGTCCTCGTTCGGTGCAGGCTTTTGCTTGCAGGCTGTCATGCACGTGCCGGTCAACATAATGCCGCACAGTGCCATCAGGATCATGCGTTTTGCTTTCATATCATCGTTTCCTTTCTTTATGGAAGCATTTTCTACCTTTTATTGTACAATATCGTGCCGCCCGTGTCAATCTTCTAGGGCACATTTGCAAAAAATCAGCACTATTGCCAAAACGGCAGCAGCGTTTTTTACACCCGAAAAATTTTTTTGAATTTTTTTCAAAAAGGGCTTGCAAAATGCAAAACGATGTGTTATAATATGCGTTGTGCACAGGGGTATAGCTCAGTTGGTAGAGTACTGGTCTCCAAAACCAAGGGTCGTGGGTTCGAGTCCTTCTGCCCCTGCCAAAAAGAAATAGGGATGGCAATCGCCATCCCTATTTCTTTTTGGCAGCGGCTTTGAACGAAGGACTCGAAGGAGGCGGCGTAATGAATGACATGCCGGTGGCATGTCAGAACGCCGCCTGACCGAGGCGCGTAGCAAAAGACCGCATCAAAACGCGGCTTTTGCGTCGTCGCGCCGAGACTCAAGTCCCACCACATACCATGTTCAGTAGGGGCGATTCACGAATCGCCCGCGGGTTTCGCTTGCGCACTATATGGGTAAAGTCAGCCGATTGGCTCGCAATTGGCGGATGATTCGTAAATCGCCCCTACAAAACTTGGGGTTTTATTCATATATACCTTGCCAATCCAACATTTATATGCTATAATACATGCAAGATATCTTTGAAAGCGAGGAAAACCCATGAAAAAACTCCTTTTGATTCTTTTAAGCCTGCTTTTCTGCATGTCTTGTCTTGCGTCCTGCAACGGCACACCCGAGGGAACCGAAGACGATCCCGCAGAATCGACCGAGGCTGTGACCGAAGCACCCACCGAGACCGAGGTGGTCTCCACCGCGCCCGAGGATGCGGCAGCCATGGAACTGGTGGACTTTATCGTCAGCGTGCCTGCTGATCGCCAGGCAGTGATTTTGCAGCTGACCGATACGCAGATCATTGACGCATCGCAATGCAGAACCCCCGACCGTCTTGGCAGTTCGCAGAAGGAGATCTGGGGTGCGGACAAAAAGGATGCGCTTTGCTATGATTACCTGCGCGAGATCATTACCGAGACCAAGCCTGATCTGATTCTGCTTACGGGCGATATCGTATACGGTGAATTTGACGACAACGGATCGGTATTTCTTGAGTTTGTGGCGTTTATGGAGTCGTTTGGTATTCCGTGGGCACCCGTGTTCGGCAACCATGACAACGAGAGTGCCATGGGTGTGGATTGGCAATGCGAGCAGTTTGTAAACGCCGAACATTGCTTGTTCGTGCAGCGTGAGCTGCACGGCAACGGTAACTATACCGTTGGCATCGAGCAGGGCGGCAAGCTGACCCGCGTATTCGTTATGATGGACTCCAATGGCTGCGGTAACGCAAGCTCCGCTTCGCTGGAAAACAAATACCTGCGCCGCGATTCGGGCTTGACCACCAAGCAGATCAACTGGTATAAGGGCGTGATCAATGAAATCGTTGCCATTTCTCCCGATACCAAGCTTTCGGTTGCCTTCCATATCCAGCCCGACGTGCTGGGGGATGTGTTTGCAAAATACGGCACGGATGGCTCGACTCCCGTGTATATCGATTACGCAGAAAACCGCCAGGAGGGCGATTTCGGCTACATCGGCTATGTGCACGAGACCTTCTGGGATGCCAACAAGAGGGCTTGGAAGAGCTTTAAGGAACTGGGCGTAGATTCGATCTTCTTGGGGCACGAGCACGCAAACAGCGCAAGCATCGTCTACGAGGGGATTCGCGTGCAGTACGGTATGAAATCCTCCTGCTATGACCAAGTGAATTATGTCGATGCAAACGGAAACATCACGTTTGCATGGGTGTCTAACGATACGCCGTTGGTAGGCGGTACGGTTATGAAGCTGGATGCCGAGGGCAATATCGTCGATCCCTACATTTATTACTGCAAGAACGCAGGTGCGGAGATCGATTGGGCAAGCATTTTTGCCAACAAGGCGCAATAAAAGAGAAAAGCGGTCGTCTTTGGATGATCGCTTTTCATTTTGCATATAAAGCGTGTCGATTTTTCGTGCGAAATGATGATTGTGCAAACGGGGCAATCGTGATATAATAGAAAAAAACACCCCCAAGGAGGCAACTATGTTATTTTTCTACGTTCGACACGGCGATCCGATATACAATCCCGATTCGCTGACACCCTTAGGTCACGAGCAGGCAAAGGCACTTTCCAAGCGTTTTGTATCCTACGGATTGGATCAGATCTATTCCTCTCCCTCAGTGCGTGCACAGCAGACCGCGCAGCCTACCTGCGATCTGCTCGGAAAAGAGAAGACCCTTTGCCCTTGGGCAGACGAGGGGCTTGCATGGCAGGATTTTTCGATCGATGCTTCCACGGGCATTCATACCTGGTGCTTTTATGATCCCGAAATGTTGGAGCTGTTCCGCTCTCCCGAGGTGCGTGCGCTGGGCGATAAATGGTACGAGCATCCCGCGCTTGTCAAGTATGATTTCGGCAAGGGCGTTGCGCGTGTCAACGCCGCTGTGGACGAGTTCTTTTTGAGTCTCGGATACCGCCACGACCGCGAAAATTGCCGCTACGAGATCGTAGAGCCAAACAAGCAAAGAGTTGCGCTGTTTGCACATCAGGGCTTTGGCATCTGCTTCTTCTCCTCCATGCTGGATATTCCGTACCCCGAATTTTCCACGCACTTTGACTTCGGTCACAGCTCTATGAGCGTGATCAACTTCGAGCAAAACGGAAAATACGTGTATCCCAAGGTGCTGCAGGTATCCAATGACGCGCATCTGTACCGCGAGGGGCTGATGGCGGGATACCACAATCATTACAAATTCTAAGGGGGAACACCATGGCTTTTTTGCAGATGCAATATCATTCGGATGCGCTTAAGGTGCAGGTGTCGGTCAACGTCATTCTGCCCGAGCATGCCGACACCATGATCGGCATGGACGCAAAAGGGGAGAGCACGTACAAAACGCTGTACTTATTCCACGGACTTTCGGATGACCATTCGATCTGGATGCGCAGAACCTCGATCGAGCGCTATGCCTCCGAGTATAATATCGCTGTCGTCATGCCTGCGGTGGGCAGAAGCTGGTACACCGATACGGTGGGCGGCGAGAACTATTTCACCTTTGTTACCAAGGAGCTGCCCGATAAATGCCGCGGATTTTTCAGGGGTATGTCGGATAAGCCAGAGGATAACCTTGTCGCAGGGCTTTCCATGGGCGGCTACGGAGCTGTCAAGGCGGCGCTGTGCTGTCCCGAGAGATTTGGCGCGTGCGCGTCTTTGTCCGGCTCGATGGATATTTCGCTTTTGCGCCGCATGGGTCTTGTGCCCGAATGGCGTTGCATTTTCGATCATAACCTGCAGAGCACCGAGGAGCTGGCAGGAACTGAGCACGATCTGTTTTATCTTGCCACCCGTGCAAAGGAGCAGGGCATTACCTTCCCCAAAATGTTTATCTGGTGCGGCACAGAGGACGGCTTGCTTGACTCCAACGACCGCTTCTCCGCGCATCTGCATGCGCTTGGCATCGCGCATGAGTACCGCACAAGCGAGGGCAATCACTCCTGCAAGTGGTGGGATCTGCACATTCAGTCCGCGCTTGCGTATTTACTTGGATGAATTATCAACTCAGAGGAGAAATATGATGAAAAGAATAGCTTATATCATACTTGCGCTGCTTACGGTGTCCGCGGTGTTTACCGCCTGCGCAAACAAGGACGTGGAAAGCATGACCCCCTCCGAGGGCTTGGAGTTTTTGCAGTATGAGGACGGATGGGCGGTCACGTCAAATCTCAATTGCCCCGATGAGAATGTAGTCATTCCCGCAACGACGCCCGACGGATTTCCCGTTGAGCGCATTACCGTAAGTGCCTTTAGCAGGCTGGAAAACATTAAAAGCATTGCCATTCCCAGCTCTGTCAAAAACATTGAGTGGGGCAGCTTTGCAGGATGCACGGGGATCGAGAAGATCTACGTGTCAAAGGATAATCCCTATTACCACGTGGAAAACAACTGCCTGATCCAAACAGTGACCAATACGCTGGTATTTGCAGCTGCGCGCAGCAAGATCCCCGAAGGCGTGACTTGTATTGGCAAGCTCGCCTATGCCTATAATACCGAGCTGACCAAAATCAAGATACCCCAGGGCGTAACAAAGATTGACGCATCGGCATTTTCTAACTGTACTGCTCTTGAAAGCATTCAGCTTCCGAGTACCTTGACCGAGATCGGAAACAGTGCCTTTACAATGTGCAGGGCGTTGGAGTCGATTGAAATTCCGGATAGTGTTACAACAATTGGGAAGAGCGCATTTTTGTGGTGCGATGCTTTACAAAAGATCGAGCTTTCGAACAGTATGACGGTGATTCCTGAGAGCATGCTCGGCAATTGTAAGGCGTTGAAGTCCTGTGTGATTCCCGACAGCGTAACCCGTATAGATAGACGTGCGTTCGAGGGGTGTGAAGCGTTGACTGAGATCACGATTCCGGGAAATGTGACCACAATCGGAGAAGGTGCGTTTTCTGCCTGTGTTTCCATGACAGAGCTTTGGATTCCCAAGAACGTGTCCATGATCGATAAGGATGCATTTCGCAATTGCCAATCCCTTACCAAGGTGATCATAGAGCAGGGCTCGACCGTTGAGTTTGCCAATCATGCATTTGACAGTTGCAATGCGATTACCGCGGTTTACGTACCGAAAAGTATGCCGAAGCTTGTCGGGGGATGGATATTCACATTGATGGAGCTGCCTTCCGGAAAATCGCTGACTTTCTATTACGAGGGAACACAGTCTGAATGGGAAGACGGTGACTTCCATCTTCCGATTCACGGAACCGTGGAATATGATTTTGATTATTCCAACCTGCCTCAATAAAGAAAAATCCGGACAGGCATCACGCCCGTCCGGATTATTTTTAGGGTTTATTTTCCGTACGATACAACGCTCTCGTCCACGTTTTCAATACGCAGCTTGAGTCCTGCCTTATCGTTGACGACCTCGCCGCCGCGTACGCAATCGATAAACTTGACGCCCTGGATCTTGCCGCCGTTTTGCGAGCGGTTTTCGATCTTGAGCTCGGTGTCACAGTAAATGGTAATGTCCTTGAAGGTCACGTCCTTGATCTGTGCGCTTGCGTTCTCGTTGAGCGATACGTTGATGGGGTACTTGACCGAGCTGTATACCTCGATACCTTCAAAGCTGACGTTTGATACGTTGGCTTTGTCGTTCAAGAAGATGACCAGAGCGCCCAGGTCATCCACCCATCCAGCGGGTGCAAATGCAACCGAGCCGCCGATAAAGTGGATATCGGTCATGTCGCGCTGGCTTTCGTAAATGATGCCCATGCCGCGGCACTTGTCGGGCCATGCGTTGTTGTTTTCAAATACGATGTTTTCAATCTTGATCTGGCATGCACCGTACATGGACTTGACCTCAAACAGGTCGTCGCCCGCACGTGCAAAGCAGTTCTTGACAACGGCGTTTGCGCTGTCCACGATGGCAATACCGTCCGAATTCTGTCTGTAGCCGAACAGCATGACCTCGTTTACCACGATGTTCTTGCTTTGCGTGAAGAACATCGTCCACTCGGGAGAGTTGTTGAGCGTTACGCCCTCAACCGTTACGTTCTCGCACTGGTCAAACTGAATGACCGAGCGCGCGTGCCAGTCAAGACGTGTCAGGTCGATCAGACCGCGACCGCTGATGCGTACGTTCTTGACGTACTGTCCCTGGAACAGGGCACGCCAGCCAATCATGCCTGCCCAGTCGGGGTTCTTGGTAGGAGTTTCCACGCTTGCCTCGGGCATGGTGGCAATGATATGCGCGCCGGGTGCAAGATATACCTCGGTGTTGGACTTGAAGTTGACTGCATAGCGCAGCTCGTGAATGCCGGGCTCAAAGTAGAGCACCTGCTTTTCTGCGGTGAACTTGATGATCTCATCGTGCGCACCGGGAGCAACCTTGATGACCTCGTAGCCCTCGGGAGCAACGTATTCCTGCTTTGCACGCACGAAAACAGTCAGCGCGCGGGTGATATCGTCGTCGGGGACCAGCGTGTAGTTACCGTAAGAGGGGATCTCGGTATAAACGCTTTTGCCGTCTGCCTTGGCACTGACGCCGTAGGAAAGCGGCATGACCTTATATGCATCGGCGTTCACCTTTGCTTCGATCTGTACCGAAAGAGGGAAGCTTTCGTCGGTTGCATCCAGTATAGCAAAGGAATGTGCGCCGCGCGAGGTGCGAACGCTGTAGCAGGGCACTTCTTGTCCGTTGATCTTGGCGGTAAAGTAGGGCGAGATGATGGTGCCTACGTTATGCGCTTCGTTGTTGTGAGAGCCGTCATCGTAGTCCACTTCTTTGATGAACTGTGACAGAGTACGGGTAGCTTCAATGCCGTCATAGGAAATCGGATAGATGGTAGCGGTGTTGATGATCATTTCGGTTTCTCCTTCGGTGGTTTGTTCCTCTTGTGTGGATTGTTCGGTGCCCTTGTCGGGATCGGCGGTCTCTTCGGTGCTTGTCGCATCCCCCGTACCGCCCGTGGTACACGCACAAAGCAGCGTGCAGGCAGCCAGCAGGGTAAGCAGCAATCCGAAAACGGTTCTGCGCATATAGCAGTCCTCCTTGTGTATTGCATTGCGTTCATTATATCATATCGGGCAAAATATTGCAAGACCGATTGCGGATTTTTATACAAATAAAAAAGCTCAGAGCCGTAGCTCCGAGCCTTTTTATATAACATGTAAAAGAGGATTAGTCCTTCTTGTAGCCGATGTTCTTAGCCTTGGAACCGTCGAAGAACAGGTTGCAGATGGAAGCTACCAGCGGGTAAATACCGAAGGTAATGATACCCAGCAGGAAGTATGCCCAAGATCTGGACTTGAAGCCTTCGGGCTTAAGGGAGGTGTGGTTAATGATGATGCTACCAACCCAAGCAAGACCGAACCAGTTGGTCAAAAAGGTCAGAAGAAAACGGATGAGGTTCTGATTGTTCATGACAAAAACTCCTTTAACAAAATGTTTTTTGAAGCGATCACGACAATTGACGTGTCGAGTATCGTTATCATGCATATTATAACATGATTGGCTGTCGTTTGTCAAGTGAATTTGCCCGATTTTTTTATTGTTTCCGTGCATTTTGTATAAAAATTAATACAAACGCGCACATGATTTGTGAGATGCAATATTTTCGGTCGGACGGCACGTTTTACCGCGATTCCCGATTTTGGTAAAAAGCGGGCGTGAATTGTCGAGCGAAATTTCTTGACAGACAGGCGCGGATGTGATAAAATAAATACAGAGAGTACGGCATCACTTATGATACGAGCCGTACGGAAGGAGTACATACAATGAAGCGTATTAACTGGTTAGTGATGTGGTTGGTCGGTGCCGTTACCTTGGGGATTTATCAGATCATTGCAATGTGCCGCATGACCAGACAGCAGAATGAGCTGGCGGAGCGTCTGGGCGAGAAAAAGGTGATGAACTTCTTGTTCGTTTTCCTGCTGGGCTGCATTACCTGCGGTATCGTGCCGCTGATCTGGATGCTGGGCTTTTGCAAGCAGCAGAGGATGCTGGCAGAGGCAAAGGGAATCGATCTGTATCCCACCTCCAATGCGTTCCTGCTTTGGCTGATCAGCTTTGTTCCGATCTTCAAGTTCTACGTGCTGTGCGGCAATCACAATAAGATCTGCGACGTGTTTGAAGCATGATAAAAGAAAATAACCGATGCGTGCATGCATCGGTTATTTTTTATCAAAAAAGAGCAGAGAGCCCACGTCGTGCAAGGGGTGAGAGGCAAGCGAGACCGCGATTTTGCCGTGCTGCCTGCAAAAATCCGCAATGCGCGCACCGTCCGGATGCGCCGAAAGGTCACCGCAGAAAAAGACGTGCGTGCCGTCGTTGCCCGAGGCACCGCCGATAAAGCCGTAGGGATAACCGGGGAGCGTAACGCCGCCTGCATTGATCTCTAACACGTCAATGCCTGCGCTGCGCAAAGCTGACGCGATCGAGGCATCCTCGGTAATGGCAGCGTGCTCGGATACTGCGCACAGGTTGCATTTGGCGTATCCTTGCTTGACGGGCAGAATGCGCAGTCCGCGCTCTTGCGCGTCTTGCAAAAGCTCGCGCGCAGTTACGTCGGGGCGGCAGACAAGGTAATTGCCAATGCGCGCAGCATTGAGCAGCACGTCGCCCGGATATTTGCGCGCAGGGGCTTGCGAGATGGGAAAGTGCGGAACGTCATCTGCAATGATCCCGTGCGCACTGTGCACAAAAATACCGCCCTGTGCAGGGTACAGCAGCATATCGGGATGCGAGGCGATGGCGGGATCAAGCACGGGATGCGGCGGGCAGGGAATGGGTGTGTGCCCGTGCGCGATCAGACAATCCTGCGCCTGCTTTGAGGTGCGGCAATCAATAAAAACGTACATAAAATTCCTTTCAAAAACAAAATCGAAGGGATGCCGAGCGGCATCCCTTCGATTTTGATTGTTCATCAATCAAGCGCGGGTAACCTTGTGAGAACGAAGGCAACGAGAGCATACGGCAACGGTCTTAGGGGTACCGTCTACGATTGCTTTTACCTTGCGAATGTTGGGCTTCCAGGTTCTGTTGGTCTTGCGGTTAGAATGGGAAACGGTAGCACCGTAAACAACGCCCTTTCCGCAGATACTGCATTTTGCCATGTTTGACACCTCCTTCTGCACAGTTTGGTAGTGCATCTATTAAAGAAAAAATTTAATACACATCTTTGGCTGTAAGATACAGCACAGCACGAGATATTATATCACAAGACATTCCAAATTGCAAGGGGTTTGTGAAAAAAAACTAAAATTTTTTCAACCTTGTAGATTTGTCCAAATCTTTGGGAATATCTCGTCTTTTTTTATGAATTATTGTCGGTATTTGATACATTTTGTGCAAAATCCGCCTGTGTGGATACCGCAATCAGCTCTCCTGCAAGCTCGCCTTCGCTCTCAACCAGAAAAGCAAAGGGGGCGGGTGTGTCAAGCAGCTGCTTTGCGTGCGGATTGGGAACAAAGCCGACCTGTGTGCTCGCAGCCTCTGCCAGCGCCTGTGCGGGTGTGCCGATGCAAACAAACCTTGCGGATTTGACCTTACCCTCGGTTACGGCGCGGCGCAGATACGAGATCAGCGCGCGCAGCTCGCTATATACGGGCATACCGTCAGCATCCGTGCGCGGTGCGAGCAGGTAGACCTTACCGTTCCCCGTAAGGCTTTGGGGAATGACCATATCGGATGGCGCGCTTGCCAGCACGGCAATGCTGCCTTGATCGGTTGTAAACGCGGCGTCGGTATGCACGGGCACGTCAAGCTCCTTGGAGAAGCGGTAAAGCCCGAGCAGCGTGCAAAGCAGCTCCGAGGCAGCGTTTGCCATCGTGGTTTGCTGCTGACGCACCTGTGCGTTCAGCCATACGCGTTCGGGGGCGCTGCCCGACGCAACTGCCGAGCAGTAAGCCTTGGCAGCGCAAAGCATGGCGGCGCGGTACGAGGTATCTGCAACGTAGCAAGCGTTGCGCGTGCGCAGAGGCGGCAGCGTGCGCAGAGCATCGCCCTTTTGGGTAAGGCTTTGGTCAAGTGCTTCTGCGGGGGCGTGCAAGGGCAGCGTCACGGGCAGAGCCGCCGTGGGCTTGTCCTCAAGGCGCAACTTATAAGAGCGGATAAAGCAAACGCTTTTGAGATAGGGCATATCCAAGGCAAGCAGCGTGTTCTTGCCGCGTCTGACGATCAGATATCCTGCACGGTCAACGGTGCCGGGCTCGTACGCACCAAGTCCGCGTGCGCGTGCCTGTGCAAGCATTGCCTGTGCAGTGTTCGACGGCATGGCAAGCAGCAGACCCGTGCGGCATTTTGTCAGCGCATGCAGCTCTTGCAGCTGCTCGGGCAGATTTGCCAAGTTGAGCAAAGCACCGCCCGTAATGCGCAGCAGGGCATGCGCCATGCTTTCCTTTTCAAGGTCGCAAACGCAATGCACGCTTTTTCCAAGCTCGCTTTGCAGCAGTGCGACAGCGGCTTTGTCAAATTCTTCGGGCGAAGCATCGGGCATAGGGCAGAGCAGCACCAAGGCGTCCCCGCGGTCAGCCGCGGATTTTAAGCCAAGTCCCAGCGGACGCAGCACGTCAAAGTGCGCTGCCTCGCTCTCAAGCGGAATCAGCACGCCAAAGCCCAAGGCTGCGTAATGCGCTGCCGTGCCGCCGTAGCCGATCGGCTCGGTGATATCCTTGGAGCGTGCGGCTGCGATATAGCGCGCGGAAAGCGCGGCAATATCCGCTAAAATAAAGGGCTTTTCGGGGGCTTTCCCAAGGGCTTTGAGCCCTGCAACCGCGTCTGCAAAGGCGTCGGCAATATATGCGTGATCGGTCAGCAGCTCGCCGATTGCGATCTTTTCAAGAGAGATGCGTTCGGGGCAGGCAAGCGCGTCAATAAAGCGCAGCGCGTCAATGCTGACCTCTCCCTTGCCTCTGCTTTTGTAGCGGCGCGCGCAAAACAGCAGCTCGGCGCGGCTCATGCGCAAGCCAAGTCTTTGCCCAAGCAGCTCCAGCGATTGCGTCGGGAGTACGTTGAAATTCTGTATCACGGTGAGGTTTTGTTCCATAATTTACCTCCGTATGGTTGTATGTAAGATCAATCCGTCAGCACGCCCTCGCAGCCTGCGGCGGTGATACCGGTCAGGCGCACCGCGCGCGTCGTACCGCAAAGCGGCGCGTCGGCAGCAACCTTGACCTCGATAAATTCGGGCGTGTGACCGATCGAATAGCCCTTGCCGTCGGTTTCAAACAGCACCTGCTTGCAGGGCGACTCGCGCAGAATCTGTGTAAGCAGCTGCGTGCGGATTTCCTCCTGCACCTCTTGCAGCTTGTGCAAGCGCTCGCGACGCACCTGCATGGGCACTTGGTCGGGCAGGCGAATGGCAGGCGTGTTCTTGCGTCCCGAATAGGGGAACGCGTGGATCTGCAAAAAGCGCGCCTGGCGAATAAACTCCAGCGTTTGCGCAAAATCCTGTTCGGTCTCACCCGGGAAGCCGACGATGACGTCGGTGGTAAACTGCACGCCCGGAATGCGCTCGCGCAGTAGCGTCAGCGCAGCCATGGCTTGCTCTGCGTTGTACTTGCGCTTCATGGCAGCAAGCGTGCGCGAGCAGCCGCTTTGCAGCGAGAGGTGGAAATGCGGTGCAAGAGAGGGAAGGGATGCGATCTTGTCCACGAAACGGGGCTTGATCAGAGAGGGGTCAAGCGAGCCAAGTCGCACGCGTCCAATGCCCTCAAGCGCGTCAACCGCGATCAGAAGATCCCCAAGGTCACCCTCGTTCAGATCCTTACCCCAGGAGGCAGTCTCAATGCCTGTCAGCACGATCTCTGCGCAGCCGTTATCGGTCAGCACGCGCACCTGCTCCAGCACCTCGGATAAGGGCTTGGAGCGCACGGGGCCGCGCGCACCGGGGATCGCGCAATAGGTGCAATGCGAGTCGCAGCCGTCCTCGATCTTGACGTAGGTACGGGTGCGGTCAAACGAGGTGATGTGCATGGGCTCAAAGCAGCGAGATTCCTTGATCTCGGATATTTCAATATACGCAGCATCATTCTTGCGTCTTGCGGCAAACAAGCCGTCCACAATGTCCACAACGCGCATTTTCTCGGTGTTTCCGCAAACCGCGTCCACACCGGGCAGCGCCGCTCCCTCGGGGTCAGCCTGTGCAAAGCAGCCCGTGACTACCACGTAAGCCTGGGGATTTTGCGCCAGCAGCCTACGGGTCAACTGCCTGCATTTGCGGTCGGATTCCGCCGTGACCGTGCAGGTGTTGATGATATACGCATCACAGCGCGCCTCGTGCGGCAAAATCTCGTAGCCCTTGGAAATCAGGGCTTCCTCTATCGCGCGGGATTCGTACTGATTGACCTTGCAGCCAAGTGTTGCAACGCCAACAGTTCCTTTTATATGAGTCATAAATATACGCTCCTTGATACAGTCACGCAAGCGTGACACAATTTCTCACTCTATATTTTATCACAAGCAAACGAAATTGTAAAGAACTATTGCAAAATTTACACATAGTACTTGAAAAACAATAAAAACCGTAGTATAATGAAGCTGTAAATATAAAAAACAAAGGAGAATTACAATGAGCCAGTTTCATTTGATCGATCATCCTCTTATCACACATAAGCTTACCATCATGCGCAACAAAAAGACGGGCTCTAAGGATTTCCGCGAGCTGCTCAACGAGATTTCCATGCTCATGGGCTATGAGCTGACCCGAGACCTGCCGCTGCAGGACGTGACCATTGAAACCCCCATTACCAAGATGACCGCTAAGATGGTATCGGGCAGAAAGCTTGCCATCGTGCCCATTCTGCGTGCAGGTCTTGGCATGGTAGACGGTATTCAGTCGCTCGTACCCGTTGCCAAGGTAGGCCATATCGGTCTTTACCGCGATCCCGAAACGCATCAGCCTGTAGAGTATTACTGCAAGCTTCCCACCGATATTCAGGACAGAATGGTCATTCTGGTTGACCCCATGCTGGCAACCGGCGGCTCTGCGATCGACGCTTTGACGCTGCTTAAGAATAAGGGATGCAAGAATATCCGCTTTATGTGTCTGGTGGCTGCTCCCGAGGGCGTTGCCAAGGTGCTCAAGGCGCATCCCGACGTAGAGATCTACGGTGCTGCGCTGGACGATCACCTCAATGACCACGCATACATCGTTCCCGGCTTGGGCGATGCAGGCGACAGAATTTTCGGTACACTGTAATTTTTGTTTTCTCGGGGGAGAGGATTTCTTCTCCCCCTTATTTTTCAATTTGGAGGCGTTATGCGCACGATCACGGTCAAGAAAAACGATGCAGGGCAGAGACTGGATAAGTTTTTGTCCAAGGCGGTCAAGGGGCTGCCCATGTCGTTGATGTACAAATATATCCGCACAAAAAAGATCAAGGTCAACAGGGCAAGAACCGAGCAGAGCTATATGCTCGCAGAGGGGGACGAGATCCAGCTGTTTATCCGCGACGAGTTTTTTGAGTCGCCCGAAAAGGATACGGGGGCGCTTTCCCGTATCGTGCCCAAGCTTTGCATTGTGTACGAGGACGAGAATATCGTGCTGCTCAACAAGCGTCCGGGCGTGCTGGTGCACGAGGACGCGGATGCCAAGGATAACACGCTGGTCATGCACCTGCAGGCGTATTTGGCGCAAAAGGGGGAGTACGACCCCGAGGACGAGCAAAGCTTTGCGCCCGCCATGTGCAACCGCATTGACCGCAATACGGGCGGCATTGTCATCGCAGCCAAAAACGCAGCTGCCTTGCGCGAGATGAACGAGCACATTCGCGAGGATCGCATCGGCAAATACTACCTGTGCGCCGCGCACGGCGTGCCTGCGCAGAAAAAGCAGACCCTGCGCGGATATCTGCGCAAAAATGCGGCGGATAATATGGTTGAGGTGCGCGACAAGTCCTTCCCGGGGGCTAAGGAGATCATCACCGAATATCGCGTGATCGGGCAAAAGAACGGCAATTCGCTTCTCGAGGTGCATCTGGTCACGGGCAGAACCCACCAGATCCGTGCGCATCTGGCGCATATCGGTCATCCGCTGCTTGGCGACGGCAAATACGGCATCAACAAAAAGGACAGGGAAAAGGGCTACAAGTATCAAGCCCTGTACGCCTACCGCCTGCGCTTTGAGCTTGGCGGCAAGGGCGAGGTGCTATCGTATCTGGACGGCAAGGAATTTAAGCTGCCCGAGGATGAGATCTGGTTCTTGAAGGATTTTTCACATTGATTTCATGATTGACAGGAAAGGAGAGCAGGTATGCAGGATGTGATCAAAAGATTACGCTATCCGATGCTGTTGTTCAGCGGTATATTGGCTGCGCTGGGCGTGGTGTATCCCGCGCAATTCGGCGTGCTGGCGTGGGTCGCACTGATCCCCGCATCGCTGGTGCTGCTGTCATTGGTCGATAAGGTCAGGCTTGGCAGCCTGTATTTATACGGCTTTGTATTTTATCTGATATATTACGTCATGGGCTACCATTGGTTTATTTCGATGTACCCCATGGATTTTGCGGGGCTGGAGCCCGAAGCGGCAATCGGCATCATCGCGCTTGCCATTCTCGGCATTTCGGCGTTCCAGGCTGCCTTGAGCGCGATCATGTTTTTGGTGTTCGGCTTGCTTTGCCGCACAGCACCCATCAAGCGTTTTCCCGTGCTCATGCCGCTGCTCATGGCTTGCCTGTGGGTGATCAACGAGTGGGCGCAGACCATCGGCTGGACGGGCTTGCCTTGGGTAAGGCTGTATCTCTCGCAATGCGAGGTGCTGCCCATGGCGCAAAGCGCGTCGCTGCTTGGCGGCTTGTTCGTGTCGTTTTTGATCGTGGCTGTCAACCTCTCTTTCGCGGGCGCGATCATCAAAAGCGAGCACAGGCTGTCGTACGCACTGCTGGGCGGCTGCTTGCTTGGCGGTAATTTGCTCTTCGGACTTGCCGCAATGGACGCAATGCAGGGCGGGGCACTGCCTTGGCAGATCGGCTTTATGGCAACCGCACTTGTCACCGTGGCGCTTGCCGCGGTGTACGGACTGTGGCGCAAGCTGCGCACCGATGCGCGATTGCTCAAGGTCTTTCTTTGCATCGGATTGACGCTTTGCGTGCTGTCCTCGCTTGCCCCCGTGCTTGGCGGATATGCCAACGAGGGCACTCCCTTCAAGGCAGCCGCGCTGCAGGGGAACTTGTCCTCCAAGGATAAGTGGGCGAACGATGCAGGCTGGCGCTCCTTCAGAGTATACGAGCAGCTGACCGAGCAGGCGGCAGAAGAGGGGGCGACCTTGATCGTGTGGCCCGAGACCGCGCTTGCGTATCACCTGTTCCGTGCGTTGCCAAATTCTGCCACCAGAGCACCTCTTTCCTACGTCTACGACTTGGCAGAGCGTACGGGCACTACCTTAATGATCAGTACCTTTATGTCTACCGATGATTTTGATCCTACCGTGCAAGAGTCCGAGAGCCTGAACACGGTCATCACGTTTTATCCCGACAGATCCTATGACCAAAGCATTTATATCAAGCGCATGCTGGTGCCTTTTGGCGAATACGTGCCGTGGAGAGCGTTTCTTTTGAAAGTCATTCCCGTGCTGGGTGAGATCAATATGCTGGACAGCGACGTTGCCAAGGGCGAGGACGCGGTCAGCGTCGATACCAAAACGTTGGGCGTTTCGGTAGGACCGATCATTTGCTTTGACTCAATCTACGAGGAGCCTGTGCGACAGACCGTGGCAGCCGGGGCAGAGATCATATCGCTCTCTACCAACGACTCCTGGTTTTCCGATTCCGCCGCCATTTATATGCACAACAACCAAGCAAAGTTCCGTGCCATTGAAAACGGCAGATATCTGCTCCGTTCGGCAAATACGGGTGTTTCCTCTATCATTGCGCCCGACGGCAGCGTGCTTGGGCAGCAGGAGGTGCTGACAAAGGGCATGGTGGTTGCCGACGTGTATGCCCGCGACGTGCAAACGCCTTATACGCAGGTGGGCTATTTGCTTGTATGGCTGTGCTTTGGTGCACAGGGCGCGTTGGTTTTGGCGCATATCGTGTGCGTGATCGTCAAGCGAGTCAAATGTCGCAACTCTGCTAAGAAACTGAACTAATCTTAATATTTTCGCTTGCAAAAATCACCAAAAAATATTGACAAAGTGCACGAAAACTGCTATAATATATCTAAGGGGCTACCCCGACATTCTAATAACAAAAGGAGAAAATGACTATGAAAACAATGACCAAAGTTGTAGCGGTTGCTCTTGTAGCAGTTGTAATGTGCATGATGCTGGCTTCCTGCACCACGATCAGCGGTAAATACTCGGGTAGTATGAAGGTAATTCTTGTTGACGTTAAGTACACCTACGAGTTCAAGGGTAAGAACGTTACTCTGACTACCGAAACCCCCGTTCCGCTCCTCGGAAACATCGTCAACACGCAGACCGGCACCTATGAGATTAAGGATGATCAGATCACCTTTAGTTGGGATGTAAGCGAGAACAAGGACGGCGCGACCGTTGTTGACAAGGGTCCCTACGCATTTGAAAAGGGCAGCGATTACATCAAGATCGGCGACATGACGCTGACCAAGGAGAAATAATTGCATAATAATTGCATAATAAAAAGGACTGACTTCGGTCAGTCCTTTTCTTTTTGCGGTTTGCCTGTCAAAAGGCCGTCTATGCTCGTGCCCAGAATGTCGGCAAGCTCGTCCAGCCATACCGGATTTGGGAAAGCCAAGCCGCGCTCCCATTTGGAGACGGCTTGAGGGGATACCCCCATTCTTTGTGCAAGCATTTCCTGTGTCAGCCCTTGATCCCGACGCAGCTGTGCGATACGCGCGCCGAGCTGTTCAAGCACTATCATTGGTATCCATCTCCTTTGCGCGATTTTTGCAAAAGCCCCTTGGGGCAAGCCCTGTTCGCGCCTGCCCCGTGGGGGATGGATGTGTCATGATGACTTACAAGAAGTGAAGAGTGGGAAAATCAATTCTTATAAGCGATCAACCGCGCCAACCCGAAAGGCGCGAGTCACAGCATCCGGTTTTATTCGAGTTCGTCATAACTCCGCCTCCTTTCTTTTTCACCGCAGTTTTCCTGCGGTATGAATTTCACACTCTCGCGTGATGATTAGATTATAGCAGACGCGGTAGATTTTGTCAATCAACCCGTGGTTTATGTGGTTGGTTTAAAGGGGTTGGGGAAAAAGGGAAACATTGAGGAAATTCTTTCCGTTCTTTTTTGACGGAGTAGCCGCAAAAAAGAACCAAAAAACGGCGTTGGGAAATGTTTCGCGCCTGCGGGCGCGATCAAGGGCTGCGCGCCCTTGGATGGGCGGTCGCTTTTTGAGAAAAGCGACGCAAAAACTTTTAACGAATGGGGTTACGCGTCGTTCGCAGATTTTAATAAGCCTGTGTGTGCGCGTTTCTTCCCGAAGATCGCTCTGATCATTTCATATTCATCCGTGCCGATGCAGCGCGTGAGCGCAAGCAGCCCAAGGTAGAGCAGCGCGGTCAGCGTGATCTGCAGCACCAGCGTGCCAACCGAGGGCTGCAGCCACAGCGCGGTGCTGAGCACGTGCACGGCTGCCGTTGCCCCTGCGATGCACAAAATCGGCCCAAACACGTGCCCAAACAGGCGCAATTTGGGCTTGACGATGGCAATCATACGCGCAAGCGAGAGTGTCGTATTGAGTATTTCGGTAAAATAAATGGTGAAAATATAGCCGCCAACGCCGAATTTGGGCACCAGAATGATGACTAAGATCACCGAGGTCAGCGCATCGATGATATTGACGTTCATGCTGTACACCTGCTGCCCCATGCCCTTGAGCACCGCGTCCACCGCGCTGTCAATGTACATAATGGGAATGAGCGGCGCGAGCATGGCAATCATGCTGCCTGCTTGCAGCGAGTCGTAGATGGCAAGCCCCAGCCCGTGCGAAAAGCAAAGCATTATGCCTGCCACGCCAACCGAAAAGGTCATGGAAATGCCGAAAATGCGCCTGGAGACGCGCCGCACGCGCTCCATTTGATTCTGAATTTTTGCCTCTGCCACCTCGGGGATCAAAAGCCCTGCAAAGGACGAAATGAACGCGGAGGGGAACAGCACCACGGGCAGCACCATGCTGTGCAGCACACCGTAAGAAGCAAGCGCGCTTTCCCAGGAAGCGCCGCTGCGCGCAAGTCCGCGCGGAATGAGGATATGCTGCAGCGTGATCAAGCCCGAGCGCGCGTAGGAGCTGAACGCCACGGGCAGGGTAATACCCAAGATCGTGCGCGTCACGCCGCTTTGCGTGCTCTTGTGTGGCGTTTTTAAGTGCTTTTGATCGGTCAGATAGAGAAAAACAGAGAAAACAAGCTCGAAAACCTGCGTCAGCAGCGTGCCGAGCACCAGGGCAAGACAGGCGTACGCAACGCCCTCGGGCAACAAAAGCGTGAGAAAAAACGCCGTGCCAAAGATGCGCAGCCCCTGTGAGGAAAGCTGCACGGCGGCATTTTTCCACACGCGCCGCACCGCAGTAAAATAGCCGTTGAGGCAGGAGCAGACCGCCACCGCGGGCAGCGAGAGCGCAAGCACGCGCAAGGGCAGCACGGTGCGCGCGTCATTCAGCCAGCGCGTGCCTGCAAGGGGCGCACCGAAAAACAGCAATGCCCCCGAAAGCACCCCGAAAAACAGGCTGATGCCGAGTGCGCGCGCGGCGTATTTGCGCGCAAGGGCGGCATCCCCCTTGCCAAGCGCGTCGGCAACCGTGCGCGTCGTGCCCAAGTGAATGCCCGAGCATGCCAGCGTGACCGCAAAGCCGTACACGCCCGAGAGCAGAGAATAAAGCCCCATCGCCTGTGCGCCCGCTTTACCTGCCACGTAAGCGTTAAAGCCCACGCCGATTGCGCGCATGAGCAGCGTCACGCCCACCATCAACAGTGAGTTGTAAAAAAATCTTCCCGTCCTGCTCATTTTGCTCATAAACTGCCTCCAAATCTTTGCGCTATTTCAGTTTATGAAGCAAAAAAGGCTTGTATGACCTTGCATACGGGCTTGATGTGTGATATAATAGATGCAAGAGGTGATGCATATGGAAAAATATCATGTTTTATGCGGCGTAGACAGACGCGACGCGCTTGCGGCAGCCGTGCAGGGCAAAAAGGTTGCGCTTTTGACCGCTGCTTCGGGCGTTGACCGCATGGCAGTACCCACCTGGCGCATTTTGCGCGATATGGGCGTGCTGCGTGCGCTGTTTGCCCCCGAGCACGGCATTTGCTCCAATCTGCAGGATGGCAGATATCAGGACGAGCAGGACGTACCCGACCCCTTGTTTGGCGTGTGCGTGTACAATCTCAACTCCAAGGGGCATCCGCGCCTTGACGAGATCCTTGCGAGTGTGGACGCGGTGGTTTACGACATTCAGGACGTGGGCGCGCGTTACTATACCTATCTTTGCAACCTGACGCAGGTCATGCGTGCGGCGGCGAGATTGCATATCGAGGTCATCGTGCTGGACAGACCCAACCCCATCGGCGGTGTCAGGATCGAGGGTGAGATCTTGGACGAGCGTTTTTCCTCGTTTATCGGTGAGTTTGCGATCCCGACACGCTACGGCATGACGGTGGGCGAATACGCACGCTACGTCAATGCAGAGAAGGGTATTGGATGCGAGCTGCAGGTCATCGAATGCGTGGGCTGGAAGCGTCATATGTACGCCGATCAGACCGACCTGTTGTTTGTCAACCCCTCGCCCAACATCCCCTCGGTGGGTTGTGCCATCAACTATATTGCCACAGGCATTTACGAGGCGACCAATATTTCGGAGGGGCGCGGCACGACAAGACCGTTTGATATGATCGGTGCACCCTTTGTGGACGCCTTTGCGCTTGCTGAGCACATGAACTCGCTCGGTCTTGAGGGCGTTTTGTTCCGCGCGGCACACTTTACCCCTGCGTTTAACAAGCATGCAGGAACGCTTTGCGGCGGTGTGGAGCTGCACGTGATCGACAGGGAAGCGTATTCTCCCTTTGCAACGCTTTTGTACCTGTACGACGCCATGCGCAAGTACCCCGAATTCGAGGCAAATCCCGCAGGTCTGCGCCTGCGCTTTGGCACCGAGCTGCTCTCGGGTGACTTTGACCCCGCCACCGAGCTTGCCGAGGCAAATGCGCGTTGCGAGCAGTTCCGCGCACAGATCAAGCCGTATTTACTCTACGATTAAGGAGATTTTATGATTTTAGTAGCAACCTGTATGTTCGGGCTGGAAAAGCAGCTCGGAGAAGAAATAGACGCGCTGGGGCTCAAGAGAGTGCACACCATGGACGGCAGGGTGACCTTTGAGGGCACGCCCGCCGACATTGCGCGCGCCAATATGTTTTTGCGTTGCGCCGAGCGTGTGCTGATCAAGCTGGGCGAGTTTCCCGCGACTACCTATGAAGAACTGTTCCAAGGCGTAAAATCCCTGCCTTGGGAGGACTATATCGGCTCGTCGGACGCGTTTCCCGTCAAGGGACATTGCATCAAGAGCAAGCTGTATTCGATACCCGACTGCCAGAGTATCATCAAAAAGGCTGTCGTTGACAGACTTTCAAGTGCATACGGCATTCGTTGGTTTACCGAGGACGGTGTGAAATATCAGATCGAATTTTTCTTGTTCAAGGACGTGGTCGCCCTGATGCTGGACACCTCGGGCATAGCGCTGCACAAGCGCGGCTACCGTCCGCAGGCAGGTATTGCGCCCTTGCGAGAAACCTTGGCGGCATCGATCGCGCTGACCGCAAGACCCAAGGAGGACATTCTGTTCTGGGATCCCTTCTGCGGTTCGGGCACGATTGCCATTGAGGCTGCCATGATCGCCACGCGCCGCGCTCCCGGCTTGGGCAGAGAATTTGCAGGGCAGAGCTTTGCCTGCATTCCCGAGCGCGCTTGGGCTGACGCTGCCACCGAAGCGCAGGACTTGATCATTCGCGACAGCAAATTTGAGGCGTGGGCTTCGGATATTGACGAGGACATGCTGGACGTGACATACGAAAACGCGACCCGTGCGGGCGTGGAGGAGTATCTCAATATTTTCCATGCCGATGCGCGCACCATCAAGCGCGAGGACAGAAAGGGCACTGTGGTGTGCAATCCGCCCTACGGTGAGCGTATGATGGAGGAGGACGAGGTGCGTGCCTTGTACCGCGCGATGGGCAAAACCTTTGCGGATCTGTATCCTTGGCACGTGTACATCATCACTTCCTATCCCGAGTTTGAGCGCAGCTTTGGTCGCACGGCGGACAAGACCCACCGCCTGTATAACGGCATGCTGCCTTGCACGCTTTACGAATATTTCCGTGATCCGGCTGAGGCAAAAAAGCCGAGCTTTGAGCAAAGAAAGCCCAAGCCCGAGCAGGGAAAGCCTCGTTTTGATCAATCCAAGCCCAAATTTGACCACGGTAAGCCGCACTTTGACGATCACAAAAAGCCTTATCCCAAAAAGAAATAAGGAGTAAGCATGAAGATCAATTTCGCTTCGACCGCGCACATGCATGCGTGGTTGCGCCATCCCGTGCTGGGAGACCCCTCGTTTGATACTTTTGAGCGTCTTGGCGATGCGGTGCACGTGTCCGCGCCTCCTTATGAATGGGCGGTCAACGGCTCTGTATTTTGCGATTTTGACGGCACGTGGTATTATTATGCAGGGCTTTACCCCTATGGCTACGCAAGCTGTGAGACCTCTCGCTTCCGCACCTACAGATCCTATGACAAGGGAGCGACCTGGCAGGATCTTGGCTGGGGATTTTCCGAGGAGGCGTTCACGTTTGAGGGCGACCATATGCCCTCCGACATGTGTCCCGACGTGTTTGTGACCTGGGATCCCGTGCTTGGCAAGTATCTTTTGACCTATGACACCTCCACCAACGATTTTACGTGGGAGGGCTCGCACAATCCTGCGGGCAATCAAATACAGAGTGGCGTTGCGGTCGCGCTGGCGGATTCGCCCGCAGGACCTTGGACGCGCATGACGCGCCGCATTCTGGATAACAGAGCGTCGCACGGCACGTGCGGCAGATACAGCAGATGGTATGCCAGCTGCGTTTTGCCCAGAAAGCACGATTATATCGCGTTTTGCTTAGCTGACAGTAATCAGCATTTTTCGTGGGCGTTGAGCGCTTTGACCTCGCCCACGCTTGACGGCGCGTGGACGCATCCGCACGTGGTGCTCGGCTGCGACCGTCACGGCTATTATCCTTGTCCTATGGAGTTTTTCCCGGTTGAGGTGCATGGAGAATACGTGTACGCACGCTGTACCTCGGTTGCCGCAAACCGCAATTATCAGGTGGTATATCGCGCGCTCTTGGAGCAGGCGCATGACCCCGGTGCGTGGGAAATGGTAGAGGACGGCAACGGCTGGCACGCGCATGATCACGATGACGAGTATATCGGCATTTGGGGACAGACGCTGCACGGCTTTTACGATGACGGCAGATATATCGTCATGCATGCAAGCCGCAATTCCAAGGATATGGGCACGCTGGGGCTTGCGCACAGACCCATCGATCAGCCGTACTCGGACGGATTTACCTTTACAGGGCACAGCGGACCTTCGCTTGTGCCGCTCAAGGCGTCTTACGGTGCGTTTTCGCTGCAAGCGCGCTTGCAAAGCAAGGGAACTGTGGATTTTGCATTTGCTTACCAAGGGGTATTGGGCCCCGATCGAAGCATTGCCGATAGCGTTCCGAGCAAGCAAACCATGTCGGGCTATTGTGCCTTGCGCATTTCGGGCAGCACCTGTTCGTTGATTACTGTAGGGAAAAACGGTGAGGTGACGGTACACGCAAGCCTTGAGGCTGCAGAACCGATTACAAAGGTCAAGATCGAGCGCGACGCCTGCGGCGTTGTGTCTGCTTGGGCAAACGGGCAGCTTGTCGCGTCCGACGTGGCGCTGTCCGATGCAGTCGCCCCCTTGGCGATTGCCGCTATGTCGCACAGCCGCCTTGAGTGTGACGAGTTTACGGTAGAAGGTGACGCGCAGCCCTATGCTTGGCAATGGAATGCGCAGGACGCGCTGCTTGGCGCGGGGCAGCTTTACCCCAAGGACCGAGTCGTAAGCCCCGAGGAAGAGATAGAGGGCGACCGCTGGCACAGGCTTGAAGACGGGTTTGTGGGCAAGGGCTTGGTTGCCGCCAAGTGGAATCTGCACGGCAATACCTTTACCGTGCAAATGCAAAAAGCCCCCGGCTTTGGCGCCGCGGGCGTGTGGCTGGACGGCAATTTCTGCGGCAGCGTAGAGCTTGACGGAGAGGGAATTGCCACCTATACGACTCCGTGCACAAGCACAGGCGGTCACGCTGTTATGGTCAAGCCCCTGCGCGGCAAGATCGCCATTCTCGGCTGCCTTGCGCAAGGTGATGCCGTTACAAAGGCTTAAAATCGCAAAATAGCACCAAAATATGCCAATGTAACATGCCGTGTTGCAAAAATTCAGGGCGTGTGGTGGACTTGTTGAGCCTTTTCGGGTATGATAGAGGCATCAAACACAGGAGGCAATTATGAGCTTTGGATCGAATATCGGATATTTAAGAAAAAAGAAGGGCATGACGCAAGAGGAATTTGCCGAGCGCATGTACGTGTCGCGTCAGACCGTGTCGCGCTGGGAGACCGATTCGGTGTACCCCGACGTGGAGACTGTGATCAAGCTGTGCGAAGTGCTGGAGTGCGACATGGAGACCCTTGTGCGCGGGGATGCAACGCAGGAAAAAGAACCTGTGCCTGTGCAAGAGCAGGAACATAAGCCCGATGAGGAGATCAAGATGGTGCCTCGCCGCAGCACCGTGCTGAAAATCGTGGAGGATATGCTGTTTCCGCTGGTAACGGTGGTATACCTGATCATGGGGTTTGTGTGGGATCTGTGGCATCCGGGCTGGCTGATATTCGTAATCGCGGCTTTTCTGGATCCGGTGCTCTCTGCCATCAACCGCCCCAAGCTGCGCCCGATCAAGAAAAGATCCTACTTTGGTCCTGCCATGGATTGGAATCGTATCAATGCAGCCTTTTGCTCCATTGTGTTCTTGGTTGCCATTCCGGCATATCTTGTTTTGGGATTTGTTTGGAATCTTTGGCATCCGGGTTGGCTGATCTTTGTGGCAGCCACCGTGCTTTGCGCCATCTCCTCAATACTGTGCACGCTGGTGTTTAGTTATATCGATCGATAAAATAAAAAAACGGGAGTATACTCCCGTTTTTTTATTCGTGAATCTTATCGTAAATCGCGTCGGAGAGTGCCACGAAATCCTCGATCGAGAGGCGTTCGCCGCGCACGTCTGCGCTGTGTCCGCAGGACACGATAATGTCGGTCAGCGTCTGCTTGTCCAGCTCGCCAAAGCCAGAGGCAAGCGCGTTGGGCAGCGTCTTGCGGCGTTGCTCAAAGGCAGCCTTGATGGTGCGGAACAAGAGGGCGGTTTCCTTGGGGTTGTAAGGCTTTTCCTTGTACAATCTCGTGCGGATGACGGTAGAATCCACCTTGGGCGCAGGCATAAAGCAGCCTGCCTTGACCTTGAAAAGCTTTTGTGTCGTGCCGTAGTAAGCAAGCACGGCGGTAATCGCGCCGTAATCCTTGCTGCCTGCCTTGGCGCAAAGGCGGTCTGCCACCTCGGCTTGGATCATGACCGTGATATCGGTAAAGGGAAGCCCCGACTCCAGCAGCTTCATCATAATAGGCGTGGTGATATAGTAGGGCAGATTTGCGCAAACCGCTACCGTGCCCGAGGCAAACGCGTCGGCAAGCAGCTCGTCAAGGTCTGCCTGCATGACGTCCTGATTGTAGACGGTTACGTTATCAAAATCGGCAAGCGTGTACCCAAGTACAGGGATCATGCCCGTGTCGATCTCCAGGCAGATGACCTTTTTATATCTGGCAGCCAGCTCGCGCGTCAGTGTACCAAGACCGGGACCGATCTCCAAAATGGTGGCGTTCGGGTCATCGCAGCAGTTGTCCGCAATGTCCTCGACTACAAATTTCTCGGTCAGAAAATTCTGTCCGAATTCCTTTTTGAAGTGCAGACCGTACATGCCCATGATCTGCTTAATCGTCCGTGTATCGCAAAGATTCATGTTTTCCTCCATTGTATCCCGCGCAAGCGGGATTTCATCGCGAAGCGATTTCATCTCACTTTTGTGAGATTTCATCCGCTTTGAGCGGATTTCATTTTATATAGTATAACATAAAAAATGCATTATGTCAATCAATTCGCGGCTACCGCCGCAAATTTGTTTGTAGGGACCGGCGTCCTCGACGGTCCGCTTTGCGGATAGGGAGGTGGCGGGATTTAGAACCCATATTTGCGCCTGAAGGGTGTTATAAATCGCACGGGCAACCTGCACAAACCTGCATGGCATCGCTGCGCGATGGCATGAGTGGCGGGATTTAGAACCCATATTTGCGCCTGAAGGGTGTTATAAATCGCACGGGCAACCTGCGCAAACCTGCATGGCATCGCTACGCGATGGCATGAGTGGCGGGATTTAGAACCCATATTTGCGCCTGAAGGGTGTTGTAAATCGTACGGGCAACCGGCGCAAACCTGCATGGCATCGCTGCGCGATGGCATGCGGGGTTCTAAATCGGCGAACAGGTCGAAAAAAGAGGATATGGTCGAAAGACCATATCCTCTTTTTTGGAGCTGGTGGCGGGATTTGAACCCGCGACCTGCTGATTACGAATCAGCTGCTCTACCACTGAGCCACACCAGCGACCTTGATATTATAGCATAACTTTTTTGAAATTGCAACCCCTTTTTGAGATTTATTTTTGAAAAATTCAGAAAATTCTATCCTGTTTGTCAGATAAAGCAAAGCAGAGAGAAACCGCGCGTTTCTCTCTGCTTTTTTTCTTTATTCCTGTACCTCGGCATCCGTCTCGGTGCTGTCCGCATCGGGAGTCTGCTCGGGCTCGGAGGAAGACTGCTCACCCTCGGTAGCCTCGCTGCTGTCCTGTTCGGTGGCGGGAGGCTGTGTGGTTACGGATTCCTGCGCGGAGCTATCCTGTTCGGTAGATTGCTCGGCGGTGCTTTCCTCTTGTGTGGTCTGCTCGGGCGTGCTTTGTTCGGGAGTGGTTTGCTCGGGAGTGGTTACTTCGGGCGTGGTAGCCTCGGGCTTGGTGCTCTCGGGAGCGGTTGTGCCGGCGGCTGTGGTGGTTTCGGCGGTCGTGGAATCGGTTTCGGTGCCGTTGCCCTCGCCCTTACCGGATGCCGCACACGCCACGATGATGGCGATCAATACCAGCGTGCCCAGAATGGGAAGAAATATTTTCAAGAACTTTTTGGATTTCATATCGGTTTGCTCCTTTTGTGTACTTGCGGCTTTGCTTGCCACGTGCATATTCTAACACCTCGGAGCATTGCCGTCAACACACAACATCTGTCAGGAGCGGCAGCATATGAGAACAAGGCAGGATTTTTGACAAATCCTGCCTTGTATGGTAAAATGTGTTTTTTTATTCGCTGCGCAGCGCTTCAACGGGATCCTTCTTGGATGCGAGTACAGCAGGGAACAAGCCTGCGATCAGGGTCAGCACCATGCTGATCGCAACCAGTCCGACGCCGCCCCACCAAGGAAGAACTGCGTGAATGCCCGACATATCCGAAAGTGCCTGTACGACCCAGCTGATCGGGAAGTTGAGCAGAATGGTCACAACGATACCGATCATGCCCGCTGCAAAGCCCACGATAGCGGTCTCTGCATTGAATACCTTGGAAATGTCGCCCTTGGATGCACCGATCGAGCGCAGAATACCGATCTCCTTGGTACGCTCCAGCACCGAGATATAGGTGATAATACCGATCATGATCGAGGATACGATCAGCGAGATCGAAACGAACGCGATCAGTACGTAGGAAATAACGTCAATGATAATGGTGATCGAGGACATCATCAAGCCGATCAGGTCGGTGTAATGAATGGCGTCCTCCTCGCGGCCGTCATCCTCACAGTCCTGATTGTACTGATCGATGAGTGCAGCGATGTAGTCCTTGGAAGCAAAGTCCTTGGAGTAAATGCTGATCGAAGCAGGCTGCTCGTCAAGGTACCAGCCAAACATAGCCATCACCTTGTCTTCGCTGTTTTCGGAAAGCATGTTGGGCATATAATCGTCATACAAAATTGCCTTTTGCTGATCGTTATAGTTTGCGTAGCTTTCGAGGAATGCCTGAATCAGCTGCTCGTCGGTATAGCGGTCGCGGATATCGCCGCTATCGGAGGTCTCGCCGCCCTTGAGCTTGGTCACGGTCGTATCCAGCTCATCGTCGGACAGGCTTTGCAGATAGCCGCGCAGCGATTTTTCGTTCTCGGTAGCAGAGCCGCCGGATTGTGCCATAGCCGCCTTCAATTCCGCAGCGCTCATGCCTTCCAGCATGCCTGCGATCATGTCGTTATAGCTGCTGCCCATAGCCATCTTGGTCATGCCGATGATGATCGACTTATAAATTTCGGGGTGCGTGTCAACCATGGATTCCATGCTCTGCATGATAAAGTTGATCTTGTCATCTCTGCTCATGCCCGCAATTTCGGAATCCTGCTCGGGCTTTTGCTCTGCAGCCTTGATGTAATCGACCATGATCTGAATCATGATCTCCTTGTTGTCCATGATAAAGCTGTCAAACAGGTCTGCTTTTTCGGCAGCGGACAGACCGAGATATTGACCGCGGTCAAATTCCTTACCGGTGGTAATGTCGTATTCGGGCAGATTTTCCTGCGCACGTACGACATCGCTGTCACGAATGATCTCCTGCATGTAGGTCTGCAGCGAGGTGTTATATGCGATAGGGGAGGAGATGGAGGCTGCCATAGCGTCCTTGGAGGGACGGATGACGCCCGAGATGGTGATCTCAACGCCGTTTTCCTTAACAAACTTTGCCGCATCGTAGTCGGGATCGTTACGCACGTCCTTCCAGATGTGGTGCACCTTGCCGTCTACGGTAAAGGTTTCCTCGGATTCATAGTAGTATGCGCTGTCGGGAACGACCAGGAAGGTCATGCCAACGAAATCGTCTACGTCATAGGGCTCGGTCTTGGGGATCTCGTAATCGGGATCGGTAAAGATCTTGATCAGCATATCGGGAATCTCAGCCTGATCCTTGATGCCCAGCATGTACAGCACCATGTTGCTGATGGCGTTGTTCTTGTCCAGCACCAGCATGATCTCGGTGGGATCGTCTGCCCATTCGCTGTCCTTGCCAACCAGCTCGTACTGCGAGTGGATCAGCTCCTCGTTATCGATGATCTGCTCAAAGGTGTTAAAGCCGCCGCCCATGCTGCCAAGCATGCCCATCATATCGGACATTCCGGAGAATGCGGGACCCATATTCTCGAAAATGGTGGTGGGGTTGACCTGGGTTTTGCCGTCCTCGGAGAAGACCTTGATGGTGTAGTTGTAGGTATAGCGGATATCGAGCACGTAATCCTCGAGCTCCTCGGCGTGCTTATCCAAAAATTCCTTGAAGGCGGGCAGGTTGTTTTCCACGGTCGAGGTGGAGGCGTTGACCAGATGGTCAAGCGAGTCGTCAACAAAGATGGTGTTATCGTCAGGCTCGCGACCTTCCACGTTTTCCTGCGTCTGCTGCATAGCGCCCATCAGCGCTGCATAGTCCTGCTCGGTCTTGTAGATGGTAATGGGGTAGGTGGAGAGCGTGTCCTCCTGCACCTGGTCGATAAAGAGATTGATACCGGTCGAGAGCGAGAGGATCAGCGCAATACCGATAATACCGATACTGCCTGCAAAGGAGGTAAGGAAGGTACGCGCCTTCTTGGTCATCAGGTTGTTGAGCGAGAGCGCAAACGCGGTCTTGGTGCTCATCTTAGCCTTGCCCTTGGAAACTCTTGCGGGAGCGGTACGAGCGGCGTTGACCTCCTGCTCGTCGGGCTCGTAGGGATCGGAGTCACCGATCACGTGTCCGTCGCGCAGGTTGACGATACGCGTGGAATACTGCTCGGCAAGCTCGGGGTTATGCGTAACCATGATAACCAGCTTATCCTTGGAGATCTCCTTGAGCAGCTCCATGATCTGCACGCTGGTGACCGTGTCAAGCGCACCCGTAGGCTCGTCGGCAAGCAGGATATCGGGGTCGTTTACCAGAGCTCTTGCAATCGAAACACGCTGCATCTGACCGCCCGACATCTGCGAGGGACGCTTGTTCAGCTGATCTCCAAGTCCTACCTTTTCCAGTGCCTCTTTTGCTCTGCGTCTGCGCTCGGCACGCGGAACGCCCGAAACGGTCAGCGCAAGCTCTACGTTGGAAAGCACGCTCTGGTGGGGGATCAGGTTATAGCTCTGGAATACAAAGCCGATCGAGTGGTTACGGTAGGTATCCCAATCGCGATCCTTGTACATGGTGGTGGACTTGCCGTTGATCAGCAAATCGCCTGAGGTATAGCGGTCAAGACCGCCGATGATATTAAGCGTTGTGGTCTTACCGCAGCCCGAGGGGCCAAGGATAGACACAAATTCGCTGTTACGGAAATTGAGCGAAATGCCGCCCAGCGCGTGAACGACGTTATCGCCAACCGTATAGGTTTTGACAATGTTTTTGAGTTGAAGCATTACTTGATATCCTTGTAAACATAGAAATTCATCATCATTATATAACACAAATGTGACGCGAATGTGAATATGCGCGGCTGCTTTGGTGAAAACCTGAAATTTTTTTGAAATTTTCATGTCGCTTGACAAAATGCTTGCGATTTGTTATACTGTTGTCAACGAAACGATGGGAGAGCATTTATGAATATTACGGTTTTTGACCGCGCCAGCATTGGTACGGATCTTGATTATAACGCGCTTGACGCATACGGCAGCGTCACGGTGTTTGACGCAAGCACACCCGAAGAGGTCAAAGCAAGACTTGCGGGCTGCGAGGTCGCGCTGATCAATAAGGTCAAACTCAGCGCCGAGGTGCTCGCACACGCGGATGCGCTCAAGCTGATCTGCATTTTTGCTACGGGCTACGATAATATCGACGTGGCGTACTGCCGCGAAAAGGGCATTGCCGTGTGCAACGTGGTGGGCTATTCCACCGAGAGCGTGGCGCAGCTGACGGTTGCTATGGCGCTCAATCTGTGCTCGCATCTGTCTGCCTATACTGCTGCTACGCAGAGCGGCTGGTATTCGCGTCAGGCAAGTCCCAATATGCTTGTGCCCGTGTATCACGAGCTTTGCGGCAAGACCTGGGGCATTGTGGGATACGGCAATATCGGCAAAAAGGTGGGCGAGATCGCACGCGCCTTTGGCTGCAAGGTGATTGCGTATAAGCGCACCCCCGACAGCCCCGAGTGCGTGGATCTTGAAACGGTTTTGCGCGAGTCGGATATCATCTCGCTGCACACGCCGCTCAACGCCCAGAGCCGCGGCATGATCGGAGAAGAGCAGATCGGTATGATGGAGAAAAAGCCGATCGTTATCAACGTAGCGCGCGGCGCTGTGTGGGATGAAGCGGCAATTGCCAAGGCTTTGACCGAGGGTAAGATCAGCGGACTTGGATGCGACGTGTTCAGCACCGAGCCTTTTCCCGTCGAGCACCCGTTCTTTGCCATCAAGGATCACCCCGCAGTTTGTCTGACGCCTCATATGGCATGGGCATCCGCCGAGGCGCGTGCACGCTGCCTGGACGAGATCTGCATGAACATTGACGCTTTCCAAAAGGGAGAGACGCGCAACCGCGTTGATCTGTAATACCGAAGCCGGCCGCGATGCGGCAGGCTTTTGCAGTTATGGGTTTGCTGCGCAAACGTTATGATTGGCTACGCCAAGTTATGAGATCGCTGCGCGATCGTTATGGTATGATTGCCTTGCTAACGTCAAACTGCCCGAAGGGCACCATCACTACGCGAAGCGTACCATCACTCATCACTTGCCCGAAGGGCAATCATAACTGTTCCGGGGCGCTACTGCGCCCGGAACTGCAGCCCGTAGCTTGCCGCATACCGCTCGGCATACGAACCCGACGCCGCGCAGATGGTCAAGGACTTGGGGCAGCCGTCAAAGGCGGCGTAGCCGATGGTGGTCACCGCCTCGCCCATGCTCACGCTCTGCAAGGACGCGCAGCCGTAAAAGGCAAACCACCCAATGCTTGTCACCGACGCGGGCAGCGTCACGCTTGTCACGCCGCTGTCCTTGAACATACTGTCGCCAAGAGCCGTGACCGCGTAGCCGTCAATCTCGGCAGGCACGTTTACCTCGGTGGCGTCGCCCGTGTAAGCGGTCAGCGTTGCCGTGCCGTTTTTGACCTCGTATGTAAAGGTCGCCGCAGCCTGCTCGGGCTGCTCGGCGGGCGGCTGCTCGGGCTTGCCAGATACGTCGGTATCGAGCGCGCCAAGCTGCGCTTGGAGCTGCGCGATCGTCTGCTCGTAGGCAAAGGTGTCCACGTAATGCTGCTGCTTGAGCGCAAGTATCTCGTTTTGCAGCTCGCTGACCATCTTTTCGTAATAGGCAAGCTGCTCGCGATACACGTCGTCGCTCACGCTTGGGTTGCCGCTAGGCTGACCGGTTTGCACGTTTTGCTCCTGTTTGGCTGTGTCGTTGGGTTGCTTGTCGCTGCATGCCGTGCAAAAGCTGAAGATCAGCAGGCAGGCAAGCGCAAAGGGAAGAACTTTGAGGTGTCTCACGTTTCAAAACTCCTTTCTTTTTTGAGGTACCTCTATCATACTGCACGCGCCGTAGGGGATTTGCGCACAAGCCGTCGAGAGAAAACAATACAATTGTGAAAAATTCGTAAAAACACTTGCAATTCTGTTTTTGTTGTGGTATAATAGCAGAGTTACAGCATCATGCTGTGAAATAAGGCCATACCAGCCGGGGAAGCAGCGGAGCCCTGTACCTGAAATCCGCTACAGCAGGGGTGGATCCCTCGTTTGAGGATCGAACCTTTACGAATACAAGAGTCGTAGCTGCTGTGTTGAGAAACGGGTCTTACGCAATCGAGGGCTGTGAACCATGTCAGGTGGGGGACCAAGCAGCATTAAGCGGTTACCTCGGTGTGCCGTGAGGTTGCCTGTTTTGAGCAGGAGGTACGAAGATCGCGTAGGGGCGACATTCGATTTTGAGGTGTATGGTCTTGTTTTGCGGCAAGGTGCTGTGTTTTTTGGAGGTAATTATGCATCAGGCTTTGTACAGAAAATGGCGTCCGCAGCGTTTTGAGGACGTTTGCGGTCAGGAGCACGTGACGTCGATACTGCAGTATCAGACCAGAACGGGCGGCCTTTCGCATGCTTATTTGTTCTGCGGATCGCGTGGAACGGGTAAGACCACCTGCGCAAAGATCCTTGCCAAGGCGGTCAACTGCGAAAACCCACAAAACGGCTCGCCGTGCCTGTCTTGCGACGCTTGCCGTGCCATTGAATCGGGCAGTGCGACCGACGTGCTGGAAATGGACGCAGCCTCCAACAACGGCGTTGACAACATCCGCGACATTCGCGACGAGGTAGTCTATCCCCCCAACGCGCTCAAAAAGCGCGTGTATATCATCGACGAGGTGCATATGCTCTCGGCAAGTGCGTTCAACGCGCTGCTCAAAACGCTGGAGGAGCCGCCCGAATACGTGGTGTTCATCTTGGCGACCACCGAGCTGCAAAAGCTGCCTGCGACTATCATTTCCCGTTGCCAACGCTATGATTTCCGCAGAATTGCAACGCCTGTGCTTGCAGACCGTCTTTCTTACATCGCTTCCAAGGAGGGCATCTCGCTTGACAGAGAGGCAGCGCTGCTGCTTGGACGTATGGCACAGGGAGGTATGCGTGACGCGATCAGCTTAATGGAGCTTTGCGCGGGCACGGGTACACATATCAGTACGCAAACGGTCAACCAGACCGCGGGCTCAACGGGCAGAGAGAGCATGATGCAGACCGTGCGTGCCATTGCGGCGCGTGATTACGACGCGTTGTTTGGCATGATCGATTCCGTGGTGCAATCCTCCATGGATATTGCGATCTTCTGGCAGGATCTGATCGGGCTTTACCGCGAAATGCTGGTGCTGCGCACCGCACGCGATGCAGCCGCGTATCTGGACCTGACCGACAGCGAGCTTGCCGCCATGCAAGAGGTGGCTAAGCCGTTTAATTCTCAAACCCTTCTGTACCACTGCACGCTGCTGGAGCAGGCGCTGCTTTCCATGCAGAGAGCCAATGCCATCAAGCGCATCGTGGCAGAGAGCACGCTGGTGCGCATGTGCGATCCCGAGCTGGAGACCTCGCCCGAGGCGCTGCTTGCCCGCATTGCGGCACTGGAGGATAAAATCACCTTCGGGCAGATCCACGTATCCGCCCCCGCAGCATCCGCAGCCCCCGAGGTTCAACCCGAAAAGAGGGAACAATCCGCACCCGCAAAGCAAGAGCCCCGGCAGGAAGAACCCGCCACACCCCGCGTGCCCAAGCTCAAAAAGCCGGAGCAAACAGGGGACAAGCGCACCCTGCGCCCCTTGCGCGTATGGGCACAGGTGCTGGACAAGCTGACCAAGGCAAACCCCTTATCCGCAGGATTTTACTATGCGGCAAAGGCGTATTCGGATGAGAGCGGCAACGTGGTGCTCAAATTCGCTTCGGATTTTGATATTCAAATGGCGCAGAGCTACAATGCCGTTCCCGCGCTTTGCAGTATTCTCTCAAGCCTTTTGAATACGAATATTGCGCAGAATCAGGTACTGTTTGAATGTGACGGCAAGACTGTTGCAGGCGCATCGGTGATCGATGAGATCCTTGAGAGCGCACAGGAAAACTAAAAGAAATAAATTTTAAGGAGATATAATCATGAGAGCAAACATTCCCAAGGGTATGGGCGGCGGACCGCAGAACATGCAGTCCATGATCCGTCAGGCACAGAAAATGCAGGAGGATATGGCAGCAAAGCAGGAGGAGCTGGACGCACGCGAGTATGAAGTGAATGCAGGCGGCGGCGTTGTGACCGTTAAGATCAACGGTAAAAAGGAGATCCTCTCGATCGACCTCGATCCCGAGATCGTAGATCCCGATGACGTTGAGACCCTGACCGACCTTTTGGTAGCAGGCGTAAACGAGGCAATCAAGCGCGTGGAGACCACCAACGCAGCAGAAATGGAAAAGATCACCGGCAGCATGGGTCTGCCCGGCATGTTCTGATATGGCGGAATACATGGTTGCCCTGCGCAAGCTGGAGGAGCAATTTGCTCGTCTTGAGGGCGTGGGACGCAAATCGGCAACGCGTATGGCGTTTGCCGTGCTGGAAATGGAGATGGAGCAGGCAGAGGAGTTTGCAAAAGCCATTATTGATGCAAAAGAGTCCATTCACCTGTGCCCGGTGTGTCAGAATCTGACCGACCGCGAGCTTTGCCCCATCTGTTCCGATTTGTACCGCGACCAAAGCGTGGTTTGCGTGGTCACCGACGTCA
>JAZRDG010000115.1:0-3085 GCA_045660125.1 Eubacteriales bacterium | reverse complement strand
GAGCTGACCGTCAAGGGCTTTGACCTTGCCGACAAATACCGCATGACCTCCATGATCCTTGCCGACGGTACCATGGGTCAGATGATGGAGCCGGTTTCCCTTTCCGACATCAAGCCCACCTCGGTTGAAAAGCCTTGGGCTGTGACCGGTACCAACCTTGAGCGCAAGCACAACATCGTCAACTCTCTCTCGCTCGTCCCCGAGGAGCTGGAGCAGCAGAACTTCGACCGCTTTGAGCGTTACCGCTTGGTCGAGGAAAACGAGGTCATGTACGAGGAGTTCATGATGGAGGATGCCGAGATCTGCATCGCAGCCTTCGGTATTGCTGCGCGCGTTTCCAAAAACGCGGTCATCGCTGCCCGTGAAATGGGCATTAAGGTGGGCATGATCCGTCCCATCACGCTCTGGCCCTTCCCCAAAAAGGCGTTCCGCAAGGCCGCCGATCAGGTCAAGGCATTCATATCTGTCGAGCTGTCCATGGGACAGATGATCGACGATATCAGACTTGCGGAAGAGTGCATCCGTCCCGTATACCTGTGCAACAGAGCGGGCGGTATGATCCCCTCTCCCGAGCAGGTGCTGGCAAGCATTCAAAGCATTGCAGGAGGTAACTGATCATGGTAGTTTTCAAAAGACCGCACGCGCTTGCGGATTTGACTATGCATTACTGCCCCGGCTGCACGCACGGCATTGTGCACAGACTGGTGGCTGAGGTCATGGACGAGCTTGGCATTGAGGGCCGCACGGTAGGCGTTGCCCCCGTAGGCTGCTCGGTTATGGCATATAACTATTTCAATTGCGACATGGTAGAGGCGGCACACGGCCGTGCTCCCGCTGTTGCAACCGGACTCAAGAGAGCCAACCCCGACTCGGTAGTCTTTACCTATCAGGGCGACGGCGACCTTGCATCCATCGGTATGGCAGAGACGGTTCACGCCGCTGCCCGTAACGAAAACATCACCGTTATTTTCATCAACAACGCCATCTACGGCATGACAGGCGGTCAGATGGCACCCACCTCGCTGCCCGGTCAGGTTACCCAGACCTCTCCCTACGGCAGAGATACCGCACATTGCGGCTACCCCGTTAAGGTTTCCGAAATGCTCTCGCAGCTTGAAGGTCCGCAGTACATCGAGCGCGTTGCCGTAACCAGCGTTGCAGGCATCCGCAAGGCTAAGAAGGCGATCCTCAAGGCATTCCAGAATCAGGTTGAGGGCAAGGGCTTTTCTTTGGTTGAGGTCATCTCCACCTGCCCGACCAACTGGGGCATGACGCCCGAAAAGGCTATGCAGTGGGCAAACGAGAACATGCTGCCCTATTATCCGCTTGGCGTTTATCGCGATCGCGACGCCCAGAGTAAGGAGGACGCACAGGCATGAAGACCTTAGAAATGTTGATTGCAGGCTTTGGCGGCCAGGGCGTTCTGTTCCTTGGCAAGATCGTTGCTTATCAAGGACTGATTGCCGATAAGCAGGTCAGCTGGCTGCCCTCCTACGGCCCCGAAATGCGCGGCGGTACGGCAAATTGCTCGATTATCATCAGCGACACCCCCGTCGGCTCGCCCATCGTGGCAAATCCCGACTGTCTGGTTGCCATGAACCTGCCCTCGCTTGACAAGTACGAGGACGCAGTTGTCCCCGGCGGCAAGATCTTTGTGGACAGCACGCTGATCACACGCAAGATCGAGCGCGCGGACGTGGACGCTTACTACATTCCCGCAACGCAGATTGCCAACGACATGGGCATTCCCACGCTGGCAAACATGATCATTCTCGGCAAGGTGCTTGCCGAATACCCCGAGCTTGGCATGGAGTACATGGAAGCCGCTATGGGCAAGGTAGTCAGCGCCAAGAGAGCCAACCTGATCGAGCAGAATCTGAACGCCATCAAGCTGGGCTACGAATACAAGGCATAAGGAGATAGAGCGATGTTGGATATCAAGATTATTGAAAACGAGCAGACCTGGGATCTTCCCGAGGAAAGCAAGTTGGGCTTTGGCAGATATTTCACCAACCACATGTTCATGATGGACTACAACAAGCAGGATGGCTGGCACAATGCACGCATCGTGCCCTTTGGCAGCATTTCTCTGCACCCCGCCTCCACCGTGCTGCATTACGGCGCGGAGATCTTCGAGGGTTTGAAGGCTTACCGCCGCCTCTCCGACGGCAAGGTGCAGCTGTTCCGTCCTCTTGAGAACATTCGCCGCATGAACGTTTCCGCAGAAAGACTTTGCCTGCCCACCATTCCCGAAGAGGATGCGCTGCAGTGCTATACCGAGTTCGTGCGCCACGAGCAGGCTTGGGTTCCCCATACCGAGGGCACCTCGCTCTACATCCGTCCCTTTATGTTCGGTAACGACCCTTATCTTGGCGTACACGGCGTCAACGAGGCTGTGTTTATGATCATCGCCTCCCCCAGCGGCTCTTACTACAAGGAGGGCATCAACCCCGTCAAGATCATGATCGAGGGCGAGGACGTACGCGCTGTCAAGGGCGGCACGGGCCACATCAAGTGCGGCGGTAACTACGCTGCCAGCACAAGAGCGGGCGACAAGGCTGAAAAGCAGGGCTACTCTCAGGTGCTGTGGCTGGACGGCGTGGAGCGCAAGTACATCGAAGAGGTTGGCGCGATGAACGTTATGTTCAAGATCAGCGGTGAGATCGTCACCCCCGCGCTGACCGGTTCCATTCTGCCCGGTATTACCAGAAAGTCCTGCCTTGAGGTGCTGCGCGATGCGGGTTATCCCGTCAGCGAGCGTCGCATCACCGTAGACGAGCTGATCGAGGCTGCCGAGAACGGTACGCTGGAAGAGGCTTGGGGCACGGGCACGGCGGCAGTCGTATCCCCCATCGGCGAGCTCTGCTACGCAGGCGTTCGCTATCCCGTCAGCGGCGGGAAGATCGGCGCTGTGACCCAGACCCTGTACGATACCCTGACAGGCATCCAATGGGGCAAGATCCAAGACACTAAGGGCTGGACCATCGAAATCTGACAAACGGAGAGAACCTTTATGCGCAATCTCACAATTAACGATATTACTCTTTGCACACGCCTGGCAGCAGAGCAGCTTTCCTTCCGCGAG
>JAZRDG010000114.1:0-3698 GCA_045660125.1 Eubacteriales bacterium | reverse complement strand
TATCAGGCTAGCTACGGTAGGATTACCACCGGAGTCGAGTTTGATTCCCCCTAAAATTGTGCCACCCGATACAGTCAGAGAAGCTGCAGAGTTAGCCATCGGGGTAATCGCACAACTTGTTCCATCCGTGGTCTCAATCTTGCCATTTGCACCCTCGGAGGTGTCTGTAATCGTCATGTTCACGTGGTTATCCAAATTGAGTGTGAACGTAGTAGAGGTCACGGTCTTGCCGTAGAGGTCAAGCGTGAACGTACCGCCCCTTGCATAAAGGAGACTTTCTCCCAAATCCACGTCGGAAGCCAGTTGAATATAGGTTACCGCGCTATCAGCAGCAGCGGCATCCAATGCTTCCTGCAGGGTGCCCGAGCCGATGGTCAGATCCTCTTCGGTGCCCCATACAGCCTGTGCCTGCACGCTATCCTCTGCAGATACGCCTGTGGTGAATACCGCGGTCAGCGTCACCAGCATAACAAGCATAGTCAAAAGACCTGCAAGCTTGATAAAGTTGATTTTTTTCATGTTTTTTCTCCTTATCTGAATATCTATCGGTTGATGGTCGTTTTCTCTGATCTCTATTCCCTTTTGCGGTTATGCACGCAGGTGCAAATGCCGATCAGCTCCTCGCCCTGTTGCATGTGGGCGCAGGTGCTGCAATCCTCGTCGGTATCCGTGCCGTTTCTGCGGTAAAAGCGACAAGGCTCTTGCATGTGCGTCACAAACGGTGCACCGTCGGATGTGTACGTCGGAGTTTCTACAAAGTTCGGGTAGATCGCCATGGGCTTGTGCTTGCGGTCGATCTCTTCATAATATCCGTACCGTATCTCAAACCGCGTTCCCTGCAGCTCAATGACGCGGTAAAGGTCGCCTTCGCGTGGGGTGGGCGTCGCGTTTGCGCTCATAAAGCTTTTGCTCATGGTAATCTCCTTTCGACTTTACTAAAAGGTCTGTGCCAAATTCTCACGTTGGTACTATTATAGCAAGCATCCACAAATTTGTGTACTACCTAAAGTGCGAAAAAAAGTACAAACTTTTTGGGGTGTTTGGGCATATTGTCATCTCTTTTCGGTGCGGCTTTGGATATATCCGCGCGCGGTGTTTATCTCTTTTTTGGGGTGTTTTGGACATATACCGCAAACACCTTTGGGGCAAAAATTACCGCATTTGGGGTATTTTCTCTTGACAAAAGCACCCAAAACGCGTATAATATTATTCGTCGGGCGTACAATGCCATTGTTCGCTCAGCGCATATTAGTATTATTCGTTTGGCGCACTATACCGTGATTTTATACATATAAGAGAGGACTTTTTCATGAATCGCCTTTACGATATCGAGCAGAATTACATGAATATTGAAGAGGCTGCGAAAAAATGGGGCGTGACCCCCAGACGCGTGCAAGCCATGTGCGCTGCAGGCAGGCTGGAGCAGGCTTTGCAGATCGGGCGCAGCTGGTATATACCCAAGAATATGAAAAAGCCGCCCGACGGCAGAACGCGAGCGGCAAAGCAGACGACAGGCGCAGATCTTCCCCTGCCCCGTAAAACTCCCTTCCTTTATATGAGTGACCTTTACAGCGTCCCCGGCTCTGCAGACAGCGTGACCGACAGCCTTGCCGCGCACCACGAAGCGCAGGTGCTCTTTGAGGCGCAGGTTGCATATTCGCGCGGAGAGATCGACAAGGTGTACGACAGCGCAAACTACCTGCTCTCCAAGCACTCGGGCTTTTATGCCATTATCTCGGCAGGCATGCTGCTTGCGCTTTGCGCCATTTGGCGCGGCGACCTTGAGATGTGGCGTCGCGCAAAGGTGCACATCTCCGAGGCTAAGATAGAAAACGAAAACGACCGCGAGATCATTACGCTTGCCATTTGCGCGGTTGACAGTATGCTTTACGACGTAGAGGGCTTTCCCGATTGGTTTAAGATCGGCTGCTTTGAGCCGCTGACCAAGGACGCGCTGCCCGCCGCCAAGGTGTATTACGCCAAGTATCTCTATGCGATCGGGCACGCGCTGGCATCCGGCTCGTTTGAGCTCAAGGGCATCACAGGTCTTGCGCTCATGGGGCTTTTGCCCGCCACCATTGAGCCCATGATCTCGCAGGCTAAGGCAGACCAATCCATTATGTCCGAGGCGTATCTGCGCCTGACCTGCGCGGTGGTCTACCACTCGATAGGCGAGGACAAGCAAGCCATTCGCCACATTGACCGCGCGCTGGAGCTTGCGCTACCCGACAGGCTTTACGGCTTGCTTGCAGAGTATTGCCGCATCATTGGACACTTGATCGAATATCGCTTGCGTCCGATCGACGAAGCCGCGTGGGAGGAGGTCAGCAGACTGTTCCGCGTGTATTCCGACGGCTGGGCAAGGCTGAACAGCAAGATCACGGGACGCTATCTCATTCAAAACCTTTCCGAGCAAAACCGCGAGGTCATGCGTCTTGCCGCCTTCAGGCTTTCGGATGCCGAGATCGCCGCGAGAACCAATATGTCGATCTCGGGCGTTAAGCAGGCGGTCAAGATCATCAAGCAAAAGAGTGGCTTGGACCGCACCCAATTCGCAGCGATCCTGTAATTTCCACAAGATGTTACAATTCCAACATATTGTTGTATTTCATCATTAACACTTACAAAAATTTCGAGGTGACAGCTATGAACAAAGAGAAATTTTCAAACGGCCTTGCAAGAAAATGCACAGGTGCGATTGCAGCCATTGTGCTGTGCGGCATTGTTTTTTCGGGGTGTACCAACACACCGCCCAAGGATGACGAGCCCGGTCAATCGACTACGGACATGGGTGAGCAGGCGACGACCGAGATCACCGATGAGACCCCAACCGATCAAGTAACCACAGAAAGCGAGGAGGACAACGTGACAACCGAACAGAACGGTGCAGACACTATGCCCGAGGATAAGGATTACTACAAAAACGACGTAAAGCTCTTTCACAAATCCATCATGTTCTCTGCCAACGAATTCGTGGGAGAATTCAATTCTGTCTTTTTCAAAAACGACGGCCTTATGCTGATGCCGGGTGCGACCGAGGGTTCGTTTATCTCGGAGGAGATCGATATGGGCGGCAGCTTCAAGAACATGCTTGCCTCCTGGAATGCTTGCTCTACGGGCGGCACTGTTGAAATCTCGGTATCGGTCAAGCTGGACGACGGAAGCTTTACCGACTGGTATTCCTGGGGCGTATGGAGCGCGATCAGCGGCGTTTCCGGCAGTAAATCCATGGAGGACGCGCACGGCGAGGTTGGTATTGACATCCTCACGCTCAAAAAAGAGTGCCAAGGCATTGTCAGATACAGAATCGACATCAAGCAGACCGAGGGCGACTCCCCCATCGTATATAACGTCACGCTTGCGTGCGACAAGAAAAGCGGTGCGCTTGCAGCTCCTGCCGACACCTACAAGAAGCTGGACGTGCCTTACAGAAGACAGATGGACGTCCCCGAGATTGGCGGCAGCATTTGCTCTGCCACTTCCCTGTCCATGGTCATGCTGTATCACGGAGAGCAGATCTCCGACATTGCGGACGTCGCTTGGGGCGTACGCGACTGGGGCGAAGAGAGCTTCGGCAACTGGGCATTTAACGTAGCCTACGCAGGCGAGCTTGGATACAACGCTTACATTGACTATTTGGACATCGATGCTATCAAATATGCAGTTTCCACCGGTCACCCCATCGTAAGCTCGATCAG
>JAZRDG010000113.1:0-6069 GCA_045660125.1 Eubacteriales bacterium | reverse complement strand
AACTGGTTCAGAACCGATGACGAGGGTCACTTCATCTGGCCCGGCTTCGGCGACAACATGAGAGTTCTCTCTTGGATCCTGGATCGCTGCGAGGGTAAGGTTGGCGCTACCATGTCTCCCATCGGTTACCTGCCCCTGCCTGAGGACATTTGCGTTGAGGGCCTGGAGGGTATCTCCACCGAGACCATCCGCGAGCTGCTCAGCGTTGACGTTGACTCCTGGTTGGAAGACGTCCAGAACATCCGCAAGTTCTATGCCGAGATCGGCGACAGCGTGCCCGCAACCATGCACGCAGAGCTGGACGCACTTGAGGCAAGACTGCTGGCTGCAAAGTAATCAAAATTTTAACCACCTCTTGCATATGCAAGGGGTGGTTTTTTTGCGCAATTGCCCTGCGCACCAAATTCTTTTGCAAATATGCCCAAAGGGCTTGCAATTTGTGTTGCTTTGTTGTATAATAAGCACATAACAAGTATCAAGGAGGCAACCATGAAACTGACATTTCTCGGCACGGGTGCTGCGGATTGGAATATCAACAGCTACGATGCAATGCCCTTTTTCCGCCGCAACTCCTCGGCGCTGATCGATGATGCGCTGCTGATCGATCCGGGTCCCCACGTTTTCCATTTTGCAGAGAAGAACGGCACGCCCGATCTTTTGGACAATGTGCGCAACATTATCGTCACCCACTCTCACTCTGACCATTTTTGCCCCGAGACCGTGGTGCGCCTTTGCCGTGACCGCGATTGCACGCTGTGGTGCTCCCCCGAGTGCATGAAGGTGCTTGGCGAAAAGCTGGGCAGCGAGGGCGTATTCGGCATCAACTTCCGCTCCACCGAGGTCGGCAAGACCTATGAGATCGGCGGCTATCTGGTCACGCCCCTGCGTGCCAACCACTACGCCACCCCCGGTGAGATCACGCGCACCTACCTTGTAGAGCGCGACGGTCGCATACTGTTCTACGGCTGCGACAGCGCGTGGCTGCCCACCGAGACCTGGAATTTCATGTGCGACAAGCCGATCAACACCCTTGTGCTGGAGCTGACCTGCGGTGAAACCGCCACCTATGACTGGCGTATTTTTGAGCACAACACGCCCGAAATGCTGGATATTATGCTGAAAATGTTCCGCAAGTATAACCGCTTTGCCCCTGACGTGAAATACTACACCTCGCACATGGCGCTGACGCTGCACACCGATCACGAGTCGCTTGTCAAATACTTGGCACCCATGGATATCACCCCTGCCTTTGACGGCATGCAAATTGAAATCTAAATATCTACATAAAGGAGAGCGAGTATGGCTAACAAAATCAGAGTTACTGCGTGGAATGAATTTCGCCACGAAAGAAGCAACGAATACGTAAAATCCATCTACCCCGACGGCATTCACGGACTGATCAAGCAGTTCCTTGAAACCAAGGACGACATTGAGGTCACGCTCGCATCCTTGGACGATCCCAACAACGGCTTGCCCGACGAGGTGCTCAACAACACCGACGTGCTGATCTGGTGGGGTCATATGGCGCACCACGAAGTACCTGATGATCTGGTAGAGCGCATCCGTCACCGCGTTTACACCAAGGGTATGGGTCTGATCGTGCTGCACTCGGGTCACCACTCCAAGGTGTTCCGTCAGGTCGTGGGCACAAACGGCAACCTCTCCTGGGGTCGCGACCAAAAGGAGATCGTTTGGAATCTGATGCCCTCTCACCCCATCGCAGCAGGCATCCCCGATCACTTCACCTTGGATATTGAGGAGCTTTACTGCGAGCCCTTCTACGTACCGCAGCCCGAAGCGCTGGTGTTCGGCTCTTGGTTTGAGGACGGCTTTATCTTCCGCAGCGGTCTTTGCTACACGCGCGGCGCGGGCAAGGTGTTCTACTTCCAGCCCGGTCACGAATCCTGCCCCTCTTATCACAACCAGTACGTGCAAAAGATCATCACCAACGCAGTCTACTGGGCAAAGCCTGCAGAGATCGGCTACCAAGTCCCCGAAGCTGCACCGCACATGCAGTATAAGCCGATTGACGAGTTTAACAAATAATCATCAAACACAAGAATCACCCTCACCGAATCGGTGAGGGTGATTTGCTTCATTAGTGTTTTTCGGGGGATCACTGGTCGCCCCTACACCAATTAAAAGACATACGACTTATATCATATGGGATTACTTTGTAGGGGCGATCAGCGATCGCCCGCATTTATTGAATTTACACCGCAAAACCGCCGTCTGCACCGATGCATTGCCCCGTGATAAAGGATGCGGCGTCCGAGGCAAGGAAGGTGGCAAGCGCGGCTACGTCCTCGGGGGTGCCGAGGCGTCCGACAGGAGTGTCTTCTGCCAGCTCTTGCTTGGTCGCGGCATCAAAGCAAGCATTCATGGGGGTGTCGATCACACCCGGCTCGATGCAGTTGACCGTAATGCCCGAGGGTCCAAGCTCCTTGGCAAGCGCCATGGTCAGCCCACGCACACCAGCCTTGGTTGCGCTGTACGCCACCTCGCAGGAAGCTCCGACCTTGCCCCACATAGAGCCGATCAGAATGATCCTGCCCTGATGCTGCCCCAGCATGATTCTGCTGACCTCACGGCAAGCATAAAATGCCGAGGACAGATTGGCGCGCAACAAGGCATCCCAATCCTCATCCGTGGTCATATCAAAAAGCTTGATGCATGCAATACCCGCCGCGTGCACCAGCACGTCAATGCCGCCAAGGGTCTGCGCCGCGCTGCGAACGGTCAAGCTGACCTGTTCGCTGTCGCCAAGGTCGGCGCAAAGGGGCTCTGCCCCCGTCTCTGCTGCCAATTTTCTTGCCGCTTCAAGGTTTTTATGATAAGTAAAGACGACCTTGTCGCCATTTTTGCAAAACGCACGCACCAGCCCCGCGCCGATACCGCCCGAGCCGCCCGTGATCAATACTTTTTTCATATCTGCTTCCTTTGATTGGATTTTCTTTATTGTAGCACATTTTTGCCGCTTTTGCAATCGGCATGCAAAATATTTTCTCTTTTTTTCTTTTGGGACTTAACAAACGCACAAAAATGTGCTATAATAGAGAAAATTATGCGGCACAAGGAGGATCGACATGCGCAAGAGTAAGGATTTCAAATCCACAAAAATGGCGTTTAAGTATAAATACCGCACCAATGCGCTGTATATCCATCTGCATCTTGCGCTGGACGTGGACGCGGAGACCGTCAACGGCTTGATGGCGCGCTTTGCGCGTCGAGGCTTCCATATGGTCATCCCCTCGCTTTCCACCGACACGGTGTACACCGAGGATTTTGCCGAGCGGTACGCTGCTTGGTTTTCCCTGCTTTCCCGTTCCGCGCAGGCGTACGGACTCAAAATCGCCCTGCACCCGCAACGCCTGATCGAACGCGCGCTGTGTGATCCCGACGAGCGCACCGAGGTGCTCTCGCGCCGCGAATACTATGCCGAGCAGCGTGAGCATCTCGAGCTGACTCTGCTTGACAAGCCAACGCTCTCCATCATTGCATACGACGAGGAGTATAACCAGATCATCGACCTGCGCGAATACGTCAAGGACAACGTGCTGGAATTTGACGTGCCCGACGGCAACTGGATCATTGAGCAGTACGTCTGCACCGACACCGAGCAGGACGGCACGCAGCACGACACGCACAACAGACTTTCGCGCACCGCTTTTATTTCCTATCTCGACCGCCTGTACGTGCTGTGCGGCGGCGTGCAGAACAGCGCGATCGGTGCCGTTTACTACCATAATCTTTGCTTTGACTCCCCCAACCGTCGTAACTGGACGCGCGATTTTAACAGCATTTTCCAAGAAACCTACGGCTTTGACCCTTCCAAATATTACCCCGTGCTGTTCCACAACTTAGGTGAAGGCACCGAGCACGTGCGTGCCATGTTCATGCAATGCCGTGCCGAGCTGCTGCAGGACGGTATTGCCCGCGCGCTGCGTGATTTTGCCAATGCGCAAGGTCTGCAGTCCATTGTGGTGCAAGCAGAGCCCAAAGCCCCTGCCTGCTCCTGGATCACGGGCGACGCGCTTGCCAACCAGCGTTACTGTGCCGTGGCACGCATGGATCACGCCTATCTTTACGGTCTTAACTCGCTGACGCTTGCCGCCTCCGCAGCCGCAGACAGCGGACAGGAGCGCGTGCTTTGCGAGGCGTTTGCGGGCATGTCCGATGCTTATACCGAGGAGCTTGCACTCAAGGAGTTCCTGACCGCACTCGGAAACGGTGCAAACACGCTGATCGTACATCCCACCAGGAGCAAAAAAAGCAAGCATTTCTTAGATTCCGTACACCGTTGCCTCTATCTGCTCGGACGCGGATTTCAGATCTGTGACGTGGCAATGCTCTACCCCATCTTTACCCTGCACACAAAGCCCATGCTTTACGAGCAGCCCACGACCGATTACGAATACCCCGTCAATCCCTTTAACTGCGACTACATGACGCTGGCAAACAGCCTGGTGCATTACGCGGGCATCAATCTCACCGTGCTGCACCCCGACACCCTGCAAAAGCACTGCGAGGTGCGAGGCGGACAGCTGTTCTTTGACAACGTCAAGGGCACAAACGGCTTCCGCGTGCTGATCTTGCCCGCAGTTTCCATGATCCGCCTGGATAATCTGCGCACGGTGGCAGCGTTTTACGACGCGGGCGGCACCGTGATCGCCACGGGCACGCTGCCCGAAAAGGCATTTGAGTTTTTGCCCGAATTTGAAAAGGACATCTTACGCCACGACGGTGAGGACTGCGCCACAGCCTACGACCGCGAGGTGCGAGAGCTTGTGCTGCACGTATTCGGTGAGCGCGCCTGCGACAAGAGCGTGCTTTGCAACATGGGCTACAATACCAACGAGGCGGGTGGTAAGGCGTATTTGCTCTACCCCTCCGCAACGGCTGCGGACGGCACGTTTATGACCGCAAGCGAGGAGATCATGCGGCTGATGTACGGGCTCAAGCTGCCCTACGACGTCATTATGCACGGCATGGTGCGACTGGAAAACGGCGGCGTGTTCAATCTGCCCGTACCCGAATACCGCCACATCGATACGCCCGAGGGCGTGCACCGCGTGGGTATGATGGGACATTTGCACAAGGTGCACGGCACGCAGCACACGCATATGCTGTATAACACCACCGACCAGACCTACGATAACACGGTCTATCTGCGCGGTGCACTCAAGCCCGTGCTGTACGACCCGCAAACGGGTAAGATCAAGCGCGTACGCCGCGTCAAGTACGCGACCTACCACGGACAGATCTACACCTACCTGCGTGTGCGTATCCCGCCGAGCGCGGCGATCTTCTTGGTCTCCGAGGAGCTGGAGCAAACGCCCACGCTCTCTGCACCCTTGACCGATCTGCTATAACATTTCAAAAAGCCCTTGCTTTACGCAAGGGCTTTTTGCTATTTTACATTGCAAACAGGATCGGGAAAATGCCTCCTGCGATTGAAAGGATATCGCTTAACTTAAATTTAAAGCCTCTGCGATAAATGATATAACCTGTTACCATCAGCACCACGTAAATCAAAATCGGGATCAAAGCGAAATCTGTATAAGCCTCCCCAAACGGACACAAAAAGCAATAGCCGTATATGGGAATCAGCATTTTGTAGCCAAACCAGGAACTTGAGATCTCACCGGCGGTCTCTGCCCCTTTGTTTATAAAGGTCGCCACATATCCGACGGCAGCAGCAATGCCTATAATAACCCAAGCCGGAAACAAATGCAAGTAATCCATAATGGCTGCCACGCTTCTATCCCATTGCTGCGGTCGATTGATCTCCACCAGGTCTTGGTACAAAACGGTGAGATTGTTCATCGGAGTATATAAAATCCCCCAGTTCACCCAATTTGCCGCCCCGTTGCTTTTTTGCAAAACGTGCCAAGTGCCGCCTACTGCCCACAAAAGGAAAATCCACAACACACACATGACAACGCCGTCTGCCACCGTATTGGCTTGCGTGAAGATAAACGCATACACCGAATAGATGACAAAAGCAAACACCAGCGACAAGAAGTAATACGGGATCATATGCCCAAGCGCAAAGTAATCGGTATTGAG
>JAZRDG010000112.1:0-6313 GCA_045660125.1 Eubacteriales bacterium | reverse complement strand
GGGTAGCCCTTTTCGTCATAGAGCCACACGCGCAAGCCCATCTCGCAAGCGGTATCAATGGCAATCACCATCTTGCGCCATTCCTCGGGATCGCGCGCGTAATTGCGACCGGATACGTTGGTGACAACGCCGCCAAAGCCCTTGTCGGCAAGGGATTGCAGGCGGTTTTTGAGAAAAGCGCGCAAGGTGTCGTCGTCCATGCTCGGATCCCACACCAGCTCGTGCGTGATCTTGAGCGGCAGGTGCTTGTTGTCAACTGTTTTCATGGGGGAGCTCCTTTCTTATTCCTCGTCCGGGGCTTGTGTATAAGGGGTCAGATCAATCTTGGCAAGCTCTGCCTGCGAGATCCTGCCCTTGGTGCGTTCATAGTATGCAATGTTGTTGCGCAGCATGAAAAGGAACTGGTTGTTGGGGGTTCTGCCCTCCTTTTCGGAGATCAGAAGGAACTTGCGCAGCATGTCCTCGGACATGTGCAGGGTGATTTCGGGTTGATTTTTCTGTGCCATGTTACCTCCATGCCGTCTGTGACGGCGGTTCATTTAGTTTTAAGCGTGAACAGCAGACTGACCGGGATTTTGCGTGTTATTTCTCGGTGGGTGTGACCACCGTGCTGTGGTTGTAGTATTTGAGTATCTTGAGTGCCTTTTCGGTTGCCTCGAAGTAAACGACGCACTTGTCCTCGCCCAGCATGAAAATGCCGTAATAGAGGTCGGGGGCTTGCAGGGAGGACATGCATCTGAAATCACGCGTGCATTTTTGCGCGCTCACGTAAGCCTCGGCTGCCTCGTCGTAGGGCGCGATCTTGGAAAACTCCTTGATATTGACCTTGAAAAGCTCTTTTCTGGTCCTGCCGCCAAAGATGGTGGTAAAGGTGATCTCACCCGAAAGCGTGGCATACTCGTATTCGGGGCTGACGAAGCGCCAGGTAAAAAAGATCATTGCCCAGATCAAAAGCGGCAAAAAGGTGATCGCCCAGGGGAAGTTGAGGGCGACGAACGTGACAAGGTACGCCAAGGGGAGCAGGATATATACAGCGATCATCATGATGCGTCGCCATTTCCATACGCCCTCGCTTTTTTGCTTGACGATGTATTCGTATTGATTCATGGTAAGACCTCCGAGGATTGATTGCCTTTATTATACCATGAAATCTTGCGCTTTTCAACCGATTTTGCAATTTTTAGCAGGATTTCTCCCGTGTTCCTCTTGCAACCGACGCGCAAATATAGTATAATATATAAAACTGACTAAAGCAAAGCGCGGAGGTAGAAAAATGAAGGCAGTCATTACGGTAACAGGCAAGGACAGTATGGGTATTATCGCAGGCGTGGCAGGCGTGTGCGCAGAGCAGGGCGCGAATATCGTGGATATTTCGCAGAGCGTGCTGCAGGAGTACTTTGCCATGATCATGCTGGCGGATATCGACCGCCTGACGGTGGATTTTGCGCAGTTTGTGGATGCGCTGGAGGCGTACGGACAGAGCAAGGGCTTGACCGTGCACGCCATGCATGAGGATATTTTCAATACCATGCATCACATTTGATTTGGGAGAGAGCACATGATCGAAACCAGAGATATTTTAGAGACTATCAATATGATACGCCAGGAAAACCTGGATATCAGAACGGTCACCATGGGCATCTCGCTGCTCGATTGCGTCAGCGACGATACGAACGTGTTGTGTGACCGCATTTACGATAAGATCACCAAGCGCGCAGAGCATTTGGTGGAAACGGGCAACAAGATCGAGAAAAAGTACGGTATACCGATCGTCAATAAGCGCGTGTCGGTCACGCCCGTCTCTTTAGTGGGCGGCAGAACCGATCGCGACGGTTACGTCAAGATCGCGCATACGCTGCAAAGAGCGGCTGAGCAGACCGGCATCAACTTCATAGGCGGCTTTTCCGCGCTGGTACATAAGGGCATGACGACGGGCGAGCGCGAGATGATCGAGTCGATCCCCGAGGCACTTGCCACCACGCAGATGGTCTGCTCGTCGGTCAACGTGGCAACCACCAAGTCGGGCATCAACATGGACGCGATCGCGCTGATGGGCTCTGCCATCAAGCGTGCAGCGTACCTGACAAGAGATAATCAGTCGATCGGCTGCGCAAAGCTGGTCGTGTTTGCAAACGTGCCCGAGGATAACCCCTTTATGGCAGGCGCATTCCACGGTGTCGGAGAACCGGATGCGGTCATCAACGTGGGCGTTTCGGGTCCCGGCGTGGTATCCAGTGCCATTGCAAGAGCGGGGGATTGCGATCTGTCTGCGCTTGCGGACGTGATCAAAAAGACCGCGTTCAAGATCACGCGCGTGGGTCAGCTGGTGGCGTCCGAGGCGTCGGCTGCATTGAACGTGCCCTTTGGTATCGTGGACCTCTCGCTTGCGCCCACGCCTGCAATCGGTGACTCTGTGGCGCATATTCTGGAGGGTATGGGTCTTGAGAGCACGGGTGCGCACGGCACTACGGCTTGCCTTGCTATGCTTAACGATGCGGTCAAGAAGGGCGGCGTTATGGCGTCCTCGCACGTGGGCGGCTTGTCGGGCGCGTTTATTCCTGTTTCTGAGGATGCGGGCATGATCGCGGCTGTGGAGCGCGGCGCGCTTTCGATCGAAAAGCTGGAGGCGATGACGGCGGTCTGCTCGGTAGGCCTTGATATGATCGCAGTACCCGGAGACACCGACGAAGCGGTGATCTGCGGTGTGATCGCGGATGAAATTTCTATCGGAGTGGTGAACAACAAGACCACTGCGGTGCGTATTATTCCTGCATATGGCAAGCAGGTGGGGGATAGCGTTGATTTTGGCGGACTTTTGGGTACTGCACCCATTATGGCGCTGCGCGAGTATTCTCCTGCCAAGTTTATCGGACGCGGCGGACGTATTCCTGCGCCCATTCATAGCTTGCGTAACTGATATTTTGAACGAAGGAGTGTCTTATGAAGCTGTATCAGGACACGAGCGGAATTGATAAAGTGGTGGAAGTTGCCGCAAAATGTGTCAATACTGCCGATAAAGTGGTGGGATTGGTTCAAAATGCTGGCAGTATCAAAAGAAGAGTGGGCGGAATGAAAACGTCCACTAAGGTCGGACTGCTGGTAGGTGGGGCGCTGGCGCTCTGCCTGTTCCCGCTGCGCCTTTCGTACGATAGCAAAACGGGCGAGGGCGAGTACAAATCGCTCGTGGTGGGCGTCAAGCGCACGCAAAGACCCGAGCGCACCACCGAGGGCAAAACGCACGCGCTCTCATGGGAGGCATTCCCCACCGTGCGCGTCAAGCCGTCGGATATCAAGCCCTGCGAGCTGCCGCCCGCGCAGAAAAAGCAGGCGGTCAAGGCAGTGCCCATGCAGGCGTATCGCGTGCAAAAGGTACGCCCTTGCGTGCCCGTGAAGCTGACAGTACAGGAGGACGATTGATGACACCGGAGGTTTGGGGGCAGGTAACCAGCGTGATCGGCATGATACTGATTATCAGCTCGTTCCAATTCAAAAATAAATTCTTATTCTATGCAGCGCAAATGAGCGGCAACGTGTTCTATGCCGTCAGCTTTTTGCTGCTGGGCAACGTGGCGGGCGCGCTGATGAACGTTTTGGGCATTATTCGCGGTGTGGTCATGCTGCAGTCCGAGCAAAAAAGAAAGCTGTGGCAGTTTATTGCGCTCAACGTCATCTTTTTGGCGGCAACCGTGTTCTCCGCTACGGTAGGCGGCATGGGCTTTGGCGCGCTGTTCTCGTTCGCGGCAATGACCGTGGGCACGGTGTGCATGTGGTACGGCAACGACCGCACCATCCGCTGGGGGCAGCTGCTGGGCATTTCGCCCTTGTGGATGCTCAATAATACCGTGATCTCGTTCTCGCTGGGCGGTGTTCTGGGCGAGTGCTTTAGCATGATTTCTACCATTATATATCTGATCCGCGTCAGAAAGAGCAAAAAAATCGCGCAAGGGACTTGAAATATACATAGAAACCGTGTATAATAGTATTCAACACCACATTTGAACGCTTGTATAAGGAGAACGGATATGGATGCAAGTAAATTTCGCGCGCTGCTCGAGCAGGCGGTGGACGATGCCGATCTGGTCAGCGCAGACATCCCTTCCATAGATCTGTACTTGGAGCAGATACTGCAGCTGGTTGCCGATAAGGGCAGCGAGGGCAGCAGCACGGCGGATCGCACGCTGACCAAGAATATGATCAACAATTATTCCAAGGACGGGCTGATCACGCCCGTTAAGGGAAAGAAATATTCCAAGGAGCAGATCGTGCAGATGCTGACCGTGTATTCGCTCAAGAATACGCTTTCGATCGAGGAGATCGGCAGGGTCATGCAAAGCATTTACGGCTCGTCGGACTATTCGGGTCAGGCACTGATCGGCGCGTACGATAAGGCAATGGGCATCAAGCAGTCGCAAAAGCACCGCTGCCCCGAGATCGTGCAACAGCTCATGGACGAGGAGCAGCTGAGCAGCGAGAACGGCGAGGATTATTTCATCACGCTGCTGGCGGTCGCGTCGCTGTCTGCGTATTTCCGCAATATCGCCAAGGCAATGCTGGAGGAATTTCCCGTGCCCGAGAGCGACGAGGAGAAAAAGGCGCGCGAGAAGGAAGAAAAGCGCGCACGCAAGGAAGCTGAAAAGAAAGCCAAGGCAGAGCAAACGGAGGAAAGCTCCTCCGGGGAGGATGCATGAAGCCTATCAACGAGCTGACAACGCCTGCGCTGGCGTATCTGGGTGACGCGGTCATCGAGCTGTACGTCCGAGAGGCATTGGTTGCGGCAGGGTATTCCACCTCTGCTGCGCTAAATCAAAAATCGCTGGATTACGTCCGCGCGGGAGCGCAGGCAAAAGCCATGCAAAAAATATTGCCCATGCTGACCGAGGGGGAGGCGAACGTGTTCCGCCGCGGCAGAAATATGGGACATGGCAACGTGCCCAAGGGCGCAACGGTTGCCGAATACCGCTCAGCCACGGGTATGGAGGTGCTGGCGGGGTATTTGCACGTGGGCGGCGAGCAGGCGCGATTGCGCGAGCTGCTGGACGCGGCGTTTACGTTTGAAAACACAGACGTTTGATTGATACTCTGCGGGCGATTCGTGAATCGCCCCTACGAAATGTCAAAATTATCTGAAAATACAGACCAATAATGCGTAGGGGCGTTCTGCGAACGCCCGCAAACAAAAGGGTTGGTTTACCAACACCCGAACGGACAACCAAGCCCTCTTATTTGTAGGGGAGGATAGTATCCTCCCGCCAGCATTGAAATTGGTTTACCGACACCCGAACCCCTAATGCGTAGGGGTGTTCACATTTCGGCTCTGCCGAAATTCTCGCCCGCGGGCGCACACAGTGCGCCCCTACGAAGGCAGTTTGAATCTAAAAACACAGACATATAATGAAAGGAAGTTTTTATCATGAACAATCCCAAGGTAGTATTGCATATCAAGGAATATGGGGATATCACGCTGGAGCTGTATCCCGATAAGGCACCCGAAACGGTTGCCAATTTTGTCAAGCTGGTAAGCGAAGGCTTTTATAGCGGCCTGATCTTTCACCGCGTCATTCGCGGCTTTATGATCCAGGGCGGCGGCATGGACGACGGCTTTAACCAGAAGCCCGCACAGTCGATCAAGGGCGAGTTCCGCTCCAACGGCTTTGCAGGCAACGATATTCACCATGCCAAGGGCGTTATCTCCATGGCACGCACCCAGGTCAAGAACTCTGCGTCCTCTCAGTTCTTTATCATGCACGCAGAGGCAGGATATCTGGACGGTGAGTACGCTGCATTCGGCGCTGTGACCGAGGGCATTGAGGTAGTGGACGCAATTGCCGCAACCAAGACCCGCAGCGTGGGCTGGTACGACGACGTGCCCGTGTCTCCCATCGTCATTGAAAGCGCGGAAGTTATCGCTTAAAAATCCATCTGACGGCTCGCTTTGCTCGCTTATGAGCAGGGCGAGCCCTCTATTTGGCACTTTTCATAAAAATAAAGTGGAAAAATTGTAGAAAAATTTCAAAAACCTCTTGACAAGCCCTTGCATTTGGTGGTATAATAGCCGTACCTCTGCAAAAGGGCTTTTTTATTGCGCCCGTTTCGCGCCGCCCGAAAGGGCAACGGACGCTTCCGTTTTCAGAGGGAGGTACACGGGTTTTCCATAAAGGAAAAACCAAATAATTTTTAATGGGAGGTGCCGAACAAATGGCTAATGACGTAAGAGTCAAGGTTACTCTGGCATGCACCGAGTGCAAGCAGAGAAACTACAACACCAAGAAAAACAAGAAGAACGACCCTGACAGACTCGAGCTCAAGAAGTACT
>JAZRDG010000111.1:0-9036 GCA_045660125.1 Eubacteriales bacterium | reverse complement strand
GGATTGACAGATCAAAACCTATTGGGGGCAATTCTTACTTTTTCCGGCAAAGAAGTATCATATACCATCAAGGTGCCTTTGGATATTAAAAAAGTTAAAATTAGAAAAAGCTTTTTCCCAAAACAATACATAGTAAAAATCAAATTTGCAGAAGGAAACCCTTGTAAATTAAGAGTGCCGTTAAAAGCGTATCAAATCGAAAAGCAAAAAGAAAATTTCGAATATTTTTGCAATGAAATAAAAACCAAAGTGATACAATAATGTAACCCCGACAGGTCTTGAAAATCTGTCGGGGCTTATTATTTGTTTTCTGCGGTTCAATGTTTGTTATTAGTGATTTCTCCGATAAGGACAACACCCATTTGTCTGTCGGAGTTTTTCTTATATCGTGATCCAATACCGCCGAATACGGTGATGCCCTTCCGCGTCATTGTAGGCATCGATGGTGTCTTGCCACTCCCCGCCCATTTTTTCACACAGGCGAATAGACGCGAGGTTGTTTTCATGGATGGTCAACAGCACCTTTTCCATGCCGTAAGCCTTTGCGATCTCCAAGCCGCTTTGCAGAATTTGCGTGCCGTAGCCCTTTCCCCATTCGGATACGCGAACGGCATAGCCAATGCTGCCGATCTCGGTCATGACCTTGTCCGTAAACTGCGTTCTGAGCTGAAATTCACCGATAAAGCGATCACCGTCCACCGCCCAATAGTGAATACTGGGGGATTGCCCCTCGATCAGCCCCTGCTCCTTTTTATCGTATATCGGCTTTGTGCGTTCAAACCAGCCGTCATCGATATACCTTGGATCGGTGGGACGGAAATAGAGCACGCCATTGTCATATAGCTCTTGGCAGTATTCCTTGTATCCCGCCATGTATGCGGGGCATCGTTTGATCAGGCGCAGCATGCGTTTCCTCCTTGGCAAAATATCGCAGAAAATCACTGCGTGAGCAAAACGGCGCTCTGTGGGTTCCCTGCTATCATCAATCACATTATAACATAAAATCGCGGGAGGGGCAAGCCCCTCCCGCCAGGATTTCGGGATATTATTTGATCAAATGTCTCTTGATCTTCTTGGAGGTAGTCTTTTCAAACTCGGTGGTGCGCAGCTCAATACGCTGAATCTGCTTAAAGCTGGGCAGCTCGCGGTTGATGGCGCGGATCGAGGCAAGAATGGTTGCCTGGACGTTCTCGTCCGAGTTGTCCTTTTCAAACTTATCGTAATTGGGATAGATCACCGCAACAAGCGCCGTGGGGGTGTTTTCATCAGCCTTTCTGCCCACAACCACGCATTCTGCAATGGTATCCAGCGCGCCAAGGTACTCCTCGATCTCCTCGGGGAATACGTTTTTGCCGTTATCCAGCACGATAACCGACTTGCATCTGCCCGTGATGTAGTAGTATCCCTGCTCGTCCATATAGCCTACGTCACCCGTGCGGAACCAGCCGTCCTCGGTAAACACGGCAGCGTTTGCCTCGGGGTTTTGGTAATAGCCAAGCATGACGTTGGTACCCTTGACCTGAATTTCACCCTCGTCGTAGCCCTTTTCGTTTTTGCCGTAGCCCTGAGTATCCAGACGCAGATTGCAGCTGCCTACGGGCTTGCCGATCGAGCCGGGCTTGGGCGCATAGAAGGGATTGAGCGTGGTCAGCGGCGAGCACTCGGTAATGCCGCAGCCCTCGTACACCGTGATGCCAAAGCTGTCAAAGGTGTGAATGAGCGCGGGGTTAAGCTTTGCGCCTCCGCAAATGATGGTGCGCAGATTGCCGCCAAACGCACGGTGCACGTCGGCAAACAGACGGCGGCGCATATCAACGCCGGTCTTGCGCATCGCATCGGATGCCTTCATGGCAGCGCGCAGCGTCTTATCCTTGCCCTTCTTCTCTGCCTCTGCCCATACCTTTTTCTCCATGGTATCAAGGAACAGGGGCACGAGCGTCATGATGGTGGGCTGGAAGCGGTTCATGTTCTTGACCACGTGGCGCAGCTTGTCGTTGATGCATACCGTCATGCCCAAGAGCAGCTCTGCCTGCAGGCACATCAGCTCGTAGGTATGGTGCACGGGCAGAACGCTGAGTGAAACGTCATCGGGCGTCATGTTGATATAACGCATAGCCGCGTTGACCGTGGAATAAATATTCTGCTGGCTGAGCATGACGCACTTGGAAGAGCCTGTCGTGCCCGAGGTGAACAGCATTTGCGCCATCTTGGATCTGTCCTGAATGCGGGGCAGATTCCAGCCTGCACGCACGCTGCCGCCACCCATGCGCAGTACCTTTTCAAAGGCGGTGACCTTTTCGTGGTCGCCTCTCTCGGGTACCATGGGGATATAATGCTTCAGGGTGGGGTGATTTTCCATGGCACTGTCAAACTTGCCGTTAAAGGAATCACCGTAGATGACCGCCTCTGCGTCTACAGACGCGATAAACTGCTCGATCTGATCCTGCGCGACCTCCTTATCCATGGGAATGATCACGCTATCCATGGCAAGCACGGCAATATAAGCGGTCAGCCACTTGGGGCTGTTCTCGCCGATCAGCGCAATTCTCTTGCCCGAAAGTCCGAGTGCGTCAAGCCCTGCAGCCATATCCAAAATATTGTCACAAAAGCTTCTGTAGGTCATATCCTTGACCTTACCGCCCTCAATATAACGCAGCGCGACCTTGTCGCCATGCGCGCGCATAGCGGCGTACAAATCGTTTGCATCCCAAATTTTAGGGCAATAGCTGCTTGATGCCTGTGCGGCAGTTGTTTTTTTCATGTGTTGGTTACCTCTTTTCATAGCAGGTTCAATTTCCTCTACATTATAGGGATAGTGATGAATTTTGTCAAGCGGCTTGGGCATTTGTTCACAATTCGGTCTATGTAATGTTACATTTGTAACGCTTTATGAATGAAACCGGTCAAATATTGCTGTTTTCTGTGCAGAGAGATGCTTATATTGCGTTTTATTATTGAAATGTCCGAAATAGTATGCTATAATTTGAATGTATTTATACAATTTATATAATCTTGTGTAATCAGGAGGACTACTATGCGATCAATCAGACTTTTTGCATTGATTTTATGTATGTGCATGCTGCTTCCCTTGGCAGCCTGCAAGCCTACCCCCGACAACCCCGAAGATCAAAGCACGGAAATCCCCACCACCACCACTCCTGACGATACGAACGGGGAGGAAACCACTGATCCCGGTGACCAGCCCGAACCGATCGTTGATCCTATTGTTGCTATGAAAGAAAATCTGAACACTATCAAGCAAGGCATCGGTGCTACCACCGACACCGTACTGTACGTCAAGGACTTCGGCGCAAAAGGCGACGGCAAGACCGATGACGGCACGGCGATCTATAACGCCGTTGTGGCTGCTGCAGAGCAGCACGCTACGCTCAAATTTGAGGAAAACAAGACCTATTACGTAGCCTCCGCTCCCGGTGGTCGCGTTACCCCCTTTGCGCTCAGCGGCGCGCACGGCATGACCATTGACGGCTGCGGCGCAACCATCATGATCTCGCCCGATATGCGTTACATCCGTTTCAGCGATTGCGGCAACATCAAGATGGCAAACCTGCACTTTGATTACGCAATTCCCGTATACCTTGTGGGTAAGGTCAAGGACGTACAGGGCTCTAAGGTCGTATTCGACGTGGATATGAATCCTTACGCTGACCATTATGATTTCACCCCCTCCAACGGCTTCTCTATCGCATACAACGAGGGCACGCAGCAGCGTCCGCACGCCTTCCTGACAGAGGTGCACAAGACGGCTGACAAGGAGCTCACGATCTCCTATAAGGGTCACACCTACAGAGAAGGTCAGCTGGTATTCCTGCCCAACCCCGGCGTGGCTCACAGTGCAGACCAGGTCATTGACGTCAGAGACTCGGATCAGCCTATGCTGTTTGAAAACATCGGCGTGCATGCAGCCTCCACCTTTGTCTGGGCGCTGATGCACAACCAGGATCACCTGTTCTTTGAAAACGTGGACCTCGTTCCCTCCCCCAACAATGACAGAGAGATCAAGATGGTTGCATGGCGCGACGGCTACCACTGCAAGAACAACACCGAGGGCATTCACTGGAACAACTGCGAGGCAGACGTGCTGTTTGACGACGTGTTCAACATTGCAGCGACCCTGGGCGTTGTCAGCGAAGTAACCAACAACAACGTATTCTCGATCAAAAACTATGAAAACCCCGCAGACGTGTTCGTTTGCGCCCCCGGTGACACGGTGGATATTTACGACCTCAAGAACGGCGTATACAAGGGCTGCGCACGCGTGCGCTCCGTGGTCAGCAATGCGGACGGCTCCCGTACCATTACGCTCTACTACGGACAGACCATCAATGAAGTGACCGAGGGCTGCGTGGTTGCCAACCGCGACACCGCCGCACCCGGCAGTACCATTACCAATTGCCATTTCCAGGGCACGTTCCGCTATCTGCGTAACTTGTACGTGGAAAATACCGTATTCGACCTCTTGGTCATCTGGATGATGGTTGAAGGCTCTGTAGAAGGTCCTATGCCCGGTAACGTAGACTTTGTAGGCTGTACCTTCAACGGCGGCGAGATCCAGATCGACGCGTATAACCGCAACACCGCCAAGCGCATGCGCAAGATCGGTAAGGAGATCGTGGATATCGGCTTCTGGGGCTGCACCTTTAACGACAAGAGCCGCATCACCACCTCGACCGACGCAACCTACACCAAAAACGACACCTTTACAAGCGAAGATCTTTACACCGTTAAGAACGGTGCGACTACGACAGACCCGCAAAGCATTACGCCTAACGAGGCAGATATCGCACTGGGCGTAAGCTGGGATTGGTCGCTGTTCACCATGCCCATGACAGGCGCTTCCGCTACCATTACTCCCCTTTCCTCGCTCTCCGATCGCGCACTGGCAGATAAGCTTAACGTAGAATACGTGGGCGATAGCGTGCTGACGCTCAACGCTGCAGCAGGCGAAAAGCTTTACCTGGACGGTATGAGCAAATCCTCGCTGCCCAGCATCTATCAAAAGGGCAACAGCTTTATCATCAAGCTGACCTACTACACCGACACCCCCGTCAAGGCAAGCCTTGTGATCGGTGAAACGGTCATTACCGACGATCTGTTCGCAACGACCGGCGCAGTCACCACCTTCTCGACCATCTATAACGCAGACGGTAAGGGCAATATCGCATACATCGAATACAACGGCGCAGGCACGGTATATCTCGGTGAGCTGACGCTGGCAGCATTTGTCAACGCTAACCCCTCGCTCAGCCAGCTGGAAAACGGCCACACCTTTATTTGGGACAGCAACGTTACCATCAAGGGCGGTAAGGTGATCACCGCAGCCGATATTACCGACGAGGCAGCCAAGGCAGCCATTCTCGCTGCTCCCGACAAGTTCGGTCAAAGCATTCTGCACCTCAACCGCGGCATGGCTGAGTTTACGGGTCTGACCAAGAAGACCTACTTCTCTGCCGGCACGACCTATCGCATCAGCATTGACGCTTACATTGCATCCCCCATTTCCGAGGGCTCGACCATGTATCTGCTTGCTATGGACGGCACTCCCGGTAACCGCGTGCTTAAGCAAGGCATTTTCCAGGGCGAGGGCATGTATCACTTTGAAATGGATTGGCAGGTAGGCACAACCGGTGAAAGACAGCTCAACTTCTTTATTGACAACGCCCCTGCTGAGTATGCAGACATTTACGTAGGCAACTTTACCATTACCAAGATGCCCGGTCTTACCCCCAACAAGACCTTTGTACCGGATCAGATGACGCAGGCAACCAAGGACCAGCTCAAGGCAGGCTTTACCTACGATTTTGCAAACGGTATCTTCTTTGAGACCTCCAAGAACACCTACGTAGACACCTCTTGCCTCAATGCACACACCAAGGAAACGCTTGCAAACGCAGGCTTTGGTGAATACGCATACTACTATGCCGAAAACTTTGATGCAATTGCGCTTGGTAACCCGCTCTATGGCGGCAACCGATACACCATCACCATGAAGGTCTATGATTGCAAGGGCAACCTTGACGATAACTCCCGCGGCGCGTTCGTGCTTCTTAACATGACGGGCGGTGGTCAGAACAGTGCCGAGTGCAATTATACGATCCAGGCAGATCCGAACGTACCGGGACTTTTCACCATTACCTTTACCGAGGTTCCTCCCGCAGGCACGGATACGCTTCTGTTCTACCAGATCGAGCCTTGCGAATTCTACATTGCATCCATTACCGTTAAAGTCGGTTAATACACCAAAAATCGGAACTGCACCAAGCAATTGGTGCAGTTCTCTTTATATTATATGTAAAGATTTCGACAATATAATTGACAACAGATCATGTTTGTGATATACTTTATATTGTATTACTATATCGTTCTATAACATGGAGGAATAAAACATGCATATGATGAAAAAAGCCATCGCTATCATGCTGATTCTGGGCATGATGTGCGCAGTCGCGGTCGGCTGTAATAAAACGCCCGATCAAGGCGACGTAACTCCCGGTGGAAATCAGGGCACTTCCGATACCACCCAGGATCCCTCGTCCGGTGCAAACTTAACCCAGTACGGTAACTTCTCTACCGACAAGCCCGTACGCACGCTGGAGGAGATCTTCGCTGAGCAGGTAAAGGCAGCAAACGACTCCTTTGCAACCGGCTCGACCTATTCCGACGAGAAGATCAACAACGTTTACAAGATTGCTGACTACATTGCAAACTACGAAAAGTACGTAGAAGAATACGCCGTACAGGATCAGCTTGATAAGCTGTACGAGGAGACCGGCTTTACCCTGGATCTCGGCTTTGGCGCTGCGATGATCAAGCACTACATTGATATGTCGGGTGACACCTACGATTACACCGACAGAATGGTCGAGATGCTTGAGCACCCCAAGGTAAGCGCAGCACAGTCCACCTGCATCAGCGCAGCAATGAAGGCAGCTGAAAATCTGGTTAAGGATGGCCAGAGCGGCGTATCCGTCAACCAAAACCAGCCTATGAGCTTCTCCAGCCTGAAGTCTCAGGACGGCACCATCTACTTTGCTCTTGGCTCTTATCACACCATGGCTGACCTCTCCAACGTGCAGAGAAATGGCGATACCATGAGCGCAACCGTCACCTTCCGCATCGTAGACTTCTACGATTGGGCAGCTGACGGCACCCAACCCGAATTTACAGAATACCTCAACAAGCTGGACGACACCTACCGTGCAATGATCAACGAGATGGTGGACATGCCCACGCTGGAGAGTTTCTGCCAGGCAGACCTTGCACAGCTGCACAACGCAGGCTTTGCACAAAACTTCTTGGCTCACGGCACCATCGTTTACAACGTCAATTGGACCGTAGGTCAATCCTTCGACCAGGCAACCGTAACTCCCGCACAATAATTATTATCCATTATAATTTATCTAAGGAGGACTATCATGCGTTTACGTATACTCGCACTGATTCTTGCATCCCTGTTGCTGCTTCCCTGCCTTTTTGCCTGCGCTGAAACCCCTACCGAAAAAGATCCCGAAAACTCTGAAAATGAAACCCAAATCGAAAACGATCCCTTTGCAGACGTAGATTTCAAGGAACAGGAATTCTGGATCTACACAAGCGTAAACATCGCTGCTACCGGTATGGGCAACTCCAACTTCATGATCGAAGGAACGGAGGAGGCAGATTCCTCCGACATCGTAGCTTCCGCTGTGTACAAGAGAAATCTTGATACCGAGGAGCTGCTCAACATCAAACTCGAGTACGTGCACTCCGACCTGCCTTACACCGAAGTTGCGGACGATATCAAAAACTACGTCACCTCCGGCACGGATGAGTTTGACCTGATTATCAATGACCTGTACCCCTTGGCGGGACTGAGCACCAGCGGCTATTTCGTCAACACGCTCGATCCCGAGTACAAGTTTGATTTCGACCAAAAATACTGGTACTCCGACTACATGACAGGCGTCAGCTTTATCGAGGGCTATCAGTTCCTTCTGGCAGGCGACTATTTTGCGGACATCATTCGTAGCGCACACTGCCTGATCTACAACAAGGAGCTGTACGAGGACAAGTACGGCAACCCCGACGAGCTCTACGACATCGTACTTAACTACGAATGGACGCACGCAAAAATGCTGGAGATCATCGCTGACAACTACGAAGACCTCAACGGTGACGGCAAGATGGATGGCGAAGACAGATACGGCTACGGCATCAGTGAGATTTGGGGCTCCTCCATTCCGCTGATTGCATCGGGCGGCACCAACTACATGACCCGTGACGAGGACGGCTATCCCATCATTACCATTAACAACGACCGTACCTACACGCTGACCGAAAGCATTTATAACCTGATGTACAGCGAAGGCACGTACGCCTTTACCGAGGCAAAGCTGCTGGATGCATTCATCAACGACCAGGCACTCATCGTTGGCTATCAGCGTCTTGGCTCGTTGGAGAACATGCGCCACATGGAGCATGATGCGGGCATCATTCCCTACCCCATGCTGCTGGCAAGTGACAAGCAATATAACACCTCCTCGCACGATACCACCGAGGTTGGCGTGATTCTGACCACTGCGATCAATGATATGGACTTTATCAGCACCGTGCTGGAGGTTCTCAACCGCGAGACCGACAGAACCGTCATGCCGCAGTATTATGAGACCGCGCTGAAGGTCAAGTATACTGACGACCCGCAGGCAGGCGCAATGATCGATATCATTCACGACAACTTCCGTAACGTTTTCGAGCTTGCTTACGACTATGCCATTGGCACACCCATTCAGAGCGTTATCTACGGCACGATCGCAAACAAGTCCTACAGCGTTGCATCCAAGCTGGCAAAGTCACAAAAGTCTTGCCAGAAAAAGGTTAATAAGCTGATCAAGGAATGCGAAGAGAACTTTATTGAAGATTGATTTTAAAAAACAACCCCGACACAGACGTGTCGGGGTTGTTTTGATATAAAAAAGCACCTACGGCCTTACAGTCGTAGGTGCTTGTTGTTTACAATTACTGTGCAGCGTCCACGAT
>JAZRDG010000110.1:0-3981 GCA_045660125.1 Eubacteriales bacterium | reverse complement strand
CAAATAAAGTGACCATAAAAACAGTAGACAATAAGAAATACATAATTTGGTGTTTAAGTTCCTCGAACATCAATAAAATTAGGAAATGGAAAAACAATAATATAAACTAAATTGTTTATGTAATAGTAAGCCCCGACAGACTTTTGAAAAATCTGTCGGGGTTATCGTTGTCTTCTGCGTTGCATTTATACCTTTGCGGACAGTCGAGGACGCCTGTCCCTACAAATAAAATGTAAACTTCCTTATGAGAAGTCTGCTTTCGGCGGATTTTTTATTTTACTTAGTGGGCAGCGAGATCACCACGGTAAAGGTATCGCCCTGCTTTTGGCTGCGGAAGCTGCCGTGCATGGAGTGCATGATGCTCTCACAGGTCAAAAGACCCAGCTTGGTGCTCTCCACCTTGCCCGAACGCTTGGCGATCTTGTTCTCGCCCGTCATGACCACCATGCGGTCACGGTATTCCACGCGGAACACGGCAGGGCTTTGGGGATCGGCATACTTGAGGATATTACTGTACAGATTATCCAGCACGCGGCTCAGATAATCCACGTTGGTATAGACGCTGATGCCCGCAAGCGTAGGCGAAAGATGGCACTCAAGCTGCACGTTGGACAGCTCGGTAGCCAAAAAACGCTCGGAAAGCAGCTGATCAAACAGCACCGCTGCGTTGTATTGCTCTAAGGGAATGGCGTTATCCTTGTGTCCGTACGCAAGGAAATAATTGAAAAGCTCGTCCGATTGACGCTTGATCCTGCCCGCATTTTCCGAGCAAACCGACAGATATTTTTTCTGCTCATCGGTCAGGTTTTCCTGGTGTGCCTCAATCAGCTCCAAATACCCCAGCAGCGAGGTCAGCGGCGTGCGGATATCGTGCGAGATCGAGGTGATCAGATCCTGATTGGCGCGCCATGCCTGCTCCTTTTCCTCCATCTTTTGCACGATGGAATCTCTCATGCCGTCCACGTGCGAGGCAAGCTGCGCGATCTCATCGTTGCCCATTTTGCCGATCTTACCCTGTAGATCACCGCCCGCAATGGCTTTGACGTCACGCGACAGGCGCATAATACGGGAGATCTCGGCTTGGTAATACACAATGACGATCAGAATAAACAGAAGGATAGAAACGCCTACGGCAAAGATATCTCCCAGCATATACAGCGTCTCTGCATAGTCCTGCACCGCCACCAGCACGGATCGGTCGGAAAAGTTGACCTCTATGCTGTAGTCGTATTTCTGCGTATCGGGCACGGTATCCGATTCTATGCCCTCAAGCACAATGACCTTGAAGTTTTTGTTTTGCTTGGTCCAGTCAATGATCGCATCCATATTCGTGGTGCTGATATTACTCTGCTCTGCCCAGCTTTTGAAGTTGACAAGCACCTCTTCGATTCTCTCGCGCTCCTTGTCACCCGACATATATTCCTGCTCAATGATATACTCAAACAGCGGTGCGAGTGCAAAATAGGCACCAAATCCGATCGAAAGCGCAACCATAATAACGGCAATGTGCTTCCATATCAGCGAGGAACGATATTTTCTTTTTCTCGGTTTTTTAGTCAATGACGTACCCCTTTCCCCACACGGTGCGGATCATATTTTGGTCATCTCCCAGTTTTTTGCGCAGGTTGGCGATATGTACCAGCACGGTATTGGACGAGCTTGGCAAAAAGGTCTCCTTCCACACGCTCTCGTAGATCTCCACGGGGCTGAAGGTGCGACCGCGCGCGCAAAACAGCAGCGCAAACAGCTCGTATTCCTTTTCGGTCAATGCAATGCGCTCGTCGCCAAGGTAAAGCGCCTTTTCCTCTTCGTTGATCTCGGGCTTGCGCGGCACCTCGTCCTGCGCCTGCTCCTGCACGCTGCGGTATTGATTCCATCTGCGCAAAAGCGCGCTGACGCGCAGCTTGAGATCGGTGGCGTAAAAGGGCTTGACGATATAATCGTCACCGCCGATGCCAAACGCCAGGACCTTGTCGGTATCCGCACTCTTGGCGGTCAGAAACAGAATGGGCAGCGAGGAGGACGCGCGTATCTCGGCAGCGGCGTCCACGCCGTTCATCTTGGGCATCATGATATCCATGATGACAAGAGAGAGCGCGGGATCTGCCTTGACAAGCTCTACCGCCTCTTGACCGTTTTGCGCCTCGATGACCGCATATCCTTCCTTTTCCAGCACGATTTTGAGCAGTCCGCGAATGTCGGGCTCATCGTCCACCACCAGAATTTTATATTGTTCGGGCATGATTTGCCTCCTTTTTCTTGGCTTATGTCACTATTATACCATAAAGACGCACAAAAGCAAAGTGTTTTTTTAGGTTCTTAATAATTTTTTATACTTTTCTAACTTTTTTCAAAAAAGGTATTGCTTTTTGAAAAAAGGTGTGATATAATACTCTCGCTTCGGAGGCATAGCTCAGCTGGTTAGAGTGCTTGCTTGACATGCAAGAGGTCACTGGTTCGATTCCAGTTGTCTCCACCAAAAACAAGAAGGGATGGCAAAAGCCATCCCTTCTTGTTTTTGGCGGAGCGCCTTCGGCGAATCGAACCACGCCGACACGCGCTATGCGCGTGTCGGTTGATTTGCGCAGGTTACCCGTCAGCCTCGGTTGCGCTTTGGCGCAAATATTGGTTCAGATTCCAGTTGTCGCCGCCAACCGAATCGAACCACGCCGACACGCGCCATGCGCGTGTCGGTTGATTTGCGCCGGTTACCCGTCAGCCTCGGTTGCGCTTTGGCGCAAACATTGGTTCTGATTCCAGCCTTAGCCTTGGTTACTCTTCCAAACCGATCGCCTCGGACGACCGATGGTCGCCCCTACGGTTTGTAAGACACGGACGACCGATAGTCGCCCCTCACCCCCACCGACAAACACCCTCTCCCTCCTTGACAAAATTCGCTCTCTGTAGTATAATACAGACAATATATCGCAAAACCGCCGCGGCGCAAAACCGCCTGTGATACGAAAGCTCTGATACAAATACTAATGAAAGAGAGAAAACCATGAAACTCCACTTCAAGCACAGATTGATCTCCCTGCTGTGCCTCATGCTGGGCATTTGCCTGCTGGCAGCCTGCACCCCCAACACGGGCACGGACGAGGCAACAACACCTGCAGACGTCCAGACCGATCCCGAAACCGAGACCGAGCAAACGACCGAAGAGGTCACCACCGAGCAAACGACCGAAGAGGTCACCACCGAGCCCGGCGAGCCCTGGTACCCCGATATGGGCAAGTTCAACGACGGCGTGGTGGATTACGTCAAGCAGGACGGCGTTGTAGTCGCTACCCCCACCGAGGGCAACAGCTTAGGCCTTGATATCACCGACAAGCAGGATCTCGTTTCGATCTGCTATTCCGTATGGTTTGACGCCATCCTTGGCAACAAGGGCGGCACGGTAGATACCTTCTACGACGTATCCGAGGTGCTTGCGGGCAAGCAGCAATGGGGCGCTTACGCGCAGTTCCACTACTGGGCAAAGCCCGAGGCAGGCTATTATGCAAGCTCCAACAAGGACGTGATCCGCACCCACATGACGCAGCTTTACACCGCGGGCGTGGACTTTATTATCGTAGACCTGACCAACGCGCACGACGGCTACCTGAACACCTGGCAATGGACGCAATACATCGAGCAGCCCTTGGACGCACTGTTCTCGGTGATCATGGACATGCGCGCCGAAGGACTGGGCACGCCTTACGTGGCACTTTGGGTCGGTGACTGGGCTGGCCCCAGCAACGGTCCGCTTTACCAGAAGCTGTACGACACCTATTACAACAACGAGCTTTACAAGGATTGCTTTGTATATTGGGATGAGAAGCCCCTTTTGCTGACCGTGCATACGCAGCCCGAGGACTTCCCCTTGAAGGACAAGAACATCTTCACCGTTCGCTCTATGTGGAACTATCTGAGCATCAACCGTCTGCCCGACCAGTGGAGCTACATGGCAGAGAGCAACTACCGCCAGTACGCGCAGGCTGC
>JAZRDG010000109.1:0-3628 GCA_045660125.1 Eubacteriales bacterium | reverse complement strand
ACCTCCTGCGCGGCAGGAGGTCTTTTTGTATTCAGGCAAATATACGCTCAAAAACAGGCAGCAGTGCTCGGTAAAAGCGGTAGAAGCCGAGATCGTTTGGATGGCATCCGTCCACGGTGCAAGCGTCACTCTCGTCACCTGCGAAGATCGATGCACCGTCTACGAAGTACACGTTCGGGTCTCCCTCGGCAACAGCCTTTTGATAGGTTTCCATGATGATCGCACGGCGCGCACGTTCATCGGGTGTGTCGTGGTAGTCGGGCTTGGAAAGCATGACGTAGGGAAGATCGGGGTGCGCTGCACGAATGGCGCGGTAAAGCCTTTCGTGCGTGCTTGCGAGATGCTCGGGGGAGGGCGCGTTATGATCGTAGTCCGAAACGAACGCCGACATTTCAAGGTGTGAAAGGTAATTGATCATAGCGTCCTCGGCACGGCAGTTGGCAGAAAAGCCGAGGTTGACGTAATCCAAGTCCAAGGCGCGCGACAAAAAGCTTTGGTAGCACGTGCCCGGTCTTGATGCGCATCCGCCCTGCGTGATCGACGAGCCGTAAAACACCACGGGCAAGGCATTGGCGTAAGGCTGCGGTGCTTGCCATTGGCTGCCCTCCTTGACGCCGATCAAAAGTCTTGAAACGTTATTGTAAAGGGGAAAATTCAAAACGTATTCGGTCATGCCGTCCCCAACGTGCGCAATGGATTCATAACCGTTTTCGCAGTGTACGGGCGGCGTCAGGGATGCAAGATAGGTTTGCTTATGATGGGTACCGGATACACGGTACAGATCAAAACCGCTGATACCGAGATACGGCATATGCGGCATACGGCATTGGGTGTCCCACTCCGCGCGGATGGCAAGGAACGGGGAATCGGTGCAAAAGCGGGCGCGAATGCCTGCGGTGTGGGTGCAAAGGACTTGCACGCCCTCGCTGACCGTTTTGGCAACCTCCATGGGCAGGCGCGCATAAGGGTTGGTCTGCGTCGCGCCGTAGATCACAAACGGAGGCTCGGCAGCGTCAAACCAGACAACGTCATCTCTCTGTACGGCACCGGGCAAGACGAAATTCGGATCAATTTTTGCGATTTCCATAAAGACGTATCCTCCTTGGGTGAAGCGATGGTTTTACAGCACCTTATCGGCTTGGATCAAAATCTCCCGCTCGGAGAAGGGCAGATACTTGCCGCGCACGTATTGGTAAGTCTCGTGACCCTTGCCCGCAAGCACGATGGCGTCACCCGGACGCGCGATCTTGACTGCGTAGGCAATTGCCTCGGCTCTGTCGGGAATGCAAACGTATCTGTCGTGGTCAAATGCCGCAGCAATCTCGGCTATGATCTTGTCGGGGGATTCGTTGCCGGGGTTGTCCGAGGTCAGGATGGAAAGGTCGGCAAGCTCGCTTGCCACCGCGCCCAGCTCACCGCGGCGCATCTGCGTGCGGTCACCCACCGAGCCAAACAGGCAGATCAGGCGCTTCGGCTTATAAGCACGCAATGCCTCCAGCACGGAGCGTAAGGAAGCGCCGTTGTGCGCGTAGTCGATGATAAAGGTGGAATCGGGTCTGCTTGGCAAGAACACAGGCTCAAAGCGACCCTTGACGCGTACGACCGAAAGCGCGGCGGTGCTGTCGGCAAGCGGGATTCCCAGCTTGTCGCACACCGCAAGCGCACAAAGCGCGTTGTAAACGCTGTAGTCGCCCGGGAAGGGAATGGAGACGGGCAAGGCTTGTCCATCCGGCGTATGGCATTCAAACGCCGTGCCGGGCACGCGGTAGCATATCTCGGCGCGCACCTTTTCACCGCGCCAGCCGCATCCCTTGCGCATGCCGAACGAGGTGATGGGAGCTCTCGCGTCTGCGGTCATGTACGCCGCCTCGGGATCGTCCGCGTTGATCAGAATATCGCGAATGCCGTCAAACGAGAACAGCATGCGCTTGCAGGACTTGTATTCCTCCATGTCGGCATGCTCCACGCCGCCGATGTGGTCGGGATACAGGTTGGTAAAAATACAGGTATCGAATTTGATGCCGTGCACGCGGTGCAGCTTGAGGGATTGCGAGGACACCTCCATGACCACGTATTTGACGCCGCATTCCACCATCTGCGCCATATATTCGTGCAGATCCAGGCTCTCGGGCGTGGAATTTGCCGTGGCGTAGTGTCTGCCGCAAAAATCAATGCCGTTTGTGCCTATGTAGGCAGAGGGGATCGCCAGCTTTTCCAGTACCCCGTGGATCATGAGCGCGGTGGTGGTTTTGCCCTTGGTGCCCGTGATGCCGATGACGTGCAGCTTGTCCGCAGGACGGTCGTAAATGGTTGCCGCCAGCATAGCAAGTGCAATACGGGTGTCTTGTACGGTCAGCACCAGCGCGTCGTCGGGCAAAGAGAGCTGCCTTTGGGCAACGAATACGCGCGCGCCGTTGTTGTATGCCGACGTTGCGTAATTGTGCCCGTCGCTGACGTAGCCGCAAATGCAGATAAACAGGGAGTCGGGACCCGCCTTACGCGAGTCGTGGCAGATATAGGTGATATCGGTGTCTGGCAAAGCGCGCGGGCAGGTATAGTCAAGACCCGCGACCAGCTTACAAAGCTTCATACCGGCAGTTCCTCCTTTTGGAGATAGGGCAGCGCATCAATCTGCAGCTGCTCGGGCTGCACGATGACGTAGTAAGCCTCCAGCTCGGCTGCGTGTGCCGTGCAAAAGATCTTGTAGTCCTCGGTGCAGGGGATCAGGCAAAACATCAGATCGGGGTACTCCATGGCAAAGGCGCGCAGATCGGCACAAAGCAGATCACCCTGCAGATAAGAGGGCGTACGCACGATGCGCACACAGGCGCATAAATGCGCGCCAAGACCGGGGCGCGTGCAATACAGGTGTGAGAGCACGCCATAGCGCCGATGCAGCCTGCGCGCAATTTTCAGCGCGTCTGCGCCGTCGCCCAGCAATACCGGTACAAGCACACGGTTCAATTGCTCTTTCATATTGCCACCCCTTTCTTTGGTTATCATATCCAGTCCATTATATCACAAAAATCGCGTCTTGTCACGCCATGCTGCAATATTTTGCAAATTATTTTTGCAAACGCTTGCAAAAGTGCCGCCCGTCCGTTATAATGAATGTATGAACTTCAAAGGAGTGCGTAGCAAAGCCCATGAAAAAGGAAAGCATTTATAAGATATTTTCGCGCATCCCGACCTTGGAGACCGACCGCCTGATTCTGCGCAAGATGCTGGTGTCGGACAAGGAGGATATATACGCTTATTCCCACCGTGCCGACGTGACCGAGTACCTGACCTGGACGCCGCACGCAAACATCGAATACACCACCGATTACCTGCGCTATATCGGGCAGAGATACACGGTGGGCGACTATTTTGATTGGGCAGTGGTGGAAAAGGCAAGCGGCAGGGTGATCGGCTCTTGCGGCTTTACCAGATTTGATTATCCCAACGACGCAGGCGAGATCGGCTACGTGTTCCATCCCGACTACCACGGCAAGGGGTACGCGACCGAAGCGGTCCGCGAGGTGGTGCGCTTTGGCTTTGTTGCGCTGAAATTGCACCGCATCGAGGCAAGGTACATCAAGGGCAACGACCGCTCTGTGCGCGTCATGGAGCGCCTTGGCATGCAATT
>JAZRDG010000108.1:0-11680 GCA_045660125.1 Eubacteriales bacterium | reverse complement strand
TTGGCAAAGCGCAGCGCACTGTAATACCAGCAAATGCTGAGAATGGGCTTGTCGCAGTTGTAGAGATGGTCATACCATTCCCAATCTCCCTTGCGCGGCAGCACAACGCCGTCACCGTCCAGCTCCCAAAGTGCCAGATAGCGCATGGCAGGCTCAAAGGCAAGCGAAAGGACCTCTTTGTCGCCGGTTGCCTGGTAGTAAGTGGTAATCATGCCCCATTCGGAAATGGCGTTCAGGCTTTGAGAGGGAAGCTCGCACCAGTTGTCGCCCGGCACGTTGCCCACCAATCGATCCCCCTTGCGCAGCCTGATAAAATCGTAAATCGCCTTGCGCAAAAGCAAAAGTCCGCCTCTGTCCAAAAGATAAATGATCTGCGGTGCTTGCACCGATACGTCACCGATCCATTGACCGCGCTCGCGGTCGGGGCAATCCATGTAGTTCTCACGCATACACACCTGCAGGGTGCGCACGCATTTTTGGAAAAGCTTGTTGACGGCAGCATCGCTGCAGGAAAATGCCGCGGTCACGCAGCAATCATAGCGGCTTTCCCGATAGCCAAGCGCAAGCACGCGAACGCCCTCGGGAATTCTGAATTGAATGCTCTCGCCAAAAATCCAGTCAAGCATTTCGAATTCCTGCTCGCCGGGTGCGCAAACGTACTCGGCGCGGTGACCGAAATACTGCCCGGGGTCTCCGGGGCCGCCGTTGACCGCGTATCGGTCGGAGCGCACGTCAATCACCTCGCCGCCCGTGGCGATCACCTTGAAATAAGGTGAGAATTGCATGGCGTGCGGCAGGGTGACGGTGTAAACGTCGCCTTGCTTTTGGTACGCGCAGGCAACCCTGTCCGAAAAATACAGCAGCGGCACTTCGCGAGGAAGCAGCTTGCCCCACGGTGCGTCACCGTAAGTGCCTACCTCAACTGCTGCGGCAGCACCCGTGCGGTCGGGGCAGAAGGAAAAGCGTCTTTGGCGCGCGTCATAGGCGGTGTGCTCGCCACCGTACAAGTAACTGGTCTTGTGCTCTTGGGGGGCGTAGTAGGCGGTATCGGCATAGCAAAGCGTCTGTGCGCTTGAGTAAAGACCCAATGCGTCACTTGCCAGAATCAGACCGCCCATGGGGCAGACGCTGTTGTTTCTGCCGCCGTTGCCGTAGTACCATACGTGCAGAGTGATCTCGTTGTGACCGTGGCGCAGATAGCGCGCAACGTCTACCGTGTCGTACCAGCTGCAGCCGGGCAGGCTTTCGCGGAACAAGCCGCCGTCATAAACGGCAAGCGTGCCGTTGACCCAAAGCCAGTATTTGGTCTCGCAGCCAACGTGCAGCAGCGCCGATTCGGGCACGCTGTCAAGCTGCGCGTCAAAAAAGAAATATGCTCTTTGATTGGTTGTGGACTGCTTGCCGGTCCAGATCCATTTTGCGTTTTCAAACATCATACAATACCAAATAAAGTTATTTTCCGTATGCCAGTTCCATCATGCGTGTCAGCGCACGCGCTTCGTCCATGCCGCAGCCGGGCAGGACGTTGCCGCTCACAAACTGCTCAATGGGCAAGGGGAGCGCCTCGGGAAGCTCGACCTCGATCTGCTTGCCGCCCGTGGCTTGCGTGCACTTGATTACGCGGTTGCCTTCCATATACACGTAGCCGCGATCACCGTGCACCTCGAAGATGACGGGGGAGCAGCAGGACACAAAGCCTGTTTCGTTGACCGCGATCGCGCCACCATCAAAGGTCATGATTGTGACCGCGTTGTCCTCCACGCCGTCGGTGTTCTTTTGTGCCGCACCGGGGTTTTGGTTGCAAAGCGTAAAGGCGGACTTTGCCGTGATCGGCTCGCCTAAGATCCAGTGCGCAAGGTACATGCCGTGCGCGCCAAGGTCGATCATCGCACCGCCGCCGCATTGCTCGCGGTTATAAAAATGCGCAGGCAGCCAGTCGCCGCTGCTGCCCGAATGGCAGTTGCGGAAGCGCAGATAATTGATGTTGCCAAGCTCGCCGCTCTCGCACACCGATTTGACCGCGCGGCGCGCAGGCAGGAATTTCTGAAACAGGGAAATGGTAAAGAGAACGCCGCTGGCTTGCACCGCCTCTTGCACGCGTGCGCAATCCGCGTCGGTCAGCGCAAGCACCTTTTCGGTAAAGATGTGCTTGCCCGCGTTTGCAATCCTGATCATATCGTCGGCGTGGGTGCACGTTGCCGAGCAAACGATCACGCCCTCGGCTTCGCTTGCAAGCAGCTCGTCGGCAGTCGCGAAGCGCGGTACGTTAAAATGCGCGGCAAAAGCAGCTGCCAATGCGTCATCGGGCTCGTAAAAGCCGATCACCTCACCGTATCTCTGCGCCGTTCTTGTGTAATCGGGCGCGTGCACGTGCCAAACACCGTAAATTGCTGTTTTCATATGGTCACCCCTGTCGTTTTTCTTTTATTATAGCATAGATTTCGGGGGATTTCAATACGGGGAAAAGAAAAAAGCACACCCGAGCAGGGAAGGTGCGCGGGCGACGGTTTTCTATCTCTTTGTAGGGGAGCATTCCATATGCTCCCGTACGTACGCAAGGGCGGATATGGAATCCGCCCCTACGGCAAGAAATGTTTGCGCGACGCAAACGATACCGGGGACGGAACCCTGTATCACTATCGCGACACAGGGACCCGTCCCCGGTATCATTGCTTGCTTTTTTTACACCCCGCCTGTTGATCCTACAAATATGAATACGGTGATCAACCATAAAACGACGCACAAGACAGGGCAAATAGCAGTCCTTACGGATTGCCAAACAATTTTGCTTGTTTTTCTTTCTTTTTTATCAGCAATATGCAGTGCCAAGAGAATGGCGTTGAGCAAAAAGCCTATAGGCATGCAGGGAATAAACGTTGCCCAGCCCATCATATCGAGCGCGAGCCAAGCACAATCATAGCTGAAATCTGTTGGGAAATATGCCTGGGAAAGCATACAAAGCAAAACTACGGTCAAGCAAAGCGCCACGTACGCACCGTGCACGACCCATGAGGAAACCGAGAGGATTTTCTTTGTCATGGTAGTTCTCCTTTCAAAATGAAGCGATTGCGTTGCAATCATGAAGCAACGCTGCGCGATTATGAAGCGCTTGTGATGCAAGCATGAAGAGATGATCTTCTGCGAAGATCATCATGTGAGCGACCGTCGGTCGCTCAACCGCAATCCCAGGAATACAGAATATCCGTAAAATCTCTCGCGCGCAGCTTGTCTGCAGGGATAAAGAACTGGCAGCCGCCAAGGACACCGAACATGATCAATTCGCGCTCGCGACCTTGCTCGTCGGGAGCGGTGTGGCTGACGATCTGGAGCAGCAGGGTATCGTATTTCTGCAGCGCGGGCTCATCGTCGCGCGGGTCGAACTGCTCAAAGCAGGGGTAGCCGCCGATGCGGTGACCTGCGTACGCGTTTTGTTCGGCAATGTAGTCGCTTTCCTCGTCCTCCAACTGGTCATAGGTGCAGCCCGCGCCCGCTTTGAGCAGCGCGTTGTTGACGCATTCGGCAAAGCGATAGTCGGTGGAGCGGATCGAACCCACGGCGGGGGTCAGGCGAACGGGCAGCACGTGCTGAATGGGGAAGCAGTCGCTGACGGTAGGATCGTCGCGCAGCTCTGTGTCAAAGGCGCTTTCGTCCTCGTCGTACAGCACGCGGAAGTCGGATTGCAGGGTGGGGTGATCAAAGTCTGCGCCGTACAGATCGTTGTCGGCTACGTAAAAGCGCAGCACGCCGTGCGCAGGGAAATCGGGCACACCGCGCACCTCGGAGCACCAAATGGCTGCAAGCAGCTTCATGGGTGCGCCCGTGCTGTCAAGCGGCACGTTTTGGTCAATGGGTGCACCGCCAAGGCGTGAGCGGTTGCCGTCCTCGGGTGCGGGCAGACGGATCTCGACCATAGGCAGCGAGGTGTCGCGCTGCAAGTGTCCGATCACGTTGTGAATGCGCTGGTCAAGATGGCTTGCGTGGGTAAAGGTCAGCGAGCCGCTTGCAAGCCCCTGCAAAAGCGAGGTCAGCTTGTCGGCACTCTCGCCGTGCAGCACCGCGCTGTCAAAGTACTTTTTGCTTTGCACCTTGTCGCCCGTCATGTAGTAGGCAACGCACAGTGCGCTCTCGGCTTGGTACATGTCGCTCTTGATCTCAACCGAGCGCTTTGCCGCCTCAATGGCTTTGCTCCAGTTGCTTGCCATCACGTGCGCCTGCGCCAGATTGTTCCATGCGTAAGCGTTCTTTTCGTCCTGCTTGATGGCGTTTTCATAGCAAACGATGGCGCGATCGTGCTTGCCCTGTTTGCGGTACAAAAGACCTAAGTTCGACCAGCCCGTCGAATGCGTGGGCGCGTACTTGACCAGCTCCTCGTAGGTGGCAATGGCGTTGTCGGTCGCGCCTGCCTCGGCGTAGGTCAACGCCAAGAACAGCAGCACCGCGTTGTAATCGTCCGCCGTGCGGCATTCCTTACGCAAAGCCAGCAGCCTTGCCGCCGCACCGTTGAATTTGTTCTCGCTGTATCGCGCAACGGCGGTCAGCAGAGCGCGCTTTTGTCTTTTTTGATCGGGCGCGGAAAAGGCAGCGCCAATCTCCTTTTTGTAAGCCGCCTCGTACTTGCGCAGCGAGGGGCCGCCCGTTTTGCCGATCAGCTTGACCACCGTCAGCCCAAGACCGATCATGAGAATGCCGAATTTGAGCGCGTCGGATTTGTCAACCACCCAGCCGTTTTGCGCGGTTTGTGCTATGAAAAGACCGATGGCAGCCGCCGCCAACAAGGCAAGCAGCACGTATGCAATGATTGTTGGAATTTTAGAGGATTTTTTCATATTTTAAGTTCCTTTCCGGGGAGGAAATATGTCGTCACCTATATAGACGCTTTTTTTGCGAAAAAGTTCCGGTTTTTTGAAAAAAGTGCAAAAAAATTTTTCACAGCTCCATTATAACATAAAATCGAGCAAGAAAACATTAAGAATTCTTAAATTGCTGCGCGGTTGGGAGGCAGGGGTGGCAACTCCGTCGGTAATCTGCCTGCCATTCTGTTTTGCAATTCTCCCAAAGAAAAATTGCAAAAAGATGCGAAAAAATTCAAAAAAGGGCTTGACCTGCCGATTTTTCTGTGTTATAATAGGGCATCAATTTCATAATTCTGTATGAAGCATGCAGGAAACGGCAATTTGCCGCCGAAGGAGTAACGCTCTCAGGTGTCCGCGAGGATGAGGACTGTATGCAGACAGAGCTTTGGAGACATCCGCGAAAAGCGGAGGCCGAAGGTGCAAGCGCGCAGCGCAAACTCTCAGGCAAAAGGACAAAGGCTTTTCTTCTTCTATGGGGGAATATTTTTGTTTTTTGCGGGGGGTGCGTCAGCGCACCCCGATTTTTTTTATACCCAAGGAGAGAGAACCATGGAAAAGTTTCTTGAAATCGTCACAAACGTCAACGACGCCGTCAACGGCGCGGTCTGGGGCTTGCCCGGTCTGATTTTGCTGATCGGTACGGGCATTCTGCTGACGCTTGGCACGTGCGTGTTCCAGATCACCCACGTAGGTCACTGGTGGAAGCAGACCATTGCCAGCGTGTTCAAAAAGAACAGCTCGGCTACCAAAAAGACCGACAATAAAACCATTTCGCAGTTCCAAGCCCTGTGCGCTGCCCTTGCCGCAACGGTTGGTACGGGTAACATTGCGGGCGTTGCTGCCGCAATCGTCACCGGTGGCCCCGGTGCCGTGTTCTGGATGTGGGTTGCCGCATTCTTTGGCATGATGACCAACTTCTCGGAAAACCTGCTGGGCATCTACTACCGCCGCCGCAATAAGGACGGCGAGTGGTCGGGCGGTCCTATGTATTACCTTGCGGACGGTCTTGGCAAGCGTTACGGCAAAAAGTGGCTCAAGCTGCCTGCCAATATTCTGGCTGTGCTGTTTGCTTGCTTTGCAATCCTTGCATCGTTCGGTATCGGTAACATGGCGCAGATCAACAAGATCGTGCTGAATATGGACGCAGCGTTCTTCTCGGGCGTCTCGCTTGGCACTATCCCCGGCACGGGCATTGATATCATTCACCTGATCATCGGTATTGCGCTGCTGGTTATCGGCGCGCTCATCATCATCGGCGGCTTGCAGCGTATTGCACGCGTGGCTGAGATCGTCGTACCCTTTATGGCAATTGCGTATATCATTGGTGCTGCCATCATCTTCTTCTGCAACATTTCGCAGGTTGGCCCCATGTTCGCAGCCATCTTCAAGTTTGCATTTACCCCTGCAGCCTTTATCGGTGGCGGTATCGGTGTGCTGATCAAAAAGACCATGACGCAGGGCTTCAAGCGCGGCGTGTTCTCCAACGAGGCGGGCCTTGGCTCTTCGGTTATGGTACACTCGTCCTCTAACGTCAAAGAGCCTGTCAAGCAGGGTATGTGGGGCATCTTTGAGGTGTTCTTTGATACCTTCGTTATCTGCACCATGACCGCGGTCGTTGTGCTTTCCACCGGCTTTATCGATCTTGCTACCGGTGCACCCGTAGAGGGCGCGAACGGTGACACGCTGGTTTCTCAGGCGTTCGGTCAGTATTTCGGCGCACCCGGTACTTGGTTCGTTGCCATTGCCATGCTGTTCTTTGCATTTACCACCGTGCTCGGCTGGTCGCAGTACGGCACCAAGGCTGTAGAGTACCTGTTTGGCGCAAAGGGCGCAAAGGTGTACCGCGTGATCTTCGTTGCCATGATCGTTTCCGGTGCTGTCATGGAGGGCGGTCTTGCTTGGGATCTGTCCGACACCTTCAACGGTCTGATGATGATCCCCAACCTGATCGGCGTGGTGGCGCTGCTGCCGCTGGTGCTCAAGGTCACCAAGAACTACGTTGACCGTAAGATCAAGGGCAAGGATATAGCACCCATGCTTTCCTACGATCCCGCGCTGCAGGCTGAAGCCGAGGCACGTACCGACGAGGATTAAACAAAAAATCAAGGCTGTCCCGCAGTTGCAGGACAGCCTTTTTTTGCGTTATGCTTTTTGGTTTTTCTCGTTCTTTGCGTTGAAATCCTCGCAAAGCAGGTTCATTGCGGTGCAGAGCTTGTGGAAGTAGACAAACGGACCAACCAGGATAAACGAGCCAAGCACGTACCAGCCCCAGAAATCGCTCATGCCGAACGAGTAGTCGATGCCGCGATTCGCCAGTGCTTCCTCAACACGCTCGGTGATGTGATAGAACCACACCCACAATGCAATGTTGCCTGTCACCAGAGCCAAGAGGAAAGCGAACAGATAGTTAAAGGTTTTGCCGCCGTCGCGCTTGGGAGCAACCTTGTCAATATCAAAGGAAAAGGGAATAAAGAACAGAATCGTGTAAATGCCGCAGGTCAGATAGGAAAAAATCATCAGCTTCCACATCTGTCTGTTGGTTTGCAGCACAGGCTCCTTGTGCGCTTTTTCCTTTGCAGCTGCTTCGTAGTCAAGATCGTAGGGGTATGCCATAAGTAAATCTCCTTTTTTATGTTATCATGGGTAAATGCACCCTGTCAGGATATATAACAATCCAAGTGTCGCAAAAATTTGCCTGTTTTTAAAAAACGATAAAATTTTTATTCCTCCCAAGGTGGGATACGGGGATCACGCTCAATGTGCTCAAACGTCATGGTCGAGGTTCCTTCGCTGCCTTCATGTATAAACTTGAATTTGCCGAAGGTGCCCTTGAAATACAGCTTGCTGTCCTGATAATGCCAGGCAAACAGCCTGTCTTTGGCGTATTTGTAGCTGCGCCTGTCAAATACCCCCGCGTATAAGGAATACGTTGCCTGCTCGCGCTCCGATGCGGTTTCCCATTCCTCGAACCACCTGTCGTATTTGTACAGTACGCCGTCAACAACCTTGTAATACGCATCGTTATCAGCAGGTCCGCTGCTGTATACGAAAGCGTTCTGATCCGCGTAAACCTTTATTGTAGCGGAATCTGTTCCGGATTCATACGTGGAGTTTTTCCAATAAGAGTATCTCGTTACAATCGCCACCTCGTAATACTCTGCCTGTCGCAGCCTGAGGTTCAGCCTGTGTATGGGATGCACCAAGAGCGTATATATGCAGCAGAGCGCGAGAGAAGCGAGCAGAACGATCGCCAAAATGCGCACGATGGGAATGCGGAATATGGACTTGCGCACAGGGGCGTCCACGTCGCGACGCTCGGGGGATTGTGGGATCCATGGCCCCTGTGGACGTTCTAACCTGAAATTGTAATCGCTTTGATGGGGGCTTGCCATAAGTTATGCTCCTTTTTTTGTTTTTTTACATTTTATCACGGAAATACTGTCCCGTCAAAGATATACAACAATCAAGACGCGCGAAAAATTCGCTTTATTTCCAACATATAAAAAAATTTTTTGAAAAGCGGGAAATCGGGACTTACTCACACCATCTTGTGATCTTTTCCACCATTTCCTCGCCCTTTTCGCGAGAGGAGCACCAGCACTTGATATAGAGTCCGGCAGGATCAAGCGACTTGACAAGACGCTCCGCGCCCTCCATGTCGCATTCGTTGATGCCGCCCAGCAGGACGACGTTTTTCTTCTTGTCCTGAATTTTTCTGTAAAGCTCGTGCCACTTTTTATCCCACAAAGGCTCGCAAATCGCACCGGGCGTCCATTGAATGCCGGTCAGCCCCGGGATATCCAGCAGCATATCCAAGTGCGGCAGCTCGCCAACGCCATCCAGATGATAGATCGAGCGATCCATGTAGTTGACCTGATCGATGATATCGGGCAGCACGAACTCGGCAAATTGCGCAGGCGAGATCATGTAGCAAAAGTCGCACTGGATGGGATACCAAGGCTTTGCGGAGGGGATGTTCATCCAGCTGTTGTAGGGCAGCCCCGCAGCGCGCAGCGTCTCTACCTGCTGATCAAATACGCGGTTCCACTCTGCCTTGACCTTGGCGGTAAACTCCTTGAGCTGCTCGGGGTAGTCGTACAGATCGTAAAGCAGATCCTGCGTGCCGCGCAGGGAAGCCACCACGTCCATAATGCCGCCAATGTCGGTCATGGAGAAGGAGGCGTCGGGGTCGGAGGCGAATAATGCCTGCTCGCGAACAAGGCTCTGCCAAAGCTCGCTTTGGTCGTCAAATTTGATCTCGGGGGGATTTTCCCAATCCTCTACTACCTTCTTGGTATCAAACCATACGGTTCGGGGATTGAGCGCAAAGCTGCCGCCAATGCAAGCGGAAAGCATACCGGGGCCGAAGTTTGCAAAGTGGCAGGGAATGCCCTCTGCAACGTAATCGGTGATGGCGGTGCTGTGCTTGTAGGCGTTGTATCTGTACTGTGCGTCCAGCCATTGCTGCTCAAGCGACTCGGGCGCAGGGTAGGGGAGTGATCCCGGCTTGATGCAGGTCATGTTCAGAATGGGGCGCGCAGTGTTTTTTCTTTCCCAGAATTTTTCGTATTCGGCAAGCGTTGCTTTGTAAGTTTCAACGAACATAATTCACCTCATGTATGTTTTGATTCGTGGGGCGGGATAGGGGCTTAGAAATTTGTCAAATTCGCTCTTGCGTATTTTGTCAAGTACGTTTCAAGCGGCTCCATGTCATAAAAAGCATCGTCAAAATCGTCAAATGAGTATCTTTGGTATTGCGCGTCAACCTCTTCCCAATCATCCGAATCAAAGGAAGAAAGGTCTGTAAGATCGATGTCATTTGCTTCAATGAACTCGTCAAACAGCTTTTGGTGTTGCTCTGCGCCGATGATTTTCAGATATTCGCTGATCAGGGGCGCAACCATGCGGCTGGAGTTGATAAAGAACTGACACAGACCGCCGTTGTTGACCTCTGTATCAAGCCAGTTGACCGAGTAAAACACCTTTTGATAAGGGTTGAGTGCATTCACGCCCTCTGCCCAATCCTGATAGCCGTCCACGCAGTGCTCGGTTCTGACCATGACAGCCCAGAAAAGTTCATCGTCCCCAAGAGTCTTCAATTCGTCCAAGGACATTTGTTTATATTTCTTGTCGTTTTGAAAAATACCCATTTTATGCTCCTTTGTTCAACTTTCCGTATTTTTTGATGATCCTTGCGTCTCTCTTTTCCTGTATTTTGCGATTTCTGCGGATATGCAAACAGTATCCGATGATGTGCGCAACGCCCAACAGGCAAAAAATGATGCAGAAAATGGCAGGGGCGGTCCAATTGATTGGCTTGTGATTGTTGTACGTAACAACCATCTGCCCGTCCACCGTCATTTCCTCAACGTATTTTTTGAACGGTAAAATGCGGTTGACGCTGTATTTGATAGTAGCAGCCGTGCCGGAGGACAACAGATTGGAAAGCTCTGCGCGGCTGTATTCCCCCGTGACGTTGAACACGTCACCGTCCTCGGTGACTATGTAATCGTAAGAAGCAAACTTTCCACCGCCGCTATGATGATCAAATTTCGTGATGATGACTTGCGTTTCCGTAAGCTCTTGATACGAGATCGTGTGCATCAGCGGCAGGGTAAGCATAAACAGCCCGACAAGTATGCAGAGCATGCCCACAACCAAAAGCACGATGTTTTCTTTTTTGATCTCCTTGTCACTTTTTCTGCGCATGATCTCTCCTTTCACCAATATCTCTCTGCAAGCTTTTTAAAGAGATTGGTCACTTTATGTTTTCCTGCGTGATTTGCAATCAGAATTTTTCGCTTCGGTGTCTTTCGGAGAGGAAGTGTCGCTTTCCGTCATGCTCCGGATACAGATATTCGCTGAATGCCTGTCGTCCGATTTTCTTTAAATGCTCAAGATCCTCTTTGGTGAGAAGAACGGTTTGCAAGCAAGCGACGGTTTTAAACAGTCCAAGCTTGCAGCGCAGAACGCCAACGTCTTGGATAATTTGCGGAAACTCAATGAATGCCGCAATCATTTTATCGTCGGGATCGTCGTTTTCCCACTCAAAGCTGTGTGAATAGGTGACGTGCGTTTTGTAGAATTTCGCATAAGATGCGATCATGGTCAGCTTGGCACCGTACCATGCCGCAACGTTTTTGTCATGCAGGTCCTCATTTTGATCTATGAACATCAGGTATTCGTTGTGCATACCGATCGTGTTGGCAATCTTGGGCATTTTATAATCGCTCGCCCCCATGGTGGCAAGCTTCCAGAACGGATATTTTTCGGTAGGCTCATACAAAAGAACGTCAACGTGGAATCCGTTGTCGATCATGGGGTGCAGTACCATGCAATCGCTCTGCTCAAAATATGTGTCAAAATGCTTTGTGAGCTTGTCCATCTCCCGTAATTTCATATTTCTATCCCTTCCTTTTTGTATTGGTTACACCCGATCCGCATACCGCTCGGCGGTGATGATGCCGTCCTGCACGTGCAGCTTGCAAACTCGCGCGGTTCTTGCTTCCGAAAATTCCTCGCGCGCGTCGCTTGCATAATCGCGTCCGTGGTAGATGGCGTAATACTGTCCCTTGTATTTGATCACACTGTGGTGCCCCGAGCCCTCTTCAAACTCGTTTTTGATCAGAACGGGATCAAACGCACCGTCTCTTGTGTGCTTGACGAAATCCACGCACGTCAGATCCGGCTCATCCGTGTGTGCGGCAGCGTAGCCGATGTGATAGGAGTCGTTGTCGTAGCAGCCGCCGCTGTACATCAGATACTGCCAGCCGTCCTCATAAAACCAGAATGCCCCCTCGATGGTGTGCCAATCCTTGCCGTCGCCA
>JAZRDG010000107.1:0-33414 GCA_045660125.1 Eubacteriales bacterium | reverse complement strand
GCTTGAAGATCCACTGCGTCCACTTATAGAACTCGGGATCGCTGGTTGCGATCATCTTGGACCAGTCATAGTCAAACCCCAGCTCGCGCAGCTGCGCGGAGAAGGTCTTGATGTTCTCCTGGGTAAAGCCGTTGGGGTGGTTGCCCGTGGTGACCGCATACTGCTCTGCGGGCAGACCGAACGAGTCGTAACCCATGGGGTGCAGCACGTTATAGCCCTGCATTCTCTTCATTCTGGATACGATATCGGTTGCGGTATAGCCCTCGGGGTGACCTGCGTGCAGACCTACACCGGAGGGGTACGGGAACATATCCAGCGCGTAAAACTTAGGCTTGGAAAAATCCCAAACGTCGGTCTTAAATGTCTGGTTCTTCTCCCAATATTCCTGCCACTTTTTTTCAATTGACAAATGCTCGTATTTCATGGATAAATCCTTTCATTGTAACGTAATAACAACACTCCTTTCATTATATATTTTATTTCCCTTTTTGTCAATAGTTTTTGCGCAAAAACGGTGAGGCTCAAGTTTATGACGCCTCTTTTATAAAAGTTTTTGATCGGCCTTTTTCCAAAAAGGTCGCAGGGTCTTGGGGCAGCGCCCCAAGTCGCTCGTCGCAACGAGCGAAATCCTTAAACGCCGTTTTAATTTGCGTAGCAAATATGTTCTTCTTTTGCGGAAATTTTGCCAAAAAGAACGGAAACGGTTTGCTCACACAATCCCCCGAGTTATACGGGCGATTCGTGGAGCCGGCAGAGCCGCTTCTTCGCATCTGCATACGTAAAAAAATCCCGGACACGCGCGTGTGCGGGATTCTTTATCATCAATCTCCCTGATAAACCTCAAGGATCTTGTTGATTTCCTTTTTCATGGTATTTTCCTTGGTTCTCTTGATTGCACTTGCAACAGAGGTGTTCTTGCCGTCAAGGCAGGTCTGGAACAGTACTGCGCAGGGATAACCCTTGCTGTAGAAATGCGCGTAACCGAAGTCAAATACTCTGTTACGGATGATGATGTCAACCATCTCCGCAGACTCGGCGTCACGCACGTTCTTTGCCTTTGCAACCTTATCGTACAGGGTATCGGTGACCATATAGTAGGACGCGGACGAAAGTGCCTCCATAGCAAAGCCTACAAAGCTCATCTTGTCTGCTGCCACGCTCTTGGGAACGACCACAACGGCAGCCGCACCGTTTACAAAGCTCATATAGTCCTTCTGATTGGTATCATACTTGGGCTGGGGTACAAGGCCGTATTCGTCTGCCATATCCTTGAAACCGTGCTCGGTCATAGCGATCTGCGTCAGCGAGCAGGAGCAGAACAGCGCCTGACCGCGGGTAAATACCTTATACGCCTCGGTATGGATGCTTACGTCGGTGATGTAAAGAGACGCGTTATCCATAAACGAGGTATAAACCTTGTCGTAGATATTCTGGATCTTGTCCTGATCAACGCTGTAAACGGGATAATTATCGGCATCCTTGGTAAAGAAGGTTGCGCCCGAGCCATAGAAGAAGTTGAACGGACCTGCAAGATGCCAGGAGGTCATGCCGAAATAGTCGTTTTCATACTCGATCTTACCGTCACCGTTGATATCCTTGGTCTGATCCTTGGTCAGCGCGTTCAGCTCATCCAGCGTCCACACGCCTTCTCTTGCCAGGTCATAGGGATACTCCAGACCCTGGTCGTCAAAGTGGTTCTTGTTGAAAGCCAGACATGCGGAATACAGCATGGTGTGAGGCAACAGGTCGCCTACAGCCAGGAACTGATGGTTACCGATGGTAAAGCCCTCTCTGGCATCCTGGTCCCACCAGATCTGATCAAAATCCACGTACTCCAAATCACCAAGGTCGATCAAAAGTCCGTTGGTGGCAAGGTTGGTGGCAGAATTGACCATGTGCTGAAATACCAGATCGTATTCGCCGTTGCCCGAGCTGACGTCCTTGGTCACCTTGCTGCCAAGAGAGACGTAGTCGGTATCCAGCAGCGTGTTGATCTCAATGCCGTAGGTTGCCTCCAGCTTATCGTTTCTTCTGTAGATCGCATCCTCAAGCGGATCGGTAGAGGACTCATCGCTGCCCGCATTCATTTCATGGTTGACGAGAATGTTCAGGGTCTTGCCCGAAAACTCATCGGTAACTGTCAGCGCGGGGCTGATCCAATGGTTTTCTTCCTCGGTAGCGGCGGTGGTATCTTCCCCGCTCTGCTCGTTGTTTGCACAACCGACCAATACGGAAAGAAGCATGATGCCACACATCAGCATCACAAGTACTTTTTTCATGTTTTTTCTCCTTATGCAATATTTTGGGTAAAAAAATCGTAATGACATATCGTGGTATTATAACATAGGGCGCCTGCCTTTGTCAAGACGGGTCTGCCAAGTTCACGCAAAAACAGTACAAAAATCGGGGCTGCGCACCTGCGCAGCCCCGAGGGTGATACGGTATATTGATTTAGCCTCTGACAGCTTTTCTTCTGTGCAGGACAATGGCGATCACAAAGCCGATTGCCACGATCAGAAGTGCCGTTACGACACCTACGATCACCTCAGCCGTGGAGCCGCCCTCCACAACCTTAAAGGTGGTGGTAACGCTCACGTTGCCATCCGGCATCACGAACGTAAAGCTGCCGTTTTGTGCCTCGACCTCGATCTGCTGTCCGTTACATTCGACCTTGACCGAATCCACGTGATATCCCTCATCGGGATTGGGCGACACGGTGATCACGTCACCAGCATACGCCTCGCCGATTGCATCAAACACGCCGTTTTCGGTCGGATTTTTCTCGATCAGGAACTTATCCTTGATCACATACACGCAGAAGTCCATGGTCGAGAACTCCAGATAGCCGTCCTTATACGCTGCCTGCAGCTTGGTCAGCGTGCCGTCGCTTTCCGCGCGGAACACGTCTGCCGCATAAACTGCATCAGAGGGCAGCTTGACTGTCAGCTCGGTGACCAGATACGAAACAGGCTCACCCGAATGATCCAGCAGCTCAACGCGATACGCAACGCCACCCGCATGCTCTACGGGAGCAAGCGTGACGCTTGCAATGCTGTTGCCCATCAGATAGAACGCATCGATCAGCGACTTGGAGAATACCAGCGACGCATCACCAAAGAATACCTCCAGCTGCTGCGCTTGCTCTCTGCCCGCCTTGTCAAAGATCAGGGAAAGATCTGCCTGCGTGCCGGGGATAGTCAGCTCAAACGCGCCGTCCGTGCCGATATGCAGCTTGCCGTTCTGTCCGTCCGCTGTGGGAGCGAGCGGAACAGGCTGAAAGATTGCCGTATAGACCACCTCGCTGCCGTCCACGGCTGCAAGGGGCTTATCCCAATCGGTGAACACGTAGCAATACGTATCGTCATCCGCCTTGATGGGCGTTCCGTTCGGATACTTGGGTACCTTGCCGTATTCAAATTCGGCACTGACCTCCGAGCCGCCTACTACAAATTTCACAGGATACTTGCGCACGACCTTGCCAAACTCAGCCACGTAGATCGCGTCCTCGCGCACGGGCACGGGCTCTCTGTCCCATCCGATAAAGGTGTAATCGTACTGCACGTCCGAATCCTTTTGCGGAGTGCCTTCAAATACGGGCAGCTGCTCGTATTCCAGCTCCAGCGTCAGCGTCTGACCCTCTACCACGAAATCCACGCGGTAAAGACGGACTGTGGAATCAAACTGTGCCGTATAGGTAGCGTCACCGACCACCGCGGTGATCTCTTTATCCCAGGACTTGAAGGTGTAATGATATCTCTCATCCGTTTCCTTGACGGGAACGATCTGCGCATCCTCGCCAAATCGGGGAGTTTCTCCGTACAACCAGGTCGTCTGCGTCGGAACGCCGTCCACGATCCAGGTCACGGTATAGGAATTCACCGTTTGGTCAAACAACGCAGTAAAGACCATTGCCTCGGTCAGCTGCGGGAACTGGCTGCTCTCGGAATAGAAGTTCCCCTTGGCATCCTTCCAGCCCTTAAAGGTGTAGGAATACTGCGCGGTGGGTGCCAGATAGGGCTTGGAAAGTGCAGCAACCACTTCCGCAAGGCTCTGGCCGTACAGATATTCTCTGACGATGGGGGCTGTACCGTCTCCCATATCAAACGTGACGCTGTAGCGTCTGTCCGAAGCCTTATACTGTGCCGTATAGGTGACGTCCGACGTAACCGGTACGATCTCTCTGTCCCAGCCGTTAAAGGTATATTCATACCGTGCGTCTGCCTGCTTGTCGGTCGAGCCCTCAAAGACGGGCGTTGCGCCGTACTCGCATTGCTGCACGATCGTTCCGTTACCCACGACCCACGTTACGTTATACTTTCTGGGCACGGTACGGTAAGATGCATAGGCATCGATATCATCGGTCAGGCAGCTGATATCCAGCGGATCGCCGTTTCGATCCACCCAGCCCGCAAATTCATACGCAACCGTAAGCTCGGGCGACTTTTGTGCAGTGAGCAGCTCTGCGGGAATGGTTGCCGCCTCACCGTATTTCACGCCCAGCGAATGACCAAGGTAAGTTCCCTGATCGTCGGTGTTGTAAAAATGCACGTAATAGCGCAATTCATCATCACCCAGCTGGATGGTGAACTGGTTGGTAGCGTAAATCGTCGCCTTTTGGCTTTCTGTAAATTCGGGTCTTTGCACGATCAAGCCCGCCAGATACGCATCGTGCAGATCCTGCTGCGTGGCAGACCACGTCAAGGAAGGTGCAGGACCGGGATGCTGCAAGGGCTCTCCCTCGGGAGCGGTGGGCTTATCCATGTGCCCCGGATCCTCCATATACGCGTCAAGCTCGTCCTCGTGCTTGACGTAGGTAAACTCGGGCTTGGTGGGATAGATGCCATCCTCCAGCCTTTGAGAGGGCTTGACGGGCTCTACGCGCACCTCGTAGGAATCAGGGTGCTTGGGGTATGCGCTCAAGGGCGTTGCCTTGTTGGTATCCGATGTAGGGCGCACGGATTCATGCACCAGCGCAGACGCCTTTTGATTACCGCGCTTGTCTACGGTCTCGTTGGGATTGAAGGTGACGGTATCGTCAAACATGCATCTCTGCACGTAAAGCGATCCCAACAAGCGCACAAGCGTGGTGATATGCTCGGGATAAGAGCGCTGCAATTCGTTATAAATCGCATCGGTCTCGTAAAGCTTTTTGATGCTGTTGTAAAGCTGTCGCAGGTGCTTGACCAGCGAATCGTTGGTAGCCACGCCCGAGACCATCTTGACCTTGTTGCATTCACTGATGTAAAACGCGTACTTTTCCTGATCGGTGGACAGGCTTTGATAGGTCGTGCAGAATTTTTGGAACCAAGCGGTCGATTCCGACACGTTATCCACAGGTCCGTCACCGACCAAGCCGGAAACCAGCGTGCGCTTTTCCTCGATCATGGTGGCAATACGGTCGTCCATCATCATCTCGATAAAGGAAATTCCCGTATTGGGGTCTTCTTTTTCCAGCAATGCAAGCAGCTCCAGCTGATGCTGCACGGTTGCGTTGAGTGCAGGATACTCCTCGTTCTTGTATTTGAGGTATTGCCCGTACTTTGCATAATCCGCTTCATACTTTGCCCATGCGCTCTGGTTTGCAAGATACGCTTCATGCTCAGTATGGTATTTGCCCAGCAGCGTCAAGTAGTTCTGGTATGCCAGATAGTCCTTGTACATGGCAACCTTCGCCAGATACAGCTCGTACTGATCGCTTTGGCTTTGATATTGCGTCCATTGGTCGCGGTTTTGCTCATACGCCTCCAAAAGCACGCGGTATGCGGCAAGTCTTGCCTCAAGGGATTGGTATTCGTCATGCAAAAGCAGGGACTGCTCGTACGCGAAATTCACGAATTCGTTGAGCGTTTGGGCGGAAATTTCAAATTCCGTACTGTATTCGATCGTTGCGACCATATCCGCCGACCAATCAATATCCTCGATCACGGCGCGGTAATAATCAGTTCCCAGATCGGGAGCGGGTGCGAAATACCCCACCGCATCACCAACCTTGACGGTATGAGGCGTCCATACCACGATCTCGTCGTGCTTTTGCGGCTGGTAGCTGTCCTGCATGAGCGTCACGGTCAGGCATCTGTGCTCGCCGTCGTACGCATACTGCTTATCGATCAGCGCAGGCTTGGTATAATACAGCACGTGCTGTCCGCTATACTCATAGCGAATAAAGTTTTTTTCCTGCTGCGAGAGCGTTACGCCGTCGATATTGTCAAGCACTTCACCGATCTGCACGGTCGCCGTCTTACTCGGACTTTCTCTGAAATCCAGATCCTCATAATCCAGTGCGGCAGTCGGTGCTACGACCTGCGCAGCAACCGAGAGCGAAGCGCCTACTATAAGTAAACAAGCTGTTAATAAAACAACTATTTTTTTCATCTATGTGTGTCCTCCAACGTCATGACTTCGAAACCCTTAGGTTCACAACGTGTTCTTCTCCATTTAAATAATAGGTCACCGTACCGTTTTCATTTTCTTGGAAATAAATCGTTCCGGGACAAAGAGCCACAGGGTCAGCATCGCCATTCTGATAAACAACCATGGACTTCCCCGTAGATTGGTAATCCTCTGCAGTATACAAAATCGCATTTCCGACTCCGAGCCCGGTATATACCTCCACGCCGTCTACCGTGGAGGGTTGATCATAGCCCTCGGGGAAAGTGACTTCACTGACTTCCCATATTCTTCTATTGATAAATTCTACAGCGGTCTGCTCTTGCATGGAGTCCGCGGCAACGCCGCTGACCTTGGCGGACATCCTGGTGCCCGAGATCATAAATCCCGTCACGGCAGCCATGACCACGCCCAGCACCGCAACCACCGTAATCACCTCTATCAGGGTCACACCCTGATTGTTTTTACTCAGCCGGTTGTGCAGCATGATAACTTACCTCCCAGCTATTGAATTCTTTACTTGCGGTATCGATCTTGGTAGTGATCGTTACCGTACCGTACGTAATGATATACGCTTCATCCTTATATTGCACCTGCGCGCCTTGAATATCCACGACAGCATCGCTCGGTTCAACTTGCTCTTTGCCAATGCGAATCAACTCCGCCACCGCATCGGCAGCGTAGTAATCGCTGACGTGCTGCTGCTTATCCAAAGCAGCGTTGTAATTCTTCAAGGTCAGCCCCATGGCGATCATGGAGAGCACGCCCATAAACATAACGGTCACGATCACGGCGTAAAGCACCTGACCTCGATTGTCCTTGATAAATCTCTTTGTCACGGTGCGATCACCCCTTTCAGGATATAGCCCTCGGGCGCAGATTCCTCAGCACCCAGCTGTTTGTTTTCACCTTCACCTGCATATACCCACACTTCAACGTACGTTGCATCTACATAATATGTAACTTGTAAGTTGTCGTTCGGGTTGCTGTCCTGATCTTTCAATCTGTCCTGCACATCGGCAATTTCGGGCATTCCCTTCAGCTCCTCCATCAAGTTCGCAGCTGCGGTATATACCTGTGCGGTTTCGGCGGCTTTGACGTTGCCTCTTTGCGCCATGACAAAGGCGGAAAGGCATGGAGCAACTACGATTGCAAGAATTGCAACGGTCACCAGCACTTCCATCATGGTCACGCCTTTTTGATTTTTGAAAAATTTCACCATGCCTTCTCCTTTCTCAATCTACGTTCAGTTTCGGTAGATTGCTTTTAACTCGTCAATACTGCACTCAAACAGCGCGGTTGCGCTTTCAAGCGTGGTAAAATCAAGCTCTTGCTTTACGATCATAAAGCCAAGGATCTCATCCTCGGTTTTGTATTGCTCATGCAAAATCCAAGCAAGCTCCACAGCGGAATATCCCTCGGATTTCAAACGGTCGCGCACGTCGGTAAGCGACATGTCCTCCTCGTCCATCCAACGCTCCACGTCAGCTGCGGTGTAATCGCTCTGCTTGCCTGTTTCGGGAGCATCGGGCGTCTGGGTGCCCGTGGTATCCTCGGGCACTTCGGGAGTTTCTCCGCCCGTCGTGTCCTCGGGGTCATCGGGAGTCTCGCCCGTCGTGTCCTCGGGCAGCTGGGCATTATAAATTTGATACAGCGTTGCAATATCGCACTCAAACAGCACTTCCAGCTCGGGAATGCCGTATTCCTTGCCCTGCGCGTACTGATCAATAAAGCCCTGGATCTCGGATTGCGTCTTGTACTTCTTCTTGAGAATCCATGCAAGCTCGGTTGCGGGATATCCCTCGCTCTTGAGCTGGTCACGCACCTCTTCAAGCGTCTTGCCCTCCTGCAGCATCTGCTCGATCTGCTCGGGCGTGTAGTCACTCTGCGGTCCGCTCAGCGCACCGTTTTGCGTCACGTCACCGAAAATGCCGTCGATACCGGGAATGATGACCTCGTCGATCACGGGAGGAACGTACTCTGCGCCCTCTTCGAGCAGATAGTAATGCAAAATCACCATAACGCCCTGAATCGACTCGTTTGCGGGATTATACTGCATGGAAAGCGTATATACGGACGCGTAGAAATCATCATTATCATTGAAATACGCGATCAGATTCTTCAGACCGGGGTAGGTTGCATAGTAAGGAATGCTATATACCTCGTAGCACAGAAGCATGCCGTTGGAAAGCTTTTTGTGCTGATAATCCTGACCGTAGTTGACCGTCTGCAAGCGGATGCCGGTCTCAGATTCCACCTTCATCATGAACAGAATGTCATCCTCTTCCTTGGATTCGCCCGGGAAGCTTTGCAGCTTTTCCTCGGTATCCTTCAGGAACATATTGTCCTTGGGGTTTGCCTTGACGTATGCAGTGATCGCTTCGATCTTGGTGTAAATGCTATCAACCTTGGGCGCATCCTCCAAGCGGCTGTACATCGCGGAGATCTTGCCCTGGTTTTCGTGAATGTACGCTTCAAGCTGGTCTAACTTACCCTTGATGTCGTCATATTTCTTTTGCAGCTCGTCCTTCTTTTTCTGCTGCTCGGGGATCAAGCCGCCCGTCACCACGGTTTCGGTGATGGTCTGGCCGTTTTCATCCTCCTTGGTCACGGTCGTTGTCGTACCCTTGAGTGCTGCAATATCCTCCTTGAGCTTGGCAACGCCCAACTCCTCCAATCTTGCATCAATCAGGCTAATCGGGCCGTTCAAAAGATCCAGGCACGTCTTTGCCTGCTCGGCATCGCCTACAATGGCGGAAAAATCAGCCGAAGAGTATCCAATCTCTGTCAGCAGCTGGGAAATCTGTGCGTCACTACGCAAAGCCTCAATTTCCTTGACCACGTCATTGCTCTCTTTGCGCAGCGTGTTCTTTCTGTTTTCCATGGCGCGCAAAAGCATATCGCTCAGCTCGTCCTCCACCTTCATGCTGGGGAATACGTCGGAAATCAGCAAGCTAAGCTCCATGCGGCTGGCAAGTCTTTGATCTGTCAGCTGCTTGTTTTGCGCCTGCACGGGATAATATACAAGGAAGGTAGTGCCCAAAAGCAGGATCAGACCCATGCAAACAAACAAGCCTGCCATGGCTGCCTGCATCATCATGCGGGTACCCTGCGTCATCGGCTTCTTTACCTTGGGTGCAGCTTGCTTGTCGGCAGCGTCGGGCGCACCTGCTGCATTTTCAACCGACTCGGGCGTGCCAACGGCGTTTTCCGCCTCGGCATCCGCAAAGGATTTCGCGTTTTGCTCCTTGGCTGCAACTGCAGCGGCATCGGAGGACCCTGCGACGTGCTGTGCCTGCTGTGCCTGAACGACCAGCTCTTCGATCATGCTATCGATCTTTTTATTTTTATTCTTATCCTTGCCGCCCAAAGATTTTTTATTGTAAATACCGCTCTGCTTCTTTTTGTAGTGCGGCTTTTTCTTTTTGTTATCCTTGGGAGATCTGGAATCCTTTTGGCTCTTCACTTCGTCGTCCTCCTTTCTCAATTCTGTTCTCTGAACGCATCGGTATACTTAAGCGATACCGTAAAGCGAACGCTCTGCGTAGGATTGAACGGGCCCTGAATCTCTTCCTCAAACAAGCCCGAGTTACCGCCGCCAACGATGGTCAGCCCGGAAATCGCCAGGATCTCAACAGTATCAAACTCACGAAGCTCCTGAATAACGTAAATCGCCTGTTCCTTGCTCTTGACCTCAATACCCATATTGATGCCCTGATCGGTCACGGCAATGGCAGTTACGGTAAAGGTAGAGGGCATTCTCTCCTCAAGCTCCTCCATGAACGCAACCAGATTGTCGTTGTTCGTGTTCATGAAATCCTCGTCAAGCGTATACATGATCTCCTCGTACCAAGCCCAGATGCTCTTGGAGAAATCGTCATATACGGCGTATTCCTTGGAATACACGTGCTCTACGTATACAAAATCCTGCTCAAGCTGCGCGCAAGCCTCCTGCAATGCACGGTAGGTCTCGGCAAGCTGCTCGTGCTCTGCCTTCAGGGATTCGTACACCAGCTCGTCCTGTGCCAGCTGATCAAGCTTTTGCTTATAGGACTTCAGCACGTCACGAATCGACTCTGCATTCAGCTTCATATCCTGCTGCTTTGCCACCTCGGACAAAACCGCGATCTTTTCCTGATAATCCTTGATCGTATTCTGGGCAGTCAGATTTTCTACCGTTACAATGCCCGCCATCAAAGCAGATGTTGCAAAGCAAACTACGAAGATCGCAAGACCTGCCAATACGATGAAATTGCGCTTTACAACGGTTGCACGCTCCAGCCAGCGGCGCTTGGCACAAATATTTTCCAAGGTCATGCCCAGCACGCGGTCCGTCAGATTCAAGGGGCTCAGGCACGCACCGATACAAGGCAGATACAAGCCGTACTCTTTGTCCGAATCCTGCGCATCCGCGCCGACTCTGTGCGTCGTTCTGCACTCAATATCCAGCTCTTTGAACAGCTGCACCACAAACGCGGGCAGCAGAACGCCCTGACCAACGGCTGTGCCGTAGATCTTGCCGTTACCGTATCCCTCAACCGAATAGTAAAATTCGATGATGCGGTTGATGGCGGTAGCAAGCTCGTACGCCTTGGCGTTGGATACGGCGGTTGCCTTTTCCATGGCGTCTCTGTCCATGTTGGAAGCCAGTACGTAGCCCAGAATGCCGCTCGAGCGATCGGCGTTAGCCAGCACCAGCGTATCAAAGCTGTCACCCAAGCCAACCGAGATGGTACGCTGCAATCTCACCGTACCGTCCTTGATAAAGGTCAGCTGCGTGCCGCCCGAATACAGGTTGGCGATCATGTACGTGCTGCCCTCGGTATCGCTCTCATCCCTGATCATATCGGGGTTGACCGCCACAGCCTGCAAAAGGCTGTTACCGGAAAAGTCGATGGCTTCAATACCGATCTCCATCATCTTGGCAAGCTCGTAATACGAAGCGATCAGCGGCTTCGGCACTGCGCTTGCCTGTACGCGCAGCATCTTGACGCCATTTTCCACAACAGGCTCCTGCACCGAATAGTCAAGTCTGTAATCGCTGACGTCCACGGGGAAATAATCCTGCGAGTTGGTGTTCAGCATGGTCAGGATCTGATTGCGCTTGATGTTGGGGACAGTGATCTCACGTGTGATAATGCGATCGGAATTGATGCAGAACACACCTCTGTCGGTTTTAATACCGTGCTGACGCATCTGCTCGCGCAACAGCGCAGCAAAGCTTGCATCTGCCACCAGCGTACCGTCATCCTCAACGGTTCCCATCGGTGTCAGCACGGAAAAAGACTTAAGCACCGTTACGTTCTTGGCGGACACGCGCAGCTCTGCTACCTGCGTAACGCCGTTATCGATTTGTAATGCAAGAAGGTGCTTTGAGCCAAAGGATATACCCATTTGAATTACCTCTTTCTTCTCAATAATACGAATTTTTCGCCTGTTACAGACCCAGCATGGAGAGATACCATGTGATCAAGGCGTTGCCGAACAGCGCAGAAATAAATACGCCGACCGACAGGTAAGGACCCATGGCAAGCATGTGCCGCTCACCGGATATTTTCATGCGCGCGATATGCACCACAGAGCCTATGATGCAGCCGAGCACAAATCCAAGCAAAGTAAGCTTCCAACCAAGCAGCATGCCGCACGCAGCCATCAGCTTGACGTCACCTCCGCCGATCGCCGTTCCCTTGGAAAGATAGAACAGCGCAAGCAGCGGCAGGCTGACCGCGAAAAAGCCGATCACGTACTCGTGCCAATGTGCAAGGTCAAAGACCGTGGCAAATATCCCAAGTGCGAAGATAAACACGTTATACGCAAACGGGATCTCGTAGGTCTTCCAATCGATCAGGGACAGGGACAGCAGCGCCGAGGTGGCAAGTCCCAACAAAATAGCAGCAGCTCCCCAACCCTTGACGGCAAACACAGCCGCCCACAAAAGTGCGAGCACCGCGATAAAGATGACGCAGCCCTTGACCGAAAGTTTATTTTTTTCAAGTTTTACCAAATTGCGGTTGACAAACGGAATGCAGGCAGCACCCGCACCCGCGCCGAACACGGCTGCACCGCAAATTACCAAAGCAGGATGCATACTATCTCCTTACAAATACTGATCGTACATGCTGTACATCTGGAACATGGGCAGCATTACGCCAATGGCAACCGTACCGACCACGCCGCAAAGCAGCACGATGATCATAGGCTCCAGCAGCGCCATCACATTCTTGGTTGCAGCCTGCACCTCTTCGTCATAATACTCGGCAAGCTTATCCAGCATTTTCTCCAGATTACCCGATTCCTCACCGATCTTGACCATGTGCACCACCATAGGCGGAAAAAGTCCGTTGGCGCGCAGCGCATCCGCCAAGGGCGTACCCACGGCGACCTGCTCTCTGGCATAGATCAGCGCATCCTTGAAATACACGTTGGTCATGCTGCGCGATACGATCTCAAGTCCTTCGATGATCGGAATACCCGACGCCGTCAGCGTCGCAAAGGTACGCGCAAACTGCGCAGAGGCAGTTTTAACGGTCAAAACACCGAACACGGGGATCTTGCGCGCAAACCAGTCAAAGACGTACTTGCCCTTCTTGGAGCGCGAGAACAGCCACAAGCCCAGTCCTACCAAGCCGCCCACAAGCAAAATCAGCCACCAATATGCAACGAAGAAATCACTCGTTGCCATAATGGCACGCGTAATCCAGGGCAGCTGCGCTCCCATATCCTCAAACATGGTTTTGAAGGTAGGAAGCACGAAAATCATCATCACGAACATGACCGCGATGACCACGAGCAGTACGATCGCGGGATAGATCATCGCCTTTTGCAGTGCGGATTTGGTCTTATTGGCATTTTCATAATAGTCCGCCATACGCGAGAATGCAACCGACAAATTACCCGATGCCTCGCCTGCAGCGACCATATTGACAAACATGGGGGCAAACACTCTCTTGCCCTGCTTGCGCATTGCGTCCGCCAGGGTCTCGCCCTGCTGGATCTCCTTTTGCGTTTGGAAGATCGCCTTGCGCAGCGTTTTATTTTCGGTCTGCTGTGCCAGCAGATCCAGCGCCTCGGCAACCGGTACGCCCGCATCGATGACGCTGACAAACTGGTGACAGAACACGCTCAGATCGCGCGCCTTGACACCTTCAAAAATGGGAATATTGATATCCTTGGTCAGTAAGTTCTGCTCCTTGATCTCAATAGGCGTCAAGCCCTCCGCGATCAGCTGCCTTCTCGCCTGCTGCGGGTCGGCTGCAGTGATGCTTCCCTTCTTTTTTCCGCCGCTTTTTGAAACGGCTTGATATCCGTAAGTTGGCATTGATTACTCCTTTTTTCTTTGATTACGCCCCAAGTCAGCGGAAGCCCTCCAGCTTTCTGGTCAGCTGCTGCTCGTCCTCTGCGTATTTCAAAGCCGTCTCCTTGGTGATCTTTCCCTGCATAAACAGCTCGTACAAATGGTCGTCCTTGGTCTGCATGCCGAACTTCTTACCGGTCTGCAGCGCGGACGGGATCTGCGGCGTCTTGTTTTCGCGGATCATATTTCTGACCGCCATGGTAGGCATGAGCACCTCGTAAACGGCGGTTCTCTTGCCGTCCACCGTAGGCACAAGGTTCTGACAGATCACCGCCTCCAGCACGGTGGAAAGCTGCACGCGGATCTGCGCCTGCTGCTCTGCGGGGAACGCGTCTATGATACGGTCAATGGTGGAAGAGGTGTTGTTGGTATGCAGCGTCGCAATGACCAGGTGTCCGGTCTCTGCAGCGGTCAGCGCGATCGAAATGGTTTCGGTGTCACGCATCTCGCCCACCAGAATCACGTCAGGGTCCTGACGCAGCGCAGCACGCAAGGCTGCCGAGAACGATCCCGTATCCACGCCCACCTCACGCTGGTGGATAATGCACTGATCCGAGGTGTGCACGTACTCCACGGGGTCCTCGAGCGTGATGATATGCTTTTTGTGATATCTGTTGAGGTGGTGGATCAGCGCCGCCTGCGTGGTGGATTTACCGTGGCCGGTAGGACCGGTTACCAGCAAAAGTCCCTTTTGTCTGGTTGCCGCATGTACCGCAGCGGGGGGTGTGCCGCACTGCGTTGTGGTAGGAATGTTGAAGGGCAGCAAACGCATAGCCGCAGCCAGTCTGCCGCTTTCCATGTACACGTTGCAACGCAATCTGCCGCAATTTTCCATGGCAAAGGCAAAGTCCACTTCACCGCACTTTTCCAAGGTTGCTCTGGTGCGCTCGTTGAGCATCTGATCGCACACGCACTGCACGTCCTGACGCGTCAGGACGTCCGAATCAAAAGAGGTCAGCACGCCCTGGCATCTGTATTCCACCGGTCTGCCCTCGGACAGATGAATGTCCGAGCAATCGTGCTCTACGCCGATATCGATAATTTGCTTGATGGTTATCATAATAAAACAGTTAAACTCCCGTGTTAATTCTCGTAGGAAACGCTCAGGATCTCCTGGAAGGAGGTAATGCCCGAAAGCACCAGCTTGGTCGCGTTCATGCGCAAGGTTTGCATGCCGTCCGAAAGCGCCTGCTGCTTGATCTCCTCTGCGTTTGCCTTTTTATTGATCAGGCGCTTGACCCCGGGAGTCAGCTGCATGATCTCGTATACGCCGATTCTGCCGTAATAGCCCGTGCCGTTACAGCTCTGGCAGCCGCAAGGCTCCCAGATGTTGGTGGGAACGGTAGGATCCTTGCCCATAAATTCAAGCTCGTACTCCTCTGCCTTGCGCATCTTTTTGCAGTTGGGGCACAGTCTGCGCACCAGTCGCTGCGCAATGATACCCACCACCGAGTCTGCGATCAGGTAAGAATCCACACCCATATCCAAAAGACGCGTGATGGTGTTCGAGGAGCTGTTGGTATGTACGGTGCTGACCACAAGGTGACCCGTGATCGACGCCTGAATTGCGATCATAGCGGTCTCCACGTCACGGATCTCACCGATCATGATGATATCGGGGTCCTGACGCAAGATCGAACGCAAAGCACTTGCAAAGGTCAGATCTGCCTTGGGGTTGACCTGCACCTGATTGATGCCGTCAATATTCGCCTCGACAGGGTCTTCTACCGTGACGATGTTGACCTCTTCGCGGTTCTTTTCGCTGAGCACCGTGTAAAGCGTGGTGGACTTACCGGAGCCGGTAGGTCCGGTTACCAGCACGATGCCGTTGGGGTAGGACATGATATGGTCAAACTTTTCCATATCGTCGGGGTTGAGACCCAGCGTGCTCTTGTTTCTGCTCAAGCTCTTCTTGAGTGCAAGACGCATTACGCATTTTTCACCGTAGGAGGTGGGCAGCACGGATACACGGATATCATACTCTCTGCCGTCCACGAAATAGGTCATTCTGCCGTCCTGCGGCTTTCTCTTTTCCGCAATATCCATGCCGGCAAGAATCTTGATTCTGGCAAGCACTGCGGCGGTCAGCTCGTTGGAATATTTATGCTTGGTGTACATCACACCGTCTATACGGAAACGCACGCGCAAGGATTCCTGCAGCGCCTCGACGTGAATATCCGAGGCTCTTTGACGCGCAGCCTGCTCAAGCAGCGTGTTGACCAGCACGACGATAGGTGCCGAGCTGATATCATCACCGCGCTCATCCTCCACAACGGCATTCGCGCTCTGTCTTTCCTTGGTAAACTGGTCAACCGCGGTACGCAGCGTCTCGGTACCAAAGCACTTGTCAATGGCGTTCATGATCTCGGTCGCGGTTGCAACCACGGGCTGCACCGACATGCGAGACAGCAGCTCAACGTCCTCGATCGCGCCCGCGTTCATGGGATTGAACATCGCCAGCTTGATTGCGGGCTGCGCGCCCTCGATCAATGCCACGGGGACGACGCGGTGCTTTTTGAGGATGCCGATATCCACGCGGCGGATCAGATCGTCATCCAGCTGCTTGCCCTCCAGCTCGACTAAGGGCAGATCGTACTTGAACGCAACCGCCTTGGCGATATCCTTTTCGGTCGCGTACTCGCGTTCCAGAATCAGCTCCTGCTCACTCTTGCCGATTCTTCCCGCCTGCATCAGCGCAAAGATCTGCGCTGCATTTTCTTTTGACATCTGGTGGTTATCCACCAATATTTCACTAATTCTTTTTCTGGAAGTCATGTTACATTTCCCTCTCGTCATTCGCCGCATGATGCGGTAGAGCTACCTTCATGGTGAATCGATCACCGTTGACCTGAACAGCCATTGCACCGCCGTTATGACGGCAAAGGCTGCTGATAATGCCCATGCCGTAGCCGTGCGTCGAGCCGTTTCGTTTGGTGGTCAGATACCTGCCGTTATCCTGGATGAAATAGCCGTCACAGGAGTTGATGCAGGTGAAATATACTTTGTTTTCGTCTGCGCGGATCTCAAGTCTGATCCAACGCTTTGACGCGTCGGGCAGTCTCAGACAAGCGTCAAAAGCATTTTGCAGCACGTTATTGAGCAGCGAGCAAAGATCCGAATCCGAGATCGAAATATCGGGCAGCACCGCGATATCGGTCTGCAGCGCGATCTGCTTTTGCTCTGCTTTTCTGGAAAAGCTCATAACCAGATAGTCGATCATGAGATTGTTACTGTACTGCAGCGGCGCGATCGCCTGACCGTCGGTCTGCAGCTTTTGCAGATATTCACCAAGTCTTGCATACTCGCCCTGCTCGTACAGCATGTTGCATACGTTGATGTGCAGCATGGTATCGTGCTTGATGCGGCGCACCTCGTCAATTCTCTCGCGGACCGCGACGGCATACCCTTGCGCGGATTCCTTTTCATAGCTCAGCACGCGCACGATAGAGCGGTTATGCATCAGGTCGGTCAGCAGGCGGATAAACAAAACCACCAGCAGCGTGATCAGCACGAATCTTTGCAAATAGTACTCGCGCAGCATATGCAGATTCATATTCTGCACAAGATCGGTAAACACCTTACGCTGCAGATAGAAGCCGTTGCCATTACTGATCACGGCGATCAGGGTCAAGCCGCACATGACCACGATCATAACGCTCAGGATCGGGCAGAACAAGCGGTAAAATCTGTTGCCGTGCTTGGCTTCCTTGTAGCCAATGACCAGAATTCCAGCAAGCGAGCTGCACAGCAGCAGGTCGCAAACAAACTCAAGGTAGTACAGCACAGACGGAAAAAGTCCCGTCACAGAGAACAGCGCGTACAGGGTGCACAGCACGTATTCAATCACCAGCACGCTGCGCACAAAGCTGCGATGGCGCTCGGTGCGAATGTACAGGCACAAAAGCAGCGGAATCGAGGAAAGCTCGTACAAGGTATCCCCCATGGTGCGCACCAGATAGTGCACCGAGCCGCCGCCCGGGTTGAACAGATTCAAGGCGTACAGCGCATAGAACGTAATGCTCCACAACAAGAGCAGTATGTAATAATCCGCCACGTCATCGTTCCATAGCTGGGTCAGGAAAGCGAAAGCGCAGAACGCATATAGGAGCAGCAAGAACGCCATGAGCACGTAGTCGTCCAGCAGCACGTGAATGGCCCCCTCGTCGCCGCCCTCTGCGTCAAGGATATCGGCAAGAGCACCAGAGGCAAAATACGCATCCGAAAAGCGGAGGAACATCAGTGCCACCATCACAAACACAGCCACAACAAGCACGGTCCACAAAAGTGCCGTACGCTTATATTCCCATGCATTCTTAACTCTCGTACGAATCGATGCATCAGCCATAGCCCTATGCCTCCTCTCTCAATTATCCTGTAAAATTACGCACAGTAACTGCATTATAATTATTCATCATATTCTATCATATAACCCTAACTTTTGTCAAGTTTTTTCGCATGAACTGACGTGTTTTGCACACAAAATGGTATTGGCAAAAACGCCTTATTCTACATGCGTTTCCATTTCTTGCCTCCGCCATGTGTGCGCGCCCCCAAAACGCCGCAAAAAACGGCTTGACGCGCAGCTTGAAAGCGCACGCAATCCGTGCGTTTTCAGCGCGCAAGCCCCCCTGCGCATCCGATATTCGCCCCCTTTTCGGAGCGACGCGCAAACCGATTTGGGCGCAAAAACGGCGTCCGATCCTGCTATATTTATCGCATTTTGGTTAATTTTGTAATTGTTTGTTGTGTTTTGTATGAAAATCAGCACCAAAATCCCTTCCCTGCGCTGCGCGCAAAAAAACAGAAAGCCCTTGATCACAAGGGCTTTCTGCCTCAATATTGTATTGCCGATTATGCTTCCTCTTGCTCGTCCTCTTGCTTGCCCGCCTGAAGCTGCGCCTTGATCATCATATCCTTGACCTTCATCAGGCGCGTGGTGTTTCCGCGGTCGTTCTCGTCCAGCTTCATCTTGATAGACTTGATGGTAGCAAGATACTTGGGGATCATGATATACTCCAGCGCGTTGACGCGACGGCGTGTTTTTTCAATCTCCTGCGCAAGCAGCTGCACCGTCTTCTCACTCTGCGCAAGTGCCACCATGTCCTCCATGACCGCACTCATTTGCGCCAAAGACGCATCCAGCTCACCCGAGGTAAAGGCAAGACCGTAATTATAGCTGTCCTGCGCATCCTTGCCCACGATCTCAAGCTCGAACTCAGGCACGGTCACGCTCATGACGTTGCGGTATTGCACGTCCAGCTTTCCCTGCTTTTTGGGCAGCATGAGCGATTCCTCCAGCACGCGAGGACCCGAAACCGCGCCCGCGATCGCAAGGCTGTCGTACACGCCCGAGAGCGATGCCTCCACCTTTTCGCGAAGCTCCTTATTCTGCCGCACGGTCTCAAGGAACTGCTTCATCAACCCATCACGCTTGTCCTTGAGAAGCTTGTGGCCTCTGCGGGCGCTGGCGTAGCGGGTCTTCATTTTTTTCAGCTCCATACGCGTCGGATTGACGTTGTAGGTATCTGCCATATTTGCCTCCGTGCCATCCCGTGACGGGACGGCTTGCTCAAATCAATCTTACTTGGTCGGCCAGTACTTTTCGACGTACTGGGGCTTGATACGCTTCATCTCGGACTTGGGCAGGATGCTAAGCAGCTCCCAGCCGATATCCAGCGTTTGTTCAATGGTTCTGTCCTCGTAGAAGCCCTGGTTGATGAATTTCTCCTCAAAGGCGTCTGCGAACTTTGCGTAGAGTCTGTCCATGGGGGTCAGCGCAGCCTCACCAAGCACCACCATCAGCTCCTTTGCGTCCTTACCTCTTGCGTAGGACGAGAACAGCTGGTTGAGCACGCCCGAGTGGTCCTCGCGCGTCTTGCCCTCGCCAATGCCCTTATCCTTCAGACGCGACAGCGAAGGCAGCACGTCCACGGGAGGCATATAGCCCTTACGGTACATCTCACGGGAAAGAATGATCTGTCCCTCGGTGATATAGCCGGTCAGGTCGGGGATGGGGTGAGTCTTATCGTCCTCGGGCATAGACAGGATGGGGATCATGGTAATAGAGCCCTCAGAGCCCATTTTTCTGCCCGCTCTTTCGTACATGGTTGCAAGGTCGGTGTACAGGTAGCCGGGATATCCGCGTCTGCCGGGCACTTCCTTACGTGCAGCCGAAACCTCACGCAGCGCCTCTGCGTAGTTGGTAATGTCGGTCATGATGACCAGCACGTGCATATCGCACTCGAATGCGAGATACTCTGCTGCGGTCAGCGCCATACGGGGGGTGGAAATTCTTTCGATTGCAGGGTCGCTTGCAAGGTTGATGAACAGCACGGTTCTGTCGATCGCGCCCGTCTTCTTGAAGTCCGAGATAAAGAAATCGGCTTCTTCAAAGGTAATACCCACTGCTGCGAAAACTACGGCAAACTTGGAATCGCTGCCGCGCACCTTTGCCTGACGCGCGATCTGCGCTGCAAGGTTTGCGTGAGGCAGACCCGAGCCCGAGAAAATGGGCAGCTTCTGACCTCTTACCAGCGTATTCAGACCGTCAATGGTCGAAATACCGGTCTGGATAAACTCGGAGGGATAGTAGCGCGCCGCGGGGTTGATGGGCGTGCCGTTGATATCCATGGACTTTTCGGGGATCAGCTTGGCGCCGCCGTCGATCGGCTCGCCCATGCCGCTGAAAACTCTGCCCAGCATGTCGGGAGACACGGGCATCTGCACGCCGTGACCCGTAAAGCGCACCTTGGAATGTGCAAGGTTAATACCCGCAGACGACTCAAACAGCTGCACCAACACGTTTCTGCCGTTGACTTCCAGCACGCGGCAACGGCGCACACTGCCGTCGGGCAGCTCGATCTCGCCAAGCTCGTCGTACTTTACGCCCTCAACCTGCTTGACCAGCATCAAAGGGCCTGCGACTTCTTCTATAGTTCTGTATTCTCTGATCATAATGCAATTCCTTTCCCAGCGTTACGCTCTTGTCAGAGCATCCAGCTGACGGGAGATCTCTTGCTTGATTTTTTCGGATTCTGCGCGGTAGTCCGCATAAGGAACAGCCTTGAATCTGCCGATCTGCTCACGTACGGGCAGGTTGGCAACTTCCTCGATGTCCGCACCCGCCTCAACAGCGGCAGCAGCCTTCTGCTCAAAGTCAAATACCAGCGTCAGCATCTCGTACTGCTTATCCAGCTGGGTGTAACCGTCCACGTCGTCAAATGCGAACTGCTGCAAGAAGTCCTCGCGCACGCTGCGCGCGATCTCCAAGGTCAGTCTGTCCTCGCTGGACAGCGCGTCCATACCAACCAGCTGCACGATCTCGTTAAGCTCTGCTTCTTCCTGCAGGATCTTCAAGCACTTGCCGGTCAGCTCCATCCAACGTGCGGAAACGTTGTCCGAGAACCAATCGCTGAGTCTGTCACGGTACAAGGAGTAGGAGTTGAGCCAGTTGATCGCCGGGAAGTGACGCTTGTACGCCAAGGAGGAATCCAAGCCCCAGAACACCTTTACGATACGCAGCGTTGCCTGGGTAACAGGCTCGGAGATATCACCGCCCTGCGGAGAAACTGCGCCGATAGCGGAAAGCGTGCCGATTCTGCCGTCGTCACCAAGGCAAACCACCTTGCCCGCTCTCTCGTAGAACTGTGCAAGACGGCTGGTCAGGTAAGCGGGATAGCCCTCCTCACCCGGCATTTCCTCAAGTCTGCCCGACATCTCACGAAGTGCCTCTGCCCAACGGGAGGTCGAGTCTGCAATAACTGCTACGTTATAACCCATGTCGCGGTAGTATTCCGCGATGGTAATACCTGTATAAATAGATGCCTCACGCGCTGCAACCGGCATATCCGAGGTGTTTGCGATCAGCACGGTACGCTCCATGAGCGACTTGCCGGTACGGGGGTCGGTCAGCTCGGGGAACTCACGCAGAACGTCGGTCATCTCGTTGCCGCGCTCGCCGCAACCGATATAGACCACTACGTCCACGTCACTCCACTTAGCAAGCTGATGCTGTACGACCGTCTTACCTGCACCGAACGGGCCGGGTACGCAAGCCGTACCGCCCTTGGCGATGGGGAAAAGTGCGTCGATCGAGCGCTGACCCGTGATCATAGGCTCAACGGGCGGCAGCTTCTCGGCATAGGGTCTGGACACACGTACAGGCCACTTTTGCGCCAAGAAGATCTCTTCGATGGTGCCGTCGGGACGCTTGATCTTACCGATACGGTCGGTCACGCGATAATCGCCCTCTACAAGATCCACAATAGTGCCGCTGACTCCGGGAGGAACCATGATCTTGTGGGTAATGACCTCGGTCTCCTGTACGGTACCGTAAATATCACCCGGCTGTACCTTATCACCGAACACGTGCGCGGGGGTAAAATGCCAGTACTTGCTTCTGTCAAGCGCGGGCTCGTCAATACCCTTGGCAATATTGGCACCGTGACGCTCTCTGATGGCTTCCAGAGGACGCTGAATGCCGTCGTAAATATTGGAAAGCAAGCCGGGGCCGAGCTCAACAGACAAGGGCGCACCCGTGGATACAACCTTGTCGCCGCGGCCGATGCCTGCGGTTTCTTCGTAAACCTGAATGGATGCACGGTCTCCGTGCATTTCAATGATCTCACCGATCAGACGGGACCCACCCACGCGGACCACGTCAAACATATTGGCCTCGCGCATGCCCTCTGCTACGACCAGCGGGCCGGATACCTTGAGGATCTTTCCTTCTACCATATCTGATACTCCTTATTCCTTAAACAGTATGTCTGCGCCAACCGCTCTTTCCACAGCCTTTTTGACTTGGTTAAGGCCGTAGCCTGTGGTTCCGTTTTTGCCCGGAATACAAATGATTGCAGGCGTGGGCAGGTCCTTATATTTTGCGATGTCCTCTGCAAGAGCCACCGCGTAGTTCTCAACGATATAAATAATGGCGTATTCGCCGTCCTTTGCCAGCGTGTGCAAGAGCGTTCTCGCCGTATCGACGTCCTCTGCCTCATGCACGGCAAAGCCAAGCGCCATAAAGCCGATCACGCTGTCGCGCTCGCCTATCATTCCGATCTTATACATAGCTTGTCCTGATCCTTTCGTGAATGATTTCGGCAGCAAGCCCCGCCTTCTTGGCAGCGATGACGATGCGGATATTCTTGACCGCGTATTCCTGCGCGTAGAAGTATGCCGTCAGCACCTCTGCGCCAAACGTGGTATGCTTGGCGTTGCGCACAAGCTCCATACGAAAATCATCTGCCAAACGCTCCGCAGCGGCAGCCGTGCCGTCGCTCTCTGCAATCAGGCGCGCCAGCTTTTCATAGGGCGTGCGATTCAAAAGGTACAATATAGCACTCTGTCCCTCGGCATAAGCTGCAAGCAGCGCCTGCGTATCCAGCAAGCCGCCCTCCAGCAGCGCCTGCTCCAAGAGCAGTCTGCCCTGCTCGCCCGACTCCATGCGCACAAGGCGCAGGCAGATCATCAGGTTGACAAGGTCGATCTGCGCGCGCACCAGCTGCAGGTGATACGCTTCACCGCCCTGCTTTGCGCAGCGCAGCATATCCGCAAAGCAAGCCTTATCCAGAATCAGGTCGATCGCGCGCGGATTACCCGTTTTCTCATAAGCCTGCATGGCAAGCGGCGCAGCCTTTGCCATTTCCTCGGGCAGTGCGGCATAGTTGCCCGTTTCGGGCATCGCTGCCACGTCACAAGCAGCCGCAGTGCCAAGATCAAACAGCATGTCCGTGCAAGGCAGCTTTCTTAAATAGCACTTGATGGCGGATTTGATATTATGACAATCGTAAGGATATCGCAGAAAATCGAACAGCTCGGGCGCGGGTGCGTTTTCCAGTACCTCGGTCAGCGCACGGCTCAGAATACCGCCCAGCGTTTGCTCGATCTGCACGCCGTACTCGTCGCGCGCAAGCGTCACGCCGTATTCCTCAAGACGGGCATACAGCTCGTCCATGCTTGCGGCTTCGGCAAGCTGCGCGATACGATCCTTGCCGACAATGCCGTTTTCCAAGGCTCTGATGCGGGCACAGGCGTACGTATATGCACTTGATTGTGGTTTCTTCGACATGGGTCAAACAGCCTTTCCGATGACGGTTGTTACCGCCGTCTTAGGATTTGATCTGATCCTTATAAAGGATCTGTTGGATGCGGGGCTCCAGCGCAGGGCGCACAGCCGCCAGCATCATAGCAAACGAGCAGTTGGTCTCAATATCGCCGCAGCGCAGCACCAAGCCGCCGTCAATGTCCACGGGAGTGGGGCAAAGACGCACCTTGATCGACATATCCGCGGGGATCTTGCCACTCAAGGCAGCGGCGCGCACACCGCTCATCACGGTTGCAGCCACGTCACCGCTATCGCGGTCGTTGAGCATCAGCTCGTAATATTCAGGCGCGATATTCTCGCCGTAAAGGCGCATGCTGTCGCGCTCGGATTCTCTTTGCGCATTCAGGGTCTTGCACAAGAGCGCGAGCAAAAGCTCGGCGTACTCGGCACGATCCATCTCGTAGATCTCCTGCATTGCACGCTGAAAAGCACGCTCGATCATCTCGCTCTTGGCAGCAAGCTCGGTGTTGCGTCTGGTCATAGCAGCGCTCGATTTTGCGCGAACGACCAGCGCCTCGCCTTCCTTTTCCGCCTCTGCGATCAATCTGTCCTGGGCTTGCTGCACTCGGGTCAGGTTTTGCGCTCTGACCTCAAGGCTTTTTTCGGTCGCCTCGTCCATGATCTCACGCGCTTCTGCCTGTGCGTCAGACAGAATGCGGGAAATGATTTTTTCAAGTCCTGTCATGATATTTCCTCAATTCTCAATTCTCTGTGTGTGACGCGCGTATGTCACGGGGACAATTAGCCCAGCAGAACCAGCAGAACAGAGATCAGCAGTGCGAAAATTGCGTAGGTCTCAACCAGAGCCGCAGAGGTAATAGCCTTACCAACCTGGTCGGGACGCTTTGCCAGCAGATTGATGCCCGCAACGGCAACTCTTGCCTGCTTGAGTGCGGAAACCAGACCAACTGCTGCGATGGGAAGTGCTGCCATGAGGTAGTATGCGCCCTGTGCAACGCTCAGAGACAGAATAGCCTCCATGCCGCCCTCGAACAGACCGGCCTTCATAACGATCAGGAACGCGATAACCAGACCGTAAATACCCTGGGTCATGGGCAGAGCCATGAGCACGAAGCACTTACCGAACAGGTTGGGGTTCTCGGAAAGAATGCCGGAGGTTGCTTCACCTGCCATACCAACGCCCTTAGCGGAGCCGATACCTGCAAGACCAACTGCCAGTGCTGCACCGATGATTGCAAGTGCGCCGCCGCTGAAGATCAGGGAGAGCAGCTTGGGAGCCTGCTCGGTCTGCTCAATCGCGCCGATGGTGGTGGTAGAGTCGGTCGTAACTTCCTCGGCTGCAAAAACGCCGATAGAGAGAGCAAGTGCCAGAATGGCAGTCATAACGATAGTCAGAATAACAGTCTTTTTCATGATTTTATTTCTCCTTAATATGATTCAGAATTATGATTTTTTATTGATCGGTATAGCGGTCCGAGTCAGCCACGGGCACAAAGCCCTCGCCGCCGTCCTCGAAGAACTTACCGAAGAATTCCAGATACTGCAAACGGCTGGTGTGTACGAACGAGCCCAGCACGTTGAGCGCCATGTTGACCGAGTGACCGATCAGCGACACGGCAAGCAGGATGACGCATCGCAAAAGAATATTTACGAACGCATTTCCGAACATTCCGCCAATGATATCGCCAAAAACGGTACCGACCATATTGATAACCTGCGCGATAACCGCAGATGCAAGTCCGAGTGCCAGAATTCTGGAGTAGGACAAAAGGTCCGCTGCGTAGTTGATCGCGTCGTACAAGCCAAGCAAGCCCTTAAGGAACTTCATGATAGGACCCTTGGCAGTTCTGCCCGCCGTGCAGATGATCATCAGCACGCCAAGCGCAACCATGGCAATACCCGCGGTCTTGTGCAAGAAGAACACGCCAAGACCCGCAAAGATGATCAACCACGAGCCGATATCAAAGATTGCCGAGAATACGTGCTTGTCCTTGCAAAGCAGCACGAACTTGACGATCATACCCGTGATCAGGTGCACAGCACCAACGCCCAGCGCGATTGCCAGGAACGGCATGGGATCGGTCAAGGGGTTGAGCGCGTACAGCTTGTCTCCCAGCGCCACCTGCAAGCCGTTGAAGAACGGCACGGCAGCCATGGCAGCCTCGGTGGAGTCGTAAAGACCGAACAGGTTCATCAGCACGTACGGCATATCACCAAACCAGCCGCCAAAGATCACGCCGCATATCACGCACGCGATACCGCAGTAGCCGAACATATTGAAGGTGCGGCGCATGCCGTCACGCATCTTGATGATGGGCGGGATCAAAAATCCACCCAGCGCCAAAAGCGCACCGTAGCCAACGTCTGCAAACATCAGACCAAAGAGTATGAAATAGAAAATACTCATGATCATGGTGGGGTCGTACGTGCCGTACTTGGGATAAGAATACATCCCGATGACCCACTCAAAGTTGGCTGCGAATTTATTGTTGTGCAGCAGCACGGGAACGTCATCGTTCTCGGCAGGCTCTTCAAATTCAAAGGCACATTCGCTCTCGCCAAGCGCCCCTGCAATCTTGTCTACGCGCCCGATGGGTGCCCAGCCCTCAAGCACAACGCAGCAATCGGTCTGCGCCAGCTTTTGCTTGGCAACGGCAGCGGTCAGCGCACTGTTTTCCACGTCCCAGAGTGCCTCGATCTCGTCCTGCATGCCTGCGAGCTCAAACATGGTTTCGCTCAGCAGCGCAAGCTCGGTCTGCAGCTCTGCAACGCGCTTTTGGCACGCATCGTATTCCTCTCTCGGCGTTTTTTCAAACTCCTTGAGCGATGCCTTGATAAAGCCGCGCTCTGCCAGCACGCGCTGCACGGCAGCAGCATCGTCCTTGTGGCAGACCACCGAAACGTATTCGCCGTCGCTGTCCGAGAATACGCTCTCGATCTCGGCGCAGGTCTCGGCAAGCGCATCCCGCATATCGCGGATCTTGGTCTTAGCGGGCAAAGCGCCCAAAATAAGCTCGCAGCTTTCGGTCGCGGCAAGCTCCAGCGGCAGGCTGTAGGTCAGCCACGGCGCCAAAGCATGCATGCGCCCTGTCAGCGCAGAGATCTCGGCATTGCATTCATGCTCGCGCTGCTTGCTTGCCAGCACGCGCTGCACCGCACTCGTTGCAGTTTCGTAATGCTCTGCCATAAATTTTTCAATATCCAGCTGATTTCTGGTTTGCACAAAGCCCTTCCTTGCAGAATACTTGGCAAGCAGCTCCAAGGCATCGGTCACGGCACTAAGACGCCGCTCCGCAGCCGCCCTTTGCGCGTCGCACGCAACTCTCTCAAGCGGTGCTTCGGCAAAGTCCACCTGCCGCACCTGCACGCATCGCAAGCGCATCAGGCGTCGGATGAGCGCATCCTCCTGCCCCTTGGGTGCAAACACGGTCAGCTTTCGCATAGTGCTTACTGACATTGTTCTCTGATCCCCCAAACGATAGCCTTGACTGCCTCTTCCATGTGCAGCTCAGCCATTTTATTCATACGTTCCGCATCCTTTTGCGCGCTCTCGCTGCTGCGCTGCAGGATCTCCTGACTCTTGGCTTGCATTTCGTCCAGCATGTTGCGCAATCTCAATGCAGTTTCCTGCTCCAATTGCTCGCGGTCCTCCACGCTCTTTTGCTCAGTCTCGGCATACAATGCTCTTGCTCTTGCACGTGCCGCCTCCACGATCTCGCGCGCCTCTTGCTCAGCCTGCGTGATCTTGCGGATTGATTCCTTTGACAAAGGTTTCACCGTCCTTTTTCGTGTGATTTCAAAATGATTTTCGATCATTTCAATATTGATCCACTATAAAACATATTGTACCACATTTAGCATATAAATGCAAGTATTTTTGATTATTTTTTACGCTTACGGACATAAAAATCACCCACAGCGGAACGCTCTTGACAACACCTTGGTTTACGAGTATAATGAATATAATAAATATCCCAATCAAGGCAAAAGCAAAAAGGTAACAGAGAACCGTTTCCCTGTTACGTCACCACACAAAAAAACAACGAAAGGAAAATATGCATGAAGAAAAACATTTTAAAGGTATATTATGCCTCCGTTATGTTGAGTGTTTGGTTTTTGGCTTTCTTGCCTTTATCGACATTAGTTTTAACATTTGCTATTTTCGGTATTTCCAATGATCCTTTATGGATAATCATACTGTTTTCTGTTTTGTTGCTTTCTTTTTCGATATTTTTTATCATTTCAGCCCTATATATGACGCAACGAGCCGAAATAAGCGAACATGGGATTACTATATATTCGATATTTTTCTCAACGATCAAAGTAATCAAATGGAACGAATTGGTCGATATAAGAACCGAAAGCATTGTAACGTTTTCTTCTTCCTACGGATACCGTTCTTCAAAGGATTGGATTGTCCTATATACAGATTCATCACAATTAGAAAAAGTACGCAACAGTATCAATAACCGCAAGAAAAAAGGACCCTGGTATATAGCCTGCACAAAAGAAAATATCACTGTTATGACAGAATACATAATCAAATACGCACCTCATATATGCGATGATCCTGATGTGTTTTTTTAGTATGTACAAAATCATATTAGTGAATGAAACAGGAGATATCTCATGAAAAAAGAATTAAAATTCTATACCGCTTTGCCGTTGTATATCATGACTATTTGCTTATTATGGATACCATCTCTAAGCATGATTTACGCCTTTGTGATTTCTTATGATGCTTCAGATTTTGCGTGGTGGTTAGCGGTGATCCTCCTATATGGTGGATCAATCGGTTTGCCAATCTTGCTTTATCCCAGACTCATGTCTAAAATACACTTAGATGAAACAGGCATCAGGAAAACGGTTTTCAGAAAAAGCAAAGCACAATTTATAAATTGGGAAGATGTTCGCGACGTGCAAGTTTTGACCCGCCCAAACGGATATGCATACGTTCTTGTTTCCGATCGTAAAATAGAATGCAAAAGCTTTGAAGAAGTGCTGAAAGAAAAAAACATCATCTATTTTACGTATAATAATGAAGCTGTTGAATTTATGAATGGTATCATTGGGACTGTAATTTAGGAGGAATCATGACTGAACAGTTTTTTAATGCTTTGATGAAAATCACAGACATATCGCTGATCATAATGCTTTTAGTTACAGCCTATTCTGTGTATATACTGTTCAAAAGAAAAAACAAGCCCATCGTCCATATTGGAAATTTTTATCTCTACTTTGCCTGGTTTTGTGCAGTATTTGTGATATGGGTCATGGTAATGTTGGTCTATGTCAAAAAAAATCTGATATATGACCCGGAAACAATAAACAGCGCTGTCAAGCTGCTGATTTCCATGCTGATTTTCATATATATCAGTATATCTGTACAATGGTTGTGGAGTCATTACGGTTTTGAAGTTCAAAAGGATCGATACGTTTATCATCGCTTACCGTTTGGCATTAAAGAGACTTTCCTATTTGAAGACATTGATGTTGAACTATCCAAATACTCCTCTGTAAGTGAGAAATTTGAGATTGGCGGATTAGGTGGTTTTAATATTTTACACTTGGTGATGAAAGACGGCAGGAAACGCAGAATCAGATTCGATTTTAATATTGTTGGTCTTTCACTGTTTGCTTTGGAAGATCAGCACAGGGACATCAATATAAAATTTGATTTCATAAATCTAAAATACCAAAAATTAGAAGAAGCATACCAACCCAAGTTTGAAGACCCCAATCAAGGAAAAAGCAAAAAGACCGGCAATGACCGAATTTTGAAGAGAAAAAAAGCTGAAAAAGCCAAGAAAAAAGCACGAAGAAATAAGCATTAACCAAATGCCTTTAAAACTGTTCCCCCGCCCGTTCCGCATGCGGAACGGGCGTTTTTTGTGCTTGTACCGTATTTCATTGTAACTTGATAAGACCTTTTTGCATTTTTCATCGACATGATACCGTCCACCTACCCTTTTGTGACACTTGCCACGGGCACGAATTCCTGCGCCGCACTGCCCTTGCGCGGCACGAAATCGACCGTAATGCCCGTATGATATTCGGCATAACCGTCAGCACCTGCGTTGTGGTACAGCACCACACCGTCCTCGGCAATCCACAAGCCCTCGGGCCGTTTGCCGCCCACGCGCAATCCCCGCAGCTCGGGCACGCTTGTCAAAAACACGCGGGGCGGTATGATCACGCCGCGCACCATATCCCACACGTCGGCGTTGCGGTGGCAGATGGGGTATTCCCCCTTGACGCCGCTATCCTTGACGCTGTCAATGACCACCGACACAAACCGCTCCCGCTGCCACACCACGCGCACGTCCATATGGCAGACCATGGGGCGAAAGCCGAATATCCTGTCCGATTTTTTGGCAGTATATTCCTCGCGCATCAGCTTGCCCTGCTTGTGCTCTGCCCAAGTCAGGTAGCCTTGCGCGGCATTTTTATAGCACTCGTTGAACCGCTCCTGCCCCTCGCCCTCTGCCTGTACGTAGCTTGCCCTTGCGCGCAGCACGCAAGCGCCGCTCTGCATGACGCTGATCTGTCCTGTTTGTTGCTTGAATTGCATAAAATCCCCCCTTTGTTAAGATGTATTCGCAAAGGGGTGAGAATATGAAAAGCGGGGGCACGTTGCGTGCCGCCGCTTTATGGTATCGCTATATTTAATTTCCGTTGTAGTCGCCTTGTCCGTATCCGGGAACGACGTCAGCTATCTCATCATCCGTGAAGTTATTCGAGGCGTAGGAAAGCACGAAATCGATAACCTCCTGCTCGGTCACGTAATCCTTATCCGCAAACTCCTGGCTGATGGCATTTGCCACCTCGTCAACTACGTCGGTGCTCACGTCCGCGGAAATGCCCTGGTCTTCCATGTAGTCCTGCACGATGGCTGTCAGCTCCTCGCTAAGCTGATCGGGCTTATCCTTATAGGCATTGATGGTTTCGGTCAGCTCACCCGTCAGCTCCGCATTCCCCATATCCAAGGACTGCGTGACTACGCGGATGCAAAGCTGCCTGATCTCTGCAGCCATAGGTGCCAAATGCTCGTTCGCCTCAAACAAAGCGGTCAGCTCACGCAGCAGATCGGGGTTCTTGCTCAGCGAGCTCATCATCTGCTCGGACTCGTGGTGATTGCCAAGCAAGCCGTTCTCCACCATCAGATCCAGCACGTCCAGCAGCGTGTTGAGATCGTCCATCAGCGTCTCGCCGTCCACCGTGGCAAGAATGCCCAAAAGCACGTCAAAGGTCGGGTTGAGAAATTCACCGAAATCGGGACGCTCCAAGCCGTAAAGGTCTCTGCCGTACGCCCAATTGTCGCACATGGAAGAGATAAAGGTTGCCGCCAGCTCGGGCATCAGCGTGGATTGATCCAAGGTATCCACGATCTCGTGCAAGGATTCCACGCTCTGCTTATCTGTGTTGGCAAGGTCGGTAGAAACAAATTTTCCGCCGCTGCGCAACAGGCGGATGGCAACGATTGCCTCGGATTCCAGCCCGAATTCACCCTTGCCGTATGCGGTTTCGGTCATGTGATTGAACATGGGTCTGCCAAACGTACCGTACGACGCACGCAAGAACCAGTTGTCGGTCGCAGGAGTGACGTAGTCATTGAGCGCATAGTAGACCTTCTCGCCCGCAGAGCCTCCTTCACGCGAATAAGCGGAGGTGTCTATCTCGGAAAAATACTCGTCCGCTACGTTGACTACCAGATTGGCATAGCCGTTGACAGGCAAAAGCAGTACGGCAAGCAGCAAAGCGGCATTGAGCACGCCAAGCGCACCGCCGCAAATGCGCGACCACAGCGGAATGTGACGCTTGACTTTCACGCTGTTGCCGTCCTCGTCCACCGCCTTACGCTTGGAGCGGTACACGAACGACAAAATAAAGCCGATGACGGTGCGAATGATCGCAAAGAACAAAAGGAACAAGAACGGGGTGATGATCACGCCGAAAAAGAGCGGCAGCAAAGACACAAGTTCCTCCACCTCGGCAAGCTCCTGCTCGATATCCCCCAAGCCTGCCATGCGCATGATCATCAAAAACAGCGGATAGATATAATCACGCGCAATGGTGGTAAAGTCTCTGGACAAAAAGCAAGACAGGAATGCACTGAGCACAATATTGCCCGTGGTCATGGCAGCCTTGACAATGCCTCTGCGCGCTCCTCGCTGCGCAAAGTACAGCCCTAAAATCACCAATAAAACGGTTATTACGATCGATACGATCTGTCCGACGTTCATGTTAGATCTCCTTTCGGCAGGAATTGTATTACCTATATTTTACACTATTTTGACAAATTTGTCAACCTGATACCCATAAAACGGGCGCAGCCCTGCACGGACTGCGCCCCTTACGTAATTATTCCTGCTCGATCACAACAGAAGAAACGGTCAAGTTGACAATGTAGCCGCCGTTGACCACGATTGCCTTTCCCTCTTTGATCTCAGCATCGTATTTTTCCAGAAGCACCTGCTCCAGCGCATCCGCATCCTCGGTTGCGGAAAAACCCAATACCAAGTATTCCACCCAATCGCCTGTTTCGGGGTTGTCATAGCGTCCCTCAAGACCCGAGGTGAACTCGCCTGCCATACCTTCTTCAAAATACTCGCTCCATTCAGCAGTCAAATCCGCCAAAGCCTGCTCGTCTGCAAGCACGAACTCCACGCCCTCTTTTTCAAGCTCCGCAGCCACCGCATCCACAGCAGCAACAGAAACCGCCTTACCGATCTCATGCTCAATCTGAGCACAGGATGCAAAGCAGCATACGCAGATCATCAGCGTCAAAGCGATCATTAAAATTCTTTTCATGGTTATTTCCTCCATCATATTGAAATCAAATATTGTTTAAGAGCGATGCACGATCACAAGACGCCCCTGGACAGTGACCTGGACCGTCACGTCTCCTGCGTCCTCGCGCTGCTCCTCGTACAGCTTGGCGATCGCTTTGGCATCGGCTTTGTCGGTCACGGCGATCACCATGCCCATAGCCATCTTGCCCGTGTCGGGATCCGTGCAGGTGTAATCCAGCAGACCGACCACCGCGCCCTTGAGCACCAGTCCCTCACCCGAGGCAAGCGTTTCGGCAAACGCAGCCACCTCGGCTTGATCCGCACGAATGACCGTGTATTTTTCGGACTCGTATTTTTCCTGCAGCGCGTCCAGCTTTTGGATCGCATTTTTCTCGTTCATGGGGCGCACCAAATCGCCACAAGACGCCAGCATGCTCACGCAAAGCGTCAGCAGCAATATCATAAATAATCGTTTTTTCATGATTTCAGACCTCCCGATCGGCAAAAACCGATCATTTCACACACAAATTATAGCACATTTATCCAACTCTGTCAAGCAAACTGCGTCGATTCTTGGGCATGTGTAAAAAAATAAAATTTTTTTCAACTTTTTTTCAAAAAGGGGTTGCATTTTTCAAAATGATGTGCTATAATAAGCAAGTCGCAAACGACAAGGCCCGTTGGTCAAGCGGTCAAGACGCTAGCCTCTCACGCTGGAAACATGGGTTCGATTCCCGTACGGGTCACCAAACGTAACAAATCCGAACTATTTCGTAAATCGAAATTGGTTCGGATTTGTTTTTTACTATTAAACT
>JAZRDG010000106.1:0-16090 GCA_045660125.1 Eubacteriales bacterium | reverse complement strand
TCGTTGCTTTGGCTCCACCGTTCGGAACAAACGATACTTAATCGTTTGTTCCTCTCTAACCCCCACCGCTTACCGCCGCGCTTCAACTGCGTTTCACGCGCGGCTGCGGTCCGCCCCCCCTCAAAGAGGGGGGCTTTGTAGCGCGCAACCGTCTTGTGAGGTTGTCCATTATGGGCAACTAAAAAAGGCTCCCTCTCCGAGGGAGGGGGACCACGAAGTGGTGGTGGGAGTCGGTTATCCGTTATGGGCAACTAAAAAAGCCTCCCCTGGGGGAGGCTTTTAATTTATCTAATCTTTGCCTCGTAGCCTTCCTCGATGACTGCCTTGGCAAGCTCTTCGGGCTTTTTGCCTGTATAGGTGACGGTGGCGGTGTTTGCGTCCAGATCGACCTCAACCGATTTTGCGCCCTTGACGCCCTCCAGCGCCTTTTTGACGTGTGCGACGCATCTGTGACACATCATGCCCTGCACGTCCAAAATAATGATCTGCTCTGCCATATTCTTTCTCCTTTTATGCTTTTTTGTTCTTTTATATTTGACGCCGGGCTGATATTTCGCCGGCTTTTTGAGTCTTAGCGAATTTAGCACCACGCTGACGGAGGAAAAGCTCATTGCCACCGAGGCGATCATGGGGCTGAGCACAATGCCCACGGGCGCGAGCACGCCTGCCGCAAGTGGAATGCAAATGCTGTTATAAATCAGTGCCCAGAACAAGTTTTGTCTGATCACGCGCACCGTCTCACGGCTGAGTCTGATTGCCTGCACGACACTCCAAAGCGAGCTTTTTGACAGTACGACGTCGGCAGAATCGATAGCGACCTCGGTGCCCGTACCGATGGCAATGCCCACGTCCGCACGCGCCAGCGCAGGGGCGTCGTTGATGCCGTCACCCACCATGGCGGTCGTTCCCTTTGCCAAATACTCGCGAATGATGCGCTCCTTATCCTCGGGCAGCAAGGACGCATGCAGCGTCGTGATCCCTGCCTGCTTGGCAATGGCATTTGCCGTAACGGGATTGTCGCCCGTCAGCATGACGCAGGTAATGCCCATGTCCGCAAGCGCGGCAACCGTTTGCGCGCTTTCCTTGCGAATGGGGTCGGAAATGCCCAAAATACCCGCCGCTTTGCCTCCAATTGCCACCAAAACGGCTGTCATACCGCTCTCCTGGCACGCTTTGAACGCTTCATCCTGCGCTTTTTGCAGCATAATGCCGTGATCAGCCAAAAATTGCGGCTTACCCACAAGCACCTCACAGTCCTGCACGCGTGCACCGATGCCGTATCCGATGCTGGATCTATAATCCGTGGCAGGCAGCAGCGCAGTGTCCTTTTGCTCGGCATAGCTGCACACGGCAGCCGACAGAGGATGCACGGAAAGGCTCTCTGCCGCGTACGCATACTCTATCAATTCTTTCTCTGCAAAGCCGTCAAACGCTTGCAGATGTGTGAGAACAGGCTTGCCCTCGGTCAACGTGCCGGTCTTATCCATCAGCACGTATTCCACGCCCTGCAAGGTCTCCAAAGCCTCGCCGCTCTTGATCAAAACGCCCTCCGCAGCGCCGCGACCCGTGCCCACCATGATAGCCGTAGGCGTGGCAAGTCCGAGCGCACAAGGACAAGATATGACCAGTACGGACACAGCACACCTCAGTGCCTGATCAACCTCTCCGCCCGTGGCGATCAGCCAAACGATTGCCGTCAGCAGCGATATGCCCATGACGCAGGGCACGAAAATGCCGCTGACCTTATCCGCCACGCGCGCAATGGGTGCTTTGGAGGCAGCAGCCTCTTCAAGCAGATTGATGATCTTTTGCAGAGCCGTATCCTGCCCGACGCGATCCGCTCGCACGTACAAAACACCGCCCGTTAAGGTACAAGCACCGCTGACGCGGTCTCCCACCGATTTTTCCACGGGAATACTCTCACCGCTCAAGGGCGACTCGTCCACGCTGCCCTGTCCATTTATGACAACGCCGTCGATCGGTATTCTCTCTCCCTGCCTGATCATGACTTCATCACCCGGCAAGATTTCGGACAGCGGCAAACGATGCCACACACCTCTGCGCAGCACGCTTGCATCCTCGGGCATCAGCGCAGCCAATGCGCGCACGGCTTGCCCTGCGCGCGTCTTGGCGCGGCTTTCCAGCATTTTGCCAAGCGAGACCAGCGTGACGATCATGGCAGCCGACTCCAGGTACAAAGAGTGCAGCCACGCGTGCATCAGCGCGTGATCATTCGTGACGGTGGCGATCAAAATCTCCACAGCCGCCCAAATGCCGTAAATAAACGCCGCAGACGAGCCGATGGCAATTAAGGTATCCATATTGGGCGAGAGATGCACAAGCGCGCGAAAACCGCGGAAAAAGAAGCCGTAATTGAGTATCAGCACAGGCAGCACAAGCGCGACCTGCAACAGCACAAAGCAAAACGCCCACTCGGGCTGCGAGAAGAACGCCAGAAACGGCACGCCCATCATGTTGCCCATGGCAACAAACATGACCGTAGCCGTCAGAATCGCGCTGACGATAAACCTGATCAGCGTGCGCTTGCCTTGCTTTTTCTCCTCGGCAAGCTCGGCTGCCTTATCCCGCTCTTCTTCCAGCGCGTACCCTGCACTCACGATGGCGGCAGACAGCTTTTTTTCAATTTTTTTGATCTCCCCTGCCGTATACGATTCGGGATAGGTAACCGACAGAGAATTGGTCAAAAGGCTGACCGTAAAGCCAATTTCAAGACCGCCAAGCACGCCATTCGCAGCGCGCTCCACGTGTCCGACACAGGCAGCACAGGTCATTCCCTTGACGCTGTATCTGATTTTTGCCATAAAAATCTCTTTTCATAAAAAATTTACATTTTTATTATACCGCAATTTTACCCGATTTTCAAGGAAAAATTGTAAATATTTTTGCCCCGAAATGCGTAAAAAATCTGCATTTAGGGTTGCTTTTACGGCTATTATATGTTATAATATATATTAACTTATAGTATATAGAAAATATTTGTTACCCATACGGGAAAGGAAACATACATGGAAATTTTAGATCTGTTAAGAGCCCTTTGGGACGGGATCAAGGAATATTATCGCAGAACGCTGGGCGACATGATTTGCGAGGTCTGGTTCGGCGGACTGGAGATCAAGAGCTTTGAGGATAACACCATTACCATGGTGACGCCGTCCGAAATCAAAATCAACGTCATCAAAACCAAATACCTTGCCGAGATCGAACAGAAATTTTCCGAAAACCTTGGCATGAGCGTCAAGGTGGAGCTGGAGTTCTCGGGAAACACCAAGGAGGTGCAGGATCTGCGCGAGAGATTTGCGCGTGCGGCACAAATTGAGGCTGCGGCAAGCGCAAAGGCGCACGCAACGCTGACCCCCGAGGAAAAGGAGCCGATGCCCGATCTCAAGGTCGGCTCGACCAAGCCCCCCTTCAGATTTGAATACACCTTTGACAACTTTATCGTCGGTAACTCCAACAAGTTTGCGCACGCAGCCTGCGTGGCGGTAGCCAACCATCCCGCGACCGATTATAATCCCCTGTTTATCTACGGTCCCTCCGGTCTTGGTAAAACGCACCTGCTTTACGCCATTACCAACGAGTTCAAGCGCAAGCGTCCCGATATTACGGTCATTTACATCAAGGGTGAGGACTTCACCAATCAGATGATCGAATGCATGGCGCGCCGCAGCATGAACGAATTCCGCGACAAATACCGCAACTGCGATATTCTCATGATCGACGATATTCAGTTCATTGCGGGCAAGATCTCCACGCAGGAGGAATTTTTCCACACCTTCAACGCACTGCACGAGGACGGCAAGCAGATCATTCTGACCTCGGACAAGCCGCCCAGAGATATTCAAACCTTAGAGGACAGACTCAAAACCAGATTTGAATGGGGACTGATTGCGGACATTCAGCCGCCGGACCCCGAGCTGCGCGTTGCCATTATCAAAAAGAAGGCTGACCAGGTTGGCATTGAGATTTCGGACGAGGTGCTGGAGTTCCTTGCCGAAAACCTGCGCTCCAATATCAGACAGATCGAAGGAGCTGTGCGCAAGCTCAGCGCCATCGGCTTTGTGTACGGCAAGGTGATTACCATGGACGTAGCACGCGGCTGTATTGACGAGCTTTTGGGCGGTGCCGAGCCCGTCAACGTGACGGTAGACAAGATCTTTACCGCGGTCTATAAAAAATACGGCATCAAGAAAGAGGACATCATCGGCGAGCGCCGCACCAAGGACATTGCACAGGCAAGACACATTGCCATCTACCTGATCAGACAGATCACAGACATGTCCTTCCCCGGCATCGGCAAGATCCTCAACCGCAATCACACCACCATCATTTCCTCGATCGAAACTGTGGAAAAGAAGATCATGTCCTCGGGCGGCTTCTCCCTTGAAATGGACGAGCTGATAAAATCGATCAAGGAAAGCTGATAAAAATCCCCTTAACCTGTGCAAAACTCAAGCAAACTTTTCCACAGCGACATGCATGTCGTACCAAAACACGACAAGGCAGCTTGCAAATAAAAAAGCAGTGCAAGTTATGCACAGAAAGCGCGACGCTTTTACGCCGGCTTTTCCCCACAAAAATACATCTTTTACGCAAAAATTTTCCTTGCTGTGTAAGCGAAATACGACTTTTCCACATTTTGCACAGCATCTACTGTTATCACTACTAAAAAATACTCTCTCTATCTCTCTCGCACGTGCGTGCGCGCGCAAGCGCGTAGGGTGCGAGAAAACCAAAAAATGTGAATGTCGCCCCCGGGCGGCGGAATGGAGAAATTTATGAAAATCGTTTTTAACCGACAGGAAATTTGTAACGCCGTCGCACCCTTGATGTGCGCAGTATCCGGTAAGTCCACGCTGACCGCCGTGGAGGGCATTTTGTTTGAAGCAAAGGAGGACAACACCTGCGTGCTGACCACCTTTGACCTTGAAAAGGGTGTGCGACTTGTCATCCAGGCACAGGTAGACGAGCCCGGCTGCTACATTATCAATGCACAGAAGTTCGTGCAGACCATTCGCGTTATGGAAGGCGAGACCGTGACCCTGACCGTCAACGAAAAGCTGGCTGCAGAGATCGTTTCCGCCAACTCTTCCCATAAAATGAACGCACTTGCAGGTGCGGATTTCCCCGAAATTCCCCGTCTGACCTCGCAAAACGGCTTTAAGATCAAGCAGGCAGTGCTGCGTGAGATGCTCTCCAAGGTCATGTACGCCATGGGCGTTAACGACCAGCGTCCCGTGCTCAACGGCTGTCACTTCAAGATCGCGGGCAACGTGCTCTACCTTGTTTCCTGCGACTCCTTCAAGCTGGCTAAGTGCAACGTGACCACCGAGATCGACGCCTTTACAGCACAAGGCAACTCGGATTTCTCGTTTATCATTCCCTGCAAGACGGTAAACGAGCTTTACAGAATGCTGGAGACCGACGAGGACGCGACCGTCACCGTTTACACCAGCCGCAAGAACATCGTATTTGACCTGGATCACATGATCTTCTTCTCCCGTCTGATTGACGGCGACTACATCGATTACAACCGCATTATCATGACCACGCACAGAATCACGGTTGAGCTTGACAGAGCCGTGCTGATCGGTGCTTTGGAGCGTGCTGCGCTTGTAACCGAGGAAAGAATTGCGGGCAGCGTGCGCTCTCACGTAAAGCTGACCGTGGCTGGCGATTATCTCAAGATCTCTGCAACCTCGACCGCAGGCTCGACCTACGAGGAGCTTGCCATTGACCACGAGGGCGACGACCTTGTCATCGCATTCAACAACCGTTATCTGATCGACTCCCTGCGCTCCTGCACGGCTGACAGAGTCAAGCTGAGCATGACCTCGGCACTCTCCAGCATCAATATCGAGCCCTCCGAGCAGGGCGAGGACAAGGAGCTGTTCCTCTTGCTCCCCGTTCGTATGAAGGATTGATGCTTTTATGCAATGCAATCGCATAGAGGTTTGTAATTTTCGTAATATCGAGCAGGCTTGCGTGGATTTTACCCCCGGCGTTAACGTGCTGGTGGGGGATAACGCGCAGGGCAAGACCAATTTGCTGGAAGCCATTTATCTTTGCGCCCTTGGTAAGACCTTCAGGCAGGCAAAGGACGCTGAGCTTGTGCGCTTTGGGCAAGAGGAGTGCAGTATCAAGCAGCATTTTGCGGACAATGCGCGCGAGCAGACCGTGGAAATGACGCTTTATTCCGGCTCAAGGGCGCGCAGGCGCGTATATCACAACGGCGTTTCCTTGGCGCGCACCAGTCAGCTGCTCGGTAATTTCCGTGTTGTACTGTTCTGTCCCGAGCACCTTTCCTTGGTCAAGGAGGGACCCGGGGAGCGACGCAATTTTCTTGACGTTGCGATCTCGCAGCTGCATCCCGCGTACGTGCGCGCGTTGCAGAAATACAATCAGCTGCTCAAGCAGCGCAATAGCCTGCTCAAGGTGGCTGAAACCGACCGAAAGACCTTTGACGACACAGTGGAGCTGTGGAGCGCGCAGCTTGCGCACGAGGCGGCTTATATCGCGTCTGTGCGACACGCGTACGTGCAAAGCCTTGATCGCTACGTGGGCGAATTTTTCACGGGTATGTCGGGCGAGCGCGAGCAGGTCAGCGTGCAGTATAAGGGCACTGCGCACATAGAAGACGACATGTATGCAGACAGAGAATTTTGCGAGCGTGCCTTTGCGCGGCTGTATATGTCGCACCACGACCGCGAAATTGCCGTGGGAAGCACGTTATGGGGCATTCACCGAGATGACCTTGAAATTATACTAAACGGCAAATACGCGCGAATTTTCGCCTCACAGGGGCAACAGAGATCCATTGCACTTGCCATGAAGATGGCAGAGGGCGAAATTTCACGTGAATTTGGTGACAAGGAATACCCCGTATTTCTGTTTGACGACGTGCTCTCCGAGCTGGATGCCTCCCGCCGTGCGTTTTTGCTTGACGAGATCCGCGACCGCCAGGTCATTATGACCTGCTGCGAAAGTGGGCTTGTGGGCGGTCAGAATACCGTGCTTGTCAAGGGCGGCACGTATCAACAAAAAGGATAATTATTATGTTTCTACACGTCGGAAATAACAAAAATATTCGTATACGCGACATTATCGGCATTTTTGATACCGATAACGCAACGCTCTCCCCGATCACAAGACAATATCTGACCCGCGCAGAAAAGAACGGCATGCTGGACTCGGCAAGACAGGAAATTCCCAAATCCTTCGTGCTGTACCGTACCAAGGACGGCTGCAAGATCTGCTTCTCGCAGCTCTCTGCAAGCTCTCTGTGGGGCAGAATCAAGGATCCTTCCAGCTTCTAATATCACTCATATCACATCAAAAACTATAAAAAGGAATTTGAACATGCAAGAAAATCAAAATCTTACCCCGGAAAAAGAAAACGTATATGACGAAAGCCAAATTCAGGTGCTTGAGGGCCTTGAAGCGGTCAGAAAGCGTCCCGGTATGTATATCGGTACCACATCGATCCGCGGACTGCACCATTTGGTCTATGAGATCGTGGATAACTCGATCGACGAGGCGCTTGCGGGGTATTGCGATACCATTCGCGTGACCATCAACCCCGACAACAGCGTTACTGTTGAGGATAACGGCAGAGGTATTCCTGCCGGTATGCACGCAAAGGAGGGCATTCCTACCCCTGAGGTAGTGTATACCATTCTGCACGCGGGCGGTAAATTCGGCGGTGGCGGCTATAAGATCGCGGGCGGCTTGCACGGCGTTGGTGCGTCTGTTGTAAACGCGCTTTCCGAATGGCTGGAGCTTGACGACTCGGTGGACGGACTGCACTACACCGAGCGCTTTGAGCGCGGCTTTGTGGCGCGTCCCTTCCGCTGCGAGGGTGAGTGCCCCGAGCGTCCGCACGGCGTAAAGGTCACCTTTAAGCCTGACCCCACCATCTTTGAAGAGACCGTATTTGACTACGATATCCTGCTCAATCGCTTGCGCGAGCAGGCATTCCTCAACGCGGGCGTGCACCTTGTACTGTGTGACGCGCGCGTGGGCGAGGGCGAAGAAATGCGCACGGCAGACCTGCAATTTGAGGGCGGTATTTCCACCTTCGTTGAGTTTTTGACCGAGTCCAAGCACTGCGATCCCGTGCACCGTGACGTCATTTACATGAAGGCGGAAAAGGACACCAGCGTTGCCGAAATTGCCTTGCAGTATAACGATTCTTACAGTGACGTTATCATGACCTTTGCCAACAACATGAACACCATTGAGGGCGGTACGCACGAGACCGGCTTTAAGGCGGGACTTACGCGCGTGCTCAACGATTATGCGCGCAAGAACGGCATCCTCAAAGACAGCGACAAAAACCTTTCGGGTGACGACGTGCGTGAGGGTCTTTGCGCCATTATTTCGGTCAAGCTGGAAAACGCGCAGTTTGAAAGCCAGACCAAGGCAAAGCTTGGTAACAGTGAGATCAGAACCCTGGTGGAGAACACCGTGGTCTCCAAGCTTGGCGAATACCTTGAGGAAAATCCCTCTGTTGGTAAGATCATTATCGAAAAATCCCTTGCCGCTTCGCGCGCACGTGAGGCTGCAAGAAAGGCACGCGAGACCGCAAGAAGAAAGGGTCTTTTCGAGGGCTCCTCTCTGCCCGGTAAGCTTGCCGACTGTCAGGACAGAAACACCGAATTTACCGAGATCTACATGGTAGAGGGAGACAGTGCAGGCGGTTCTGCAAAGCAGGGACGTAACTCGCGCTTCCAGGCGATCCTTCCCTTGCGCGGTAAGGTGCTCAACGTAGAAAAGACCAGACTTGACAAGGTGTATGCAAACCCCTCGCTGGTGCCCATCATTCAGGCTCTGGGCTGCGGTATCGGTGACGAATTTGATATCTCCAAGCTGCGTTACGGCAAGATCATCATCATGGCGGACGCGGACGTAGACGGCTCGCATATCCGTATTCTGCTCCTGACCTTCTTCTTCAGACACATGCCCGAGCTGATCAAGCAGGGTCACATTTATCTGGCGCAGCCTCCGCTTTACAAGGTTTATAAGCGCAGCGGCGGTAAAAAGATCGGTGAAAAATACGCGTTCTCGGATGCTGAGCGTGACGTTTATATCGCGGAGCTTGGCGGCAACAACGTGGAAGCCGACCGCTACAAGGGTCTTGGTGAGATGAACCCCGACGAGCTTTGGGAGACCACCATGGACCCCAGCACGCGTACCATTCTGCGCGTGACCATGGAGGATGCAATGCTTTGCGACCAGACCTTCTCGCTCTTAATGGGTGACAAGGTCGAACCCAGACGCGTATTTATCGAGGAGAATGCAAAGTTTGCAGAAAATCTGGACATCTGATTTTGAAAATATCATCAATGCCCGTCCGTCGGGGGCTGTGCTGGCTGTTTGCCTGCACCCCGCGCTGGACGTGACGGTGCATACAAGGGACGGCGTGGAAATTGACAGGACAAAGAGCCTTGGCGGCAAGGCGATCAATCTTGCCCGTATGCTGCACGCGCTGGGCGCTGAGGTTACGCTTATAGCACCCGACGATCTTGATGGGCAGACAAGCGCCCTGCTTGCGGGCTGCAGCTTTGACTGTCGGCTGATTCTCACCTCGCTTTCCCTGCGACACAACTACAAGTATATTGACGCGGACGGTACGCACCGCGAGTGCAACGGTACGGCAGGAATCATTTCTCCACAGGAGTATGCACAGGTTTTCGACAGAGTTGTCGACATTTGTCGTATGCGACATTTTTCGCACGTTGCCCTGTGCGGAAGTTTTCCACAGGGTGTGGAAAAGGGTGTGTATAAGTCGCTGACAGAGCAATTGAAAGCGCAGCATATTGCCTGTGCAGTCGATGCCTCGGGGGAGGCACTTTCCCTTACAGTACAAGCAAAACCGCTGCTGATCAAGCCGAATTTACAAGAATTTTGCTCGTCCTTTTCGCAAGATATTTCCTTGTTGAAAACTGAAAAGGACGCTTGCAAGGCAATTTTTGCCGCATACGAGCGCACGGGTGTACAGATACTGTGCTCCATGGACAAGCGTGGCGCGATCTACGCGGGCAGCGAGGGACTTTACCTTGTGCAAACCCCCGTTGTCGAGCACGTGCGCGGCTTTGCGGGTGCGGGAGATACCATGCTGGCAGCGTTTATCTACGCGCGCGAGCTGTGCTCTGTGCCGATTGAGCAAGCCCTGCGCTTTGCCTCGGCTGCCGCGACCGCCAAGGTGCGCTTGCCTGCAGGGCAGCTGCCGAGTAGGGGGCAAATACACGCCGAGTATATACACACAAACGTACAGAGAAAGGATTGACATGAAATATATCAAAAATAAAATATTCATCGTGTCCTTGACCTTGGCTTTGTGTGCCGTGACCGTTTTTTCGGTATTCTACTTTATGGGGGTACAAAATATCCCCGCTGCCATGGTGCAGGACGCTATGGCACCCTTTCAAAACGCATTTACAAGACTTTCGCAAGCCTTTGACGGCTATGCGGTCTACTTTGCCAATATGCGCGCGCTGTACGAGGAAAATCAAGCACTCAAGGATCGCGTGGAAAACTTGGAAAACCAGCTGCACGATGCCGAGCTTGCCGTGGGTGAGAACGCTGCCTTGCGTGATTATCTGGGCGTGCGCGACAGATACGAGTCCTTTTCTGCGGTGAGCGCACAGGTGCTGGGACGCACCGACGGCACGTATCTGCAATATCTGACGCTGGACAAGGGTACTTCGTCGGGAATTCGTGAGAATATGGCTGTGATCACCAAAAACGGCGTTGTGGGCTACGTTTGCGAGGTCAGCACCAACTCCTGCCGCGTGCGTACGCTGTTGCAATATGATACGGGTGTGGGCGTTTACGTGCAACGCTCGGGCGACGTTGGCATGACCGACTGCCCTTACGCCATGGGACAGCAGGGGCTGTTGCGCGTGATCTATCTGCCCGAGGACGCAAAGCTGCAGATCGGTGACCGCGTGGTCACGGGCGACCTTGGCGACATTTATCCCTCGGGGCTGACCGTGGGGCACGTGATTGAGATCATGCCCGACACCTACAGCCGCACGTTGACCGCCACCATCAAGCCTGCCGTGGATTTTGATTCGCTTGAGCAGGTGTTCGTCATTACCGGCTTTGTGGAAAAGCTGCCCGAGATTCAGACTGAGGACGCGCAGCCATGAAAAAAAACGCTGTTTTACACGCCCTTACGATCATAGGCTGTCTTGCCTGCTTTGTGCTGCTTTGCGCGGCGCAGACCTCATTTTTACCCCATTATATCAACGATGCGATATTCGTGCCCGATCTGCTGCTTTGCCTGACTGTGGGTATCGGTATCCTTGCAGGACAACGTAAGGGGGCATACGGCGGTGCGTACGGCGCACTTTGCGGTATTTTTGCAGGCGTGCTTGCAGACGCCACGGGTGGCTGCGGAATTTACCTCTTACCGCTACTTTATATGCTTTGCGGATACGGTGCGCACGTGTGTGCCGATCTGCTGCCAAACAGAAAATTTTACGTCTATCTCGCCGTGGGCGTGGCATCTGCCGCCCTGCGCGCCGTGATCGCCATCATATACGTTTTTCTGTCGGTAGGCAGCGTGCAGCTGTTTGACGTGGCACGCTACGTCTGCTTACCCCTGTTTTTGGGCACTTGCATTTGCTTGCTGCCCATCTATCCCGTCTCCCTTGCGGTGACGCTTCCCATTCGTAAAATAAAGCACCAAACCATAGATAAAATTATTTAAGAAGGTATCAAAATGATCAGAAAAGACAAACGAGATCAGGAATATGAAAATATTCTGTTTGACCAACAAAAGATCGTAGACGTGGGTATGGATAAGGAGGTTAAAAAGTCCTTTATCGAATACTCTATGTCTGTTATCATTTCGCGTGCTCTGCCCGACGTCAGAGACGGTCTGAAGCCCGGTCAGCGTCGCGTGCTTTACGCGATGTACGAGGATCACGCCACGCACGACAGACCCACGCAGAAGTCTGCAAAGACGGTCGGTAACGTGCTGGGTCGTTATCACCCCCACGGTGACTCCTCGGTTTACGGCACGCTGGTACGTATGGCACAGCCATTCTCGCTGCGCTATCCCTTGGTAGAGGGTAGCGGTAACTTCGGTAGCGTGGACGGTGACCCGCCTGCAGCATACCGTTATACTGAGGCACGCCTTGACAAGATCTCGGATGAGATGCTCAAGGATCTGGATAAAAACGTGGTACAAATGGTGCCCAACTACGATAACCGCTTGCGTGAGCCAAGCGTTCTTCCCGCGCGCTTTCCTAACCTCTTGGTCAACGGCTCTGTGGGTATTGCGGTTGGTATGGCGACCAATATCCCGCCTCATAACCTCAATGAGACCATTGACGCCACCATCTACCGTATTCACAACCCCGAGTGCACCATTGAGGATCTGATGCAGTTTATCAAGGGTCCCGACTTCCCCACCTACGGTACCATTTACGGTACCAACGGCATCAAGGAAGCATATCTGACCGGTAAGGGTAAGATCCAGGTGCGTGCAAAGGCTGAGATTGACGAGGAAAACCGCCGCATCATCATCACCGAAATTCCCTACATGGTCAACAAGAGCCAGCTTTGCGAGGCGATTGCAAACCTGGTTAAGGAAAAGCGCGTTGAGGGCATTTCGGATATGCGTGACGAGTCGGGTAGAAACGGTATGAGAATCGTCATTGAGTACAAGCGTGACGCAAACGGACAGATCATTCTCAATCAGCTCTACAAGTACTCGCAGCTGCAGGATACCTGCTCGATCAACATGCTTGCAATCGTTGGCAACGAGCCTAAGACGCTCAATCTCTCGCAGATGCTGGATCACTATATCCGTCATCAGGAGTCCGTCATTACCCGTCGCACCCAGCACGAGCTGGATGCAGCTTTGCGCGAGGCGCATATTTACGAGGGTTACAAGCTTGCGATCGATAACCTTGACGAGGTCATTAATATCATCCGTGCGTCCGAGGACCAGCCTACTGCTAAGAAGAACCTGATGGCACGCTTTAACGGCGAGCAGACCGACGACGGCTCTGCTGCTGCGCTCAATCTGGAAGCATTTGCCATGGCTGAGGACGCGCACCTTTCCGAGGAGCAGGCACAGGCGATCGTATCCATGACGCTGGGCCGTCTTTGCGGTCTGGAGCGCAAGAAGATCGAGGAGAAGCTGGCAACGCTCAACGCTGCTATCATTGAATACAGAGCGATTTTGGGCGATATTAACCGCATCCGCGAGATCATTTGCAATGAAATGTCGGATATCAAGCGCAGATTCGGCGACGAGCGCCGCACCAGAATTGAAGAGACCGAGGACGATATCGTACTCGAGGATCTGATCGAAAAGCACGATTGCGTCATTACCCTGACGCACGGCGGCTATATCAAGCGTCAGCCCGCGTCCGAATACACCGCGCAGAACCGCGGCGGTATGGGTAAGGCTGCGCTGACCACCAAGGAAGAGGACTTTATTGAAAAGGTGGTCGTTGTACACTCGCACTCCAACCTCATGCTGTTTACCAACCTTGGCAGAGTGCAGATGCTGCGTGCGTTCATGATCCCCGAGGCGTCCAGAACCGCCAAGGGCACGCACGTTAACAACGTGCTGGAGCTTGCCGACGGTGAAAAGATCACGGCAATGATCTCGATTCACGAGTTTGCCGAGGGCGAATATCTGACCATGGTGACCAAGCAGGGTATCATTAAGAGAACGCTGCTGACCGAATACGCATACCACCGCAAGGGCGGTAAGATCGCGCTTGCACTCAAGGAGGGCGACGAGCTTGTATTCGTTACCCACACCTACGGCTATCCCACCGACCTGATGATCGCAACCAAGCAAGGCAGCGCGGTCAGATTTACGGTTGACGACGAAAGCGTGCGTCCTATGGGCAGAACGGCTGCCGGTGTGCGCGGTATCAAGCTGCGCGGCGACGACTACGTTGTGGGCGTTGCAAGCGTGGTGGAAGGCAAGTCGCTGATCACCATCACCGAAAACGGCTACGGTAAGCGTACCGACTTTGACGATTTCCGTCAGATGAAGCACCGCGGCGGTCACGGTGTGACCTGCCATGCCCTGTCGGATAAGACCGGCTTGCTGTCCGGCATCAATATCGTAGACGATAACGATGACGTCATGATCATCACCGACGCAGGTACTATGATCCGTACAAGCGCTGCCAACATTCCCACCTACTCCAGAAGTGCGGGCGGCGTGCGCGTCATGCGTCTTGCCGAGGGTCAGAAGATCGTCAACTTCACAAAGCTTGCAAGACAGGACGAGCTGGAAGAGGCAATTGCGCAGAGCGAGGAAACCGAGCCTGTAGAGATTACCGATGCAATTCCCGACGCCGAGCAGGTGGAAGAGATCGAAGAGATTGAAGAGATTGAAGAGATCGAAACCGACGAGCAGATCGAGGAATAAGACATTATAAAAAAAGAAAACCCTTTGAAATATAAGGGTTTTCTTTTTTGATTCAAAAAAAGGGCTCTCCCGAAGGAGAGCCCTGATTTGTTTAGTTGTGTGAATACTTAATTTAATTAAGCAGCCTCAACGGTAACGGTAATGGTGTAGAATACTACAACAGTGCCGTCAGCCAGCTTTGCGCCCCAAGCAACGGTGTAGTCGCCTGCAGCAACGCCGTTGGTATCAACGGTGATGTGGTATCTGGATGCATTTGCACCTGCAAGGCCAAGAACAGCGTCCTCAGCAGCAACCTTAAATTCACCGCCGACGAAATCGCCGCCATTGACGATAACACCAAACTGATCAATTGCCTGAGGGAAGCCGATCCAACCTCTGAAACCGATCACGTCACCAACCTTGACAGTAATTTTGTTATCAACTTCTGCAAGCTTTGCATAAGCCTGGCCGTCTGCGCCAAAGTAGAACTGATCATTTACCAGAAGGGTATCGCAAGATTCAGCGATCATGCCTGCGGTTGCCTTGTCGGTAATGCCTGCATTGGGATCTTCACCGATAATGCCAACGATTACGGAAGAAGCGTAGGTGCCATCCTTGAGATTGCCTGCAACGTAGGTCTCAACGCCGGGAACAAGAACTTCCTTTGCGGGCCAGCCGGTAAAGCCGCCGGAACCGCTCAGGTACTCAAGCTCGTAGTAAACGTCGCCGGTGATCATCAGCTCAACGGGGATGTCCAGTACGAAGGTAGCGTTGTCATTGTGGTTTTCACCGATGAACTCATACAGAGGAGCGCCTGCAACGGTGGTAGCGTAGTCAGTGTTCCATGCCCAGATCTTGAGAGACCAGGTGTTAGTGTTGCCATCGGAATAAGTAGCGAGGTCCTTAATGGTGATCTGCTTGAGAATGGTTTCACCCAGAGGCAGCTTCTGACCCATCTTCTTGTCGCCTGCACCCATGTAAGGAGCGCCTGCGGGATCGCGTTCGCCAAGAACAACTGCCTGGTTGTAGTGCTCGGGAACTTCTACGGGAGGTACATAGTTAGGATCGTAAGTAAACTCAACAGAGCTGATCAGCATGAAGGTGCCGGGCAGAGTGTCGTAGGTTACGTATACGGGACCGTTGTAGTTAACGCCGGTCAGGTCGATCTCGATAGCATGAACTGCCCAACCGAGCTCGGAGTAATCAGCGTATGCAACGATAACGTCCTCAGTGGGAGACATGGTCATTGCCTGGTCAGCACTGGTCAGGAGGATACGGTTAGCAGTGTTAGCAGCGTGGTGGTCGATGGTAACCTGAGAACCGTCAATACCAAAGTAAACAACTACCTTGGACATTTCAGCGAGGTTGAAGTCGCCAATGTAAATGTAACCCTGGTGCAACAGAGCGCCGGATGCAACGCCGCCTGCAGCAACCATGCCGGAGTTATTGTGGCCTTCAGCGCCAACGATGCCGGTGCAGTGACCGGTTACGTTCCAATTATCCTGGGGAACGTTGAGAGTGTCAATGTAGAGGTCAGCAACGGTTGCGTCGTAAGCGAGAATGTCAGCCTCGGATGCGAACAGACCGATGTAAGCCATATCGATTACGTTGTCAGTACCGGAGCGGAAGGGATCCCAACGCAGGTAGTTAACAACGTTGTCAACAACTGCGGGAGCGCTTGCA
>JAZRDG010000105.1:0-6691 GCA_045660125.1 Eubacteriales bacterium | reverse complement strand
AACAGGCGGCATTGTGCAAGGCATGTCGGGCCCCCCCATCATTCAGAACGGCAAGCTGGTGGGCGCGGTCACCCACGTGCTGATCAACGCCCCCACCACGGGCTATGGCATTTTCATTGAGAATATGCTGCACGCGGCGCAAGCTGCAACACCCCGAGCGGCATAAAAAACGGGAGGCGGATGCCTCCCATACATACCGGCGCATTGTCAATCATGTGCTCCCCCCGGATCGGGGATCAAAAAACAGGCAACACGCGCGGTGTTGCCTGTTTTATTTTGGGGATCGATACGCAGGATCAATCCTTCTTCTTGCCCAAAGTCAGTGCGCCAAGTGCAATGACTGCCACAAGTGCGGCAGATGCCATTGCGGACTTGCAGCCGCCCTGCTCTGCTTCGGTCTCTGCCTCGGTTGCAGGAGCATCGGTCGTGGGTGCATCGGTTTCGGGTGCCTCGGTCTTTGGGGGCTTTGTGGGAATTTCCTGCCCTGCGTGTGCGTATGCTTCTTCCTTGGTCTTGAAGAATGCGAGCTCGTTCAAGATCATGTACGCATCCTCCGGCGCGCCCTCAAAGCCTGTCGCCCAGTCCAGACGAACCGTGATGGGAGAGCCCTCGGAGATCCATGTGTCACAGTAGTTCAGATCAATGATCATGTACTGCCACTCGCCGTTGGGCTCACAGTAGCTTGTCTCCATATCGTCCATGGTGGGTCTGCTTGTATAGTAGAACTCCACGTCACCCGTCGTGCCAACAGCCTTGACCTTGAGCACCGCGTACAGGTATTCCTCGCAATTCAAGGGCTCTGCATTGACATCGTTTACGTATTTTCTGATGTTGAAGGTAGCAAATGGGTCAATGTGGTCGCTCGTCACACCGCTCAGCTTGACGCCCTCCTCGGTATACTCCGTGACGGTCTGATGGAGCCCTATAAAGCATCCGTCAACCAGCTCGGGAGTCCAGTAGTTATAGACGTTGTTCTGCGCCAGCAAAGGCTCACCCGAGTCGCCTGAACCGTTGCCCGTGCCGATCTCGTTGGTATAATACAGAGAATTATCGATACTCATATAGTTCATGGTAAATCGGATCTCGGCGATAGAACCGCAAAAGAGACGACGGATCATACCCTGGGGGTGCATGGTGTTCATGGTAGCCTGATTGGTACCCATCTTTCTGCCTACACCAACCTCCCAGGCGTAAAATTCATCGGTAGAGTACAGCTCGTTGTTCTCGGACGCGGCGAACACCATTTCACCGTTGATGTAAGCCTCGGTATAACTGCCGTCACTGGTCACCATGTAATGGATCCACTTCTCAGCGTAGATCTCACCGTTGAGCATCTCAAAATTGGTCTTATCCTCGTTTGCATCCACGTGCACGTACTGCAGACCCGTTGTGCCGTCGGTGCTGATATAGCCGTCGGAGGAGCCTGTAATCATCTCGGTCAACGCCATGGAGAAGGAGGGCTCGTCCTGACTTTCCACCACACCCTGACGTGAGAAAATGCCGGTATAGCGGTTATAGTTGTTGTTCCACTCCGCATCGATCTTGAAAATGATCTCCACAGTCCAGCCCTCGGAGCTGTCCACCATGTTCAAGGGCGCGGTATCAACCGTCTGGAAGTACTTACCGGACGTGTAAGCACCGGTGTACGAGGTTTGGGAGGGGTCATAGGGGTCTACCGACTTTGCCTTTTCCCAGGTGTTTCCGAAGCGCAGCGAGGAGCCCGCCGTATAAGCGTCGTTGACGCCAAAGGTCACGCCCTCGTCCCATTCGAAAATATCCAGCTGGTCACCGTTACCCTCGAAGCACACCTCGAGATCGTTACCGTTGCCGGTCAGGTCGATAAAGGTCAGATTGTCATCATCCACGCTGCCCTGGTAGTATCCCTCTTCATTTTGGAACTTCCAGTGAGCAACAACGTCGTTTTCGGTCTCCTCCTCGGCAAATGCGGGGAAAAGCAGTGCCGCAGGAAGCAGTGCGAGTGCAATAAGTGCGGCAAGAATGCGATGTGTCAGTTTCATAATTGATTCCTTTCTTGATCTGTCAGCCGTGCGGGATCAGATGCGCGGCTCACCAATGATGCGCAGCATCCGGGCTGCTGCTTTCCCATTATAACATAACTTCGGCCCTCATGCAAGAGCCTTGGACACGATCAAATATTTTTGGCATTATGAACAAAGCTCATGAAAAAAGGCAACACCGCGCGGTGTTGCCCTTTATCTTATTATTCGTAAGAGATCACGATTCTCTCCATGATGAAATCCTGGATCTTGCCGAACAGTGCGCTCTCCTTGATGGCGTCGTCGCCCATCTGCTCGCGGATATACTCGGCGGTGTACTTGTAGTCCTTGTAGTACTCAACCAGGTAATCCAGCTCAGCCTTGAATTCCTCGTCGGTGATCTGCTCGATGCCCTCTGCCTCGGCAATGGCGTGGATCACAATGCTCTGCTGCACCGTCTTCTGACATTCCTCGGTCAGCACCTTTTTCCAATCTGCGCCCTTTTCAAGTCCCATGTAATCCACCGCAAACTCGTCCAGCGAGGAGTAGCCGTACAGGGTCTTATAGTAAGCGTAGTAGGAGTTGAACTCATCCAGGTACATGTTGTAATAGTACTCCACCTCACCCTCGGGGTAAGAGGTAAAGGTCAACTTGCCCATCAGCTCTTCCATCGCCTTGGCGTAAGCAGCCTGCTCGGCAGCCTCGAGTGCGGACTGTTCCATGTTCTTTTTGAGGTTTGCCTTATAAGCATCCACCAGCGCGCCCTCTACGTCGGGCAGAACGCCCTCGTGCTTGTACTTGAGCGTTTCCTCCACAAATTTGTCGGTCAGCTCGGGTACGTCATACTGTACCACGTATTCCACCACAACGTAGAAAATGGCATCCTTGCCTGCAAGGTCTGCGCTACCGTAATTCTCGGGGAAGGTCACGTGCACGGGATGGGGATTATCCTTGCTGGTATCTGCGGGAACGACGCCAATGAGTCCGTCCTCAAAGCCGGGAATAAACGTACCCGAGCCGATGCCCAGCTTATAGGGGCTCTTGTCGCTCATGTTGGAGCCGCCCTGGAATTCCTTGCCGTCCACCTCGCCGCGGTAATAGATATACGCCTGGTCGCCAAAGCGAATGGGCTGATCCTTGACCTGGGTGGTGCCGTTGGTGGCGGTTGCGTGCTTGTAAAGCAGAGACTTGAGCTGCGTCTCGATGATCTCGTCGGTGATCACGTAGTCCTTGCCCACGTTGATCTCGAACGCTGCGTACAGGCTCTTATCCAGCGACACGAACGCGCTCATGTCGTTTGCCGCGTAGTCGTAGCGCACAACGGGCTCGGGCTTGGGGGCTGCGGTGCTGCCCTCGGGTGCGCCCGTTTCGGGTGCTTCGGTGCCGTAGATCTTATCCAGAATGTTATCGATCTGATCTCTGCCGCCGCCAAATTGACCGCACGCGCAAAGCAGCATGCACGCTGCCATCGCGCCGCACAAAAGCGCGGTTCTGATATACTTGTTCATGAATATTCTCACTTTCATATTATAATACTTCAATATCATACACCAGGACGGGGGAAAAGTCAAGAGATATAAAAGAAAGTTCAAAAATCTGTCACGATAGCGTGCCCAAGTGCGGACAGTCGAGGACGACTGTCCGCAGCCTGCACCTGCAACTTCCCGCTTGACGCATGGTGAATTTTATGCTATACTGTAAACAGAAATTGCATGGGAGGTGAGCCGGTTGGGAGCTGAAAATTTGCGCGTTTTGCGCTACGATTGCATCGATTCCACAAATGCCGAGGCGCGGCGCATTGCATCTGCGGGCGCGGGGGAACATACCCTGATCATCGCGCGGGCGCAAACTGCGGGGCGCGGGCGCATGGGGCGTAGCTTTTATTCGCCCGACGGCACGGGGCTTTACGCCACGCTGCTCTACTACCCCGATCGCCCCATCACCGAGCTTTCCGGGCTTACCTGCGCGACGGCGCTGGCGGCGGCTTTGGCGATCGAGCAGCTTTGCGGCGCATCCCCGCGCATCAAATGGGTCAACGACCTGTATCTTGGCGGACGCAAGGTGTGCGGCATTCTGTGCGAGTCGTTCGGCACCGAGCGCGGCACAGCCGTGGCGATCGGCATTGGCATCAATCTGACCACGCAGGACTTCCCTGCCGAGCTTGGTACGATCGCGGGCAGTCTGCAGGTCGCCATTGACCCCGAAGCACTTGCCCTGCGCATTTGCGCCCACCTGCTCCCTTACCTGCAAAGCGGCAACAACGCGCTGTGGCTGCAGGGCTACCGCGATCGCTTTATGCTGACGGGTATGCGCGTGGAATGCATCACCGCCCAGCACCGCTTCCCTGCCACCGTGCTTGGCATTGACGACAGCGGCGCGCTGCTCGTGACCGCAGACGATGGCAAGGCGCATATATTGTATGCAGGAGAGGTCAGCCTGAGCGCGACCGATCCGACCTCGCCGTTCTATAAAAGCAGCTGATTCCAAAATTGCACATGCAGCTTGCCCATATCGGATGAGCAGACAAAATGGACGCGCATAATAGGCTCTCCTCCGGGAGGGAGCTCCCGACGGAGTCGGGTGAGGGAGCCCTGCGGACAAAACAGCGAGGTTGCCTGTTCGGGTGAAACGTTTTGAAACCCAAGTATTCGCGCTCTCCCTCAGTCGCCTGCGGCACCAGCTCCCTCCCGGAGGAGAGCCTTTGATGCGCACTATCCGCACGGGGCAGCTCCCGAAGGGCTGGCATAAATCTGAAATTCTTAATTTGACAAATTCCTCACACTATAAATCACAATTTGGAGGTACATGATGTTCCGTGAAATTTCCCCTTACGATATAGGCGACAACACCTTCAAGGCAATTGACAAGGACTGGATGCTGATCACGGCTGCCAAGGACGGCGTGCCCAACTCCATGACCGCGTCCTGGGGTTGCCTTGGCATTCTGTGGAATAAGCCGATCGCGGTGTGCTTTGTGCGTCCGCAACGCTACACGTACGAGTTTTGCGAAGCCTCGGACACGCTTTCGCTGACCTTTTTTGACGCCGAGTGGCGCAACGCGCTCAAGATCTGCGGCACAAAGAGCGGCCGCGACATGGACAAATACGCCACAACCGGCTTGACCCCCGTCTTTGACGGCGAGACTCCCTATCTTGCTCAGGCGCGCATGGTACTGCTTTGCAAAAAGCTTTACGTGGATGACCTCAAAAAGCAAAATTTCCTTGACCCCGCGCTGCTCAAAAACTACCCCATTGACGATTTCCACCGCATGTATATCTGCGAGATTACCAAAGTACTGATAAAGGAATAATTAAGCGGTTGACCAAATATGACGGATACGCGATACAAAGCCTTCCCCGCGGGGGAAGGGGGACCACAGCGGAGCAAATTTCACCGAGGTACGAGGCGAAATGAGAGAAGCGATTGTGGTGGATGAGATTCATCCCACGGACGCTCTGATGCGGGTGTGGATATATCCCCCGTCATCGCTTCGCGATGTCTCTCCGAGGGGAGACAGGGGGTGTTGCCCTATGGGACAGGCGTATCACTATGGTTTGGAGCGGTTTTGCGGTGAACCTCATCCACCGCAAGTGCGGTCGGCAAGTTGTCAAGTCAAGTGCAACACTTTTTAGAAATAAAATCTAAAGGCGAAAGATAATCGAGACATTTACGAGGGCGAGAGTTAATTAGGTGAACAACCTTTAACAATTCATCCTCTGAAACCAAAGAAAAATCAGTACCTTTAGGAAAGAAAAAACGAATAATATCGTTTGTATTCTCATTCAACCCACGTTGCCATGGTGAGTGAGGATCTGCAAAATAAATCGTAGTTTGCAAGTCTTCTTCGATTCCTTTAAAATCAGCAAACTCCGAACCATTGTCCAATGTCATAGTGTGTATCGGCATAGAGACCTCAAGTAGCTCAAATGCTCGTTTTGTGGCTTTTCTTACTTCCTGCATTGTATGGTTCGGTGATATAGCAGCCGCCAAAAGTCTGCTTTTTCTATCAACCTGAGTCACAAGGCAACTTTTGTTTTTAGCTCCGCAAACCGTGTCACCTTCCCAATCACCAAGCCTTAATCGTTCATCGACTATTGAAGGACGGTCATGTATGGTGTGTTCAGGGTGAATGGTTGCGTGATTTCCGTGTTTGGCGTGCTTTTTCTTGCCTTTTCTGCGAAAATGTGTCTTTGGCTTGATGTCGGAAAACAATCCTGCCTTAACAGCTGTATAAATCGTTGAAAAAGAAATAGGATATCCCTTTTCTTTACAGTAATTAGCTGTCAGTTCGGGAGACCAATACTTTTCCAAACACTCCTTTATTAACCGATAGAGCTCTGTATCCTTTTTAATTGCAGGTTTACGTATGCATTTTCTTCGACGGATAATATATAGTGTTGTAGCTCTCCAAGCATTGTATCTTTTCTTCTTTTGACTGAAATTTCTTTTAACTTCTCGGCTGATTGTGGACGGACTTCTTTCCATTAATTTCGCAATTTCTCGAAAGCTTTTACCCTCTTTTAAAAATTCTTGTAGACAAAATCGCTCTGATAGTGTAAAATGTGTGTAGGACAATATTCTTACCTCCGTTAAAAATGTTAGTGTGGTAACTACATTTTACACCTTGGTAGGAATATTGTCTATACTTCTTTCGGGTGTTGCACTTGATATTATAACATGCCGTCCCCCTTCCCC
>JAZRDG010000104.1:0-2995 GCA_045660125.1 Eubacteriales bacterium | reverse complement strand
CCGTCGCGGCAGTCATCGTAGCTGATCTTTGCTACCGAGTTGAGCGAAGCCAGCGCACCGTTTTCCTCGCGGTTGTGCATGGGGTTCGCACCGGGCGCAAAGGGAGCGGCAGCGCGTCTGCCGTCGGGTGTCGCGCCTGTGTTCTTACCGTACATAACGTTGGAGGTAATGGTGAGAACCGAGAGGGTGTGGATCGCCTTTCTGTAGGTAGGCGTCTTGCGAAGCTCAACGATCATGCGGTGAGCCATATCCTTGGCGATCAGGTCGACTCTGTCGTCGTCATTACCGAACTTCGGGAAATCGCCCGTGGTCTTGAAATCCACGATAAAGCCGCTTGCATCCTTGATGGGAGCAACGTTTGCATACTTGATTGCGCTCAAAGAGTCGGCAACAACCGAAAGACCTGCAATACCGAACGCCATGAAGCGGTCTACGTAGGTATCGTGCAGTGCCATCTGCGTCTTTTCATACGCATACTTGTCGTGCATATAGTGAATGATGTTCATGGTGTTTACATAGAGATGGCTGAGCCATGCCATGTAAATTTCCATACGGGACATCACTTCGTCATAGTCCAGCGCATCGCCTTCCATCACAGGCATCTGAGGTCCGATATGCATGCTGCTCGAGGTATCGTAACCGCCGTTGATGGCAAGCAGCAAGAGCTTTGCAAGGTTGCATCTTGCGCCGAAGAACTGCATCTGCTTACCAACCTTCATAGCCGATACGCAGCAAGCAATGGCATAGTCGTCGCCGTAGATGGGACGCATGAGGTCGTCGCTTTCGTACTGGATCGAGTCGGTGTCTTTGGAAACCTTAGCGCAGAACTTCTTGAAGTTTTCGGGAAGCTTGGTGGACCAGAGCACGGTCAGGTTGGGTTCGGGAGACGAACCGAGTGTATAGAGCGTGTTCAGCATACGGTAGCTGTTCTTGGTAACAAGCGTTCTGCCGTCCTCACCCATACCGCCAACTACCTCGGTGATCCACATGGGGTCGCCGCCAAACAGCTCGTTGTATTCGGGTGTGCGGAGGTGACGGGCAATACGGAGCTTCATAACGAAATCGTCCATCAGCTCCTGTGCGCCCTCTTCGGTCAGCGTGCCGTTTGCGATATCTCTTTCCATGTAGATATCAAAGAAGGTGCTCACGCGGCCAAGCGACATAGCGGCGCCATTCTGCTCCTTGATCGCGCCAAGGTACGCAAAGTAGGTCCACTGCACCGCTTCTTTGGCATTCTTAGCAGGACCGCTGATATCAAAGCCATACATCAGCGCCATTTCCTTCAGGTAGCCAAGGAACGTGATCTGCTGGAAGAGCTCCTCATCCAGACGGATCTCGTCGGTATTAAATGCCTGCTCGGCAAGCTTGTTCTTATCCTTGCGCTTTTCTTCGATCAGGCGGTCAATGCCGTAAAGAGCCACGCGGCGATAGTCGCCGATGATGCGGCCTCTGCCGTATGCATCGGGAAGACCCGTGATGATGTGGCACTTTCTTGCCGCACGCATTTCATCGGTATATGCGCGGAAAACGCCGTCGTTATGGGTGGTACGGAAACGGAATTCCTCTTCCACCTTGGGGCTGAGCTTGTAGCCGTATGCCTCGCAAGCCTGACGAACCATACGCATGCCGCCAAAGGGGTTGACGCTGCGCTTGAGCGGACGGTTGGTCTGCATGCCCACAATGATCTCGTTATCCTTATCGATATATCCGGGAGAAAAGCTGGTCAAGGAAGAAACGGTGGCTGTGTCAATATCAAGAACACCGCCAAACTGTCTTTCGATTGCAAAAAGACCCTGAATCTTCTTCATAAGAGTCTGCGTACGGGGAGTAGCGGCAGCCAAGAAGCTATCATCACCCTCGTAGGCCTTGTAGTTAGTCTGAATAAAATCGCGGACGTTGATCTCGTCCTGCCATACACCGGGGTTAAAACCTGTCCAATTTACGTGTTTCACGGCAGATTCCTCCTATATGTAAGATTTTGATAGAAAAAACAAAAAGGCAAAGCTGTTTTGAGAAAAAACAGTTTTGCCCAGACGGTCGGCATTAGCAGCTCTCAAAACGAGCTGGCCTCGTATGCAGTCCACCGCGGTGATCCGCGTATTCCGTCAGTCCTGCAGACGATATATGGAAGAAAGCATACTTCCTCCCTTTTGTACCTTTATTATCCCATAAATCTTGCATGTTGTCAAGTGTCAAAAGCAACAAATATAGCAAAATTTCTTTTTTTCTTTTTGTAAAGTGGGGATGTTCTCCCCCTCTCGCCAAAAAAGTGCGTTGACGCCCAACAGTTTATAAAAAAATCGGCAGAGGTAGGATTCCTCTGCCGATTTTCGTTACATATCTCTTCTTCCCTCAAGCGCCTGCATGAGTGTGTACTCATCGGCATAGTTGAGGTCTGCGCCCACGGGGATGCCGTAAGCAAGACGCGTGACCTTGATGCCAAGCGGCTTGATCAGGTGCGCAAGATACATTGCCGTTGCGTTGCCCTCAATGTCCGCGTTGGTAGCGAGAATGATCTCCTTTACCGTATCGTCCTCAAGACGCGCCAGCAGCTCCTTGATCTTAAGCTGCTCGGGGGTAACGCGGTTCATGGGCGAGATCACGCCGTGCAGCACGTGGTACGTGCCGCGATAGTCCTTGACCTTTTCCATTGCCATGACCGCCTTGACGTCGGTGACCACGCAAACCACGCTTTGGTCGCGGTACAAATCGGAACAGATGGGGCAAAGCTCGCGGTCGGTCAGATTCTGACACACCGGGCACAGGTGAATGGACTCTTTTGCACCAATAATGGCTTTTGCAAACTCCTCTGCCTGCTCCATCTCCATTTCCAGCACGGCAAACGCCATACGCGTTGCCGATTTGCGTCCCACGCCCTCAAGACGAGCAAATTGCTCCTCCAGCTTGCGCAGGGCAACCATGTATCCCGCCATATCAGAACATGCCGGGCAGACCCATGCTGCCGGTGATCTTTTCCATTTCTGCTGCGTTGGTG
>JAZRDG010000103.1:0-29781 GCA_045660125.1 Eubacteriales bacterium | reverse complement strand
GTTATCACGGGCTTTATCGGCGGATTTAAGGAATATACCAGCATCGTCGGTATCTTCGGTGAAGGCATGCAGCCTCCCGGAGCATCGGTTGGTACGCCCGTGCTGCAGACCATGGTTGGTTTCATTTATGATAACCTCGGTAACGCAGAGGGTATTGCATCCGCAGCAGCACTGCTCTTGTTCCTGCTGATCTTCGCTGTCACGCTTGTTAACCTTGCGGTCAGCAAGAAGAAGACCCACTATTAAGATAAGGAGGTACCGAAATGGCAGAACAAATGAAAGTATTGTCCGAAAAGGACCTCCAGCAGGTAACTGCAAAGCAGAAGGTCGTTAAGATCATCTCGCAGTTCTTCCTGTATCTGTTCCTTGTCGTGATGGCGATCATCGTCATCTTCCCGTTCTACTGGATGATCATTTCCTCGCTCAAGTCGCTGGCGGAGTACAAGCTCTCCGTTCCCACGCTTTTCCCCAAGGAGATCATCTGGAGCAACTATCTGCAGGCGTTCACCAAGGCAGAGCTGCTCAAGCTGTTCAAGAACACCGTTATCGTAGGTATCGTATCCACCATCCTGTCCCTGATCATCACCATTATCACGGCGTTTGCATTTGCTCGCCTTGAGTTCAAGGGCAAGAACGCACTGTTCGCAGCGCTGCTGGGTACTATGATGATCCCCGGTGAGCTTTTCACCATTACTAACTACATCACCGTTGACCGATTCAATTGGGTAAACAACGATCGCTGGTTAGAGGGTTATTCGGTACTGATCATTCCGTTCCTTGTCAGTATTTTCTACATCTACCTGCTCAAGCAGAACTTCATGCAGATTCCCAACGAGCTGTACCTGGCAGCAAAGGTAGACGGCACGAGCGATTTCAAGTACCTGTGCAAGGTCATGATCCCGCTCTCCATGCCCACGCTGATCTCGATCACCATTCTGAAAATGATGGGTGCTTGGAACTCTTACGTGTGGCCCAGACTGGTTGCCCACAGAGATTTCTGGCTGATCACCAACGGCTTGCGTTCCGCGTTTACCGATGCAGGCTCGGGTGAGGCTGATATCCCCGTGCAGATGGCTGCAGTTACAGTCGTATCCATCCCCTTGTTCTTGGTCTTCATCTTCCTTCGTAAGTATATTATGAAGGGCGTTTCCAAGAGCGGTATCAAGGGATAATCAAGATTTATTGACAATCAAGTCTATAAATAAAATTTATATAACCGAAAGGAAACAAACCATGAAAAGAATTCTTGCGTTTGCTCTGATGATGGTTCTGTGCTTTAGCATGTTCGCGCTTGTAAGCTGCGATAAGCACCAGTCCACCACCGAGCGTCCCACCGAATCCGAGGCTGAAACTCAGCCCGAAGGCGAAACCGGTAACAACGGCAACACCCAGGCTAAGCCCCTGGAGTATGACGTCATCGCTTACGATGGCAGCGAGGTTACCATCACCTTCTCCCACACCATGAACGCAACCTACCAGGGCGTTCTGGATCAGTACATTGCAAAGTTCAATGAAATGTACCCCAACATCACGGTAGAGCACTCCCAGGTTGGCGGCTACGACGAGGTTCGTGACCAGATCAAGACCGAGCTGACCGCAGGCAACCAGCCTAACATCGCTTACTGCTATCCTGACCACGTAGCTCTCTACAACGTAGCAAAGGCAGTAGTACCGCTCAACAGCTTCATCAACAGCACCATCGAGATCACCGATGCAAACGGCAACACTTCCGTTCTGGGTCTGACCGCAGAGCAGATCGCTGACTTCGTTCCCGGCTTCTACGCTGAGGGCGCAGTATTTGACAATGCAGGCACCATGTACACCCTGCCTATGTCCAAGTCCACCGAGGTTCTGTACTACAACAAGACCTTCTTCGAGCAGCACAACCTGCAGGTTCCTACCACCTGGAAGGAAATGGAGGCTCTCTGCCAGAAGATCCTTGAGATCGACCCCGACTGCATTCCTCTTGGCTACGACTCCGAGGCTAACTGGTTCATCACCATGACCGAGCAGTACGGCTCTCCCTACACCTCCACCGAGAGAGGTAACAACTATCTGTTCGACCATCCCCAGAACAAGGTATTCGTTAAGATGTTCAGAGGCTGGTACGAGAAGGGCTACCTGACCACTCAGGAGCTGTACGGCGGTTACACCTCCGGTCTGTTCACCGAGCTGACCGATAAGAACAGCTACATGTCCATCGGTTCTACCGGTGGTTCCATCCACCAGCGTCCCGAGGCAACCGACACCGGTTACGCATTCGAAGTCGGCATCGCTCCCATTCCTCAGGTAAATGCAGAGAACCCCAAGGCTATCTCTCAGGGTCCCTCTCTGTGCATCTTCGAGAGCGACAACAAGCAGGAAGTCGTTGCTTCTTGGCTGTTCGTTAAGTTCCTGACCACCAACCCCGAGTTCCAGGCAGCATTCTCCATGACCTCCGGTTACATGCCCGTAATCCAGAGCGTTGACACCGTTCCCGCATACAAGAACTTCCTTGACAATGCTGACGGTGGCGACCACATCCAGGCACTGGCTGTTAAGGTTGGTAGAGAAATGTCCAACGCTTACTTCGTATCTCCCGCATTCAACGGCTCTTCCGTAGCACGTGATAAGGTTGGCGTACTGATGCAGTACTGCTTCACCACGCAGACCACCGACGTTGACGCAATGATCGACAAGGCGTTTGCTGATGCAGTAACCGAGTGCAAGAACGCACAGTAATCAAAACTGATTTTTAATCAACACAAGCAGATAAAACGATGAAGAATTTTACTAAATTATTGATCGTTCTGCTCGCTCTTGGCATGCTCGCAGGCTGTTTTGCAGCCTGCGATACCGAGGGCGGCACGACCGAGGACTCGACCGCTGCCGACAGCACCGCCGAGAACCTTGAAACTACCGACCCCTCTGAAACGACCGTAGCTCCCGAGCCCGAGTTTGTAGACTTTGCTGCAGGGCTCAAGTTTGACAAAAACTCCGGCAGACTCAACGTCGAGGTAACCGTACACGCGTTTATCGACGGCGACACCACGCACTTCAACGTGCCCACCAGCATCGTGCCCACGGGTGTTCTCAAGGCAAGATATCTTGGTATCAATACTCCCGAGTCCACCGGCATCATCGAGCCTTGGGGCAAAAAGGCATCCAACTACACCAAGGAGATGCTTTCCCAGGCAACCTCTATTATCATCGAATCCGATAACGCAAGCTGGAATGCAGATTCCACCGGCGGCAGATATCTGGTTTGGGTATGGTACAAGACGGCAGAAATGACCGAGTACCGCAACCTCAACCTGGAAATTTTGCAGCAGGGTCTTGCGTTTGGCTCTAACGCAGCCGACAATGCGTACTCCGAGTACACCATGGGTGCACTCAACCAAGCAAAGAATCTCAAGCTTTACGTGTTCTCCAAGGCTAAGGACCCCGATTTCTACTACGGCGGCGCACAGAACGTGACCCTCAAGGAGCTCAAGCTCAACTATGAGCCCTATAAGGATCAGCTGGTTCGCTTCGAGGCAGTCGTTGTTAAGAGAAGCGGTGCTACCGTTTACCTTGAGGAGTACGATGCAGAGACCGATATGTACTACGGTATGCAGGTCTTCTGCGGCTACAATACGCCCGGTAACGTCATGAACGTGCTGAGCATTGGCAACCGCGTTATGATGGTAGGCTCGCTGCAGTACTATGAGCTGGGCGGCACATGGCAGATCTCCAACATCAAGTACAGCGTAGATATGATGGACCCCAACGGCGCACTTTCCAAGGACGGTATCCACAAGATCGAGGAAGGGTATAGCGCAAGCTACCGTGAGGTCAATGCTTCCGATATCGTAAACGGCAAGCTGACGCTGGACGTTATCACGCAGGATGCAGACGGCAATGAAATCAGCACGCCTACCGAGTTTAAGTACGGCGAGCTAGCACATTACAGCACTGTAACCGTGAAGGATCTGACCGTGGAAAGCGTTTATACGACCACCAATGAGACCAGTGATGATAAGGGTGCTATGTCCATTACCTGTAAGGCAGCGGACGGTACCACCATCGTGGTCAGAACCGAGGTGCTGATCGATGCACAGGGCAATCTGGTTACCGAGGAGATTTTCCCCGCAGGTGCTAAGATTACCGTCAGAGGTATCATTGATTCGTACAACGGCCAGTATCAGGTCAGAGTATTCGCCATCGACGATATCACCATCGGTTAATACACGTATTCACAATTTCACAAATTATAAGGAGCTATCATGAAAAGAATTTTAATGCTTTTGCTGGCAGCTGTTCTCGTTTGCTCTCTGGCTCTGTTCGTTGCTTGTAATGACGAGCAGCAGGGCGGGGAAGACACTTCTGCTGAGCAGACCACCGAGGCACCTTCCACTTCTGAGGAAGAGACCACCGAGGATCCCGGTGCGCAGGAGCCCACCGACCTCGAAAACGCAGCTGAGTACGTTCGTCAGCTGTACAAGGACACCACCGTTACCGCTGCTGACTACACTCTGGTCTCCGGCGTAAAGATCGGCGGCGTTGATTACAAGATCACCTGGACCGTAGACACCGACAAGATCACTGTGAACGTTGGCGAGGACGGCACCGTTACCGTTGACGTTCCCGACGAGTCCTATGAGGACATTGCTTACGTGCTGACCGCAACCGTTGCAGACGCAGAGGGTAACACCGTAACCAAGGAATTCAACCGCACCGTTCCCAAGTTTGCTGTTACCACCTGGGAGCAGTACATGGCAGCTAAGGAAGGCGACAACCTGATCGTTCAGGGTATCGTTGTTGCCATCAACTCCAAGGCTGCAGGCAATACCAGAAACCACCTGTTCCTGCTTGACGAAAGCGGCTATGGCGGCTACTACTCCTACCAGATGGACGTTGACCCCGTTGCTGATCTCGGCATCGAGCTGGGTATGACTGTTCGCGTTGCAGGTCCTGCTGCTCCTTACAGCGGCATGATGGAGATCAAGGGCGGTATTCCCACCGTTGTCAACACCGAAAAGAAGGACTTCGCTCCCGTTGACATTACCGATAAGTGGGTTGAAGGCACTAACTTCAACGAGCTTGTTGGTATGCCTGTTGTAATCAAGGGCGTTACCATTGGCGGTCAGGAGCTTGCAACTGCAACCAGCCAGTACCTGTTCTTCGAGCTCAACGGCGTACAGGGCTATGTAAGAACCTACGTAACCGATTTCCCCACCACTCTGAAGGCTGACGATAAGGCTGTCATCGATGCAGCTCATGCTGAAAAGTACGGCTACACTGCTGACGTTACCGGTATCATGATCACCTACAGCGGCGCACCCTACATCATTCCTACTTCCGTAGATTGCTTCTATAACTTCGCACTTCCCGAAAGATCCGATGCAGAAAAGGTTACCCTGGAAAAGGATAGCCTGACCTTCGAGAGCACCTTCACCGAGGGCGCTGAGATCGATCTGCCCACTGCAGGCGTTACTTACCCCGAGGTTACCGTAACCTGGTCCTCCAACAGCGAGTTCGCAGTTGTTAACGGCGGCAAGCTGACCCTGACCATGCCCAACGAGACCACTACCATTAAGCTGACTGCAACCGTTGCTTGCGGCGAAGCTACCGAGACTGTTGAGTTTGAGGTTATGCTGGTTGCTACCAACTTTACCGTTGAGCCCGTAACCACTCCCGAGGCTGAAGTTGCATACAAGCTCTACATGTACCAGGGCACCAACGGCTACGGCGTATTCGTATCCGGCGGCGTAACCGGTGATAGATTCCTGATTACTTCCAAGGCTGCTGCAGAGGCGATCGACGTTTATGCTGAGGCAAACGGCGACGGCTTCTCCTTCTACACCATGGTAGACGGCGCTAAGAAGTACATCAACATCACCAAGAACGATAGTGGCAAGATCGCCGTATTCTATCAGGATACCGCCCTTTCCGTTTACGTTTACAACGCTGATATCAACGCATGGGTAACCAACGTTGAGGGCGAGGCTGACCAGTACTACCTGGGCACTTACAGCAACTTCGATACCGTCAGCGGCTCCAAGACCAGCTACATCAACGCAGAGAACACCGGCGTCAGCCAGTTCCCCCTGCAGCTCGTTGTAGTTTCCGAGGGTCAGCCCGATTATCCCACCATTGAGGAGATCAAGGCAAGCGAGAACGGCAAGTACGAGACTGTTGGTACCGTTGTTGGTATCACCGGCAGAAGCCTGCTGATCTCTGACGAAACCGGTATGATGCTGGTTTACCTTGGCTCTGCTCCTGCATGTGCAGTAGGCGATGTCGTAAAGGTTTCCGGTACCACCTCGGTTTACGGTGGTGCTAAGCAGTTCGGCCAGGGCACAGAGGTAACCGTTCTGGAGAGCGGCTCTGTTGAGCATCCTGCAGCTGTAGAGCTGACTGTTGCTGAGCTTGACGCTTACGCAACCGCTTCCGACATTAAGCCCATTTACGTAAAGGTTACCGGTACTCTTGCAGTTTCCGGCAGCTACTACAACTTCACCATTGACGGTGCAACCATCGTAGGTAGCTTCTCTTATCCCGCAGGCGAGATTAAGGAAGCACTGGATGCTAAGGCAGACCAGACCTTCACCGTTGAGGGCTACATCATCGGTACCGCAAGCAGCGGTAAGTACCTGACCATTCTGGTTGTTGGTATTGAAGCTTAATTGCTAAGCAAAACATAATAAAGGGGTTGCACCTCGGTGCAACGCCTTTGTTTTTTATTGATTGAGATATCCTGCCAGCTTTTTGTATACGGGGAGATTGGTACGGTCGGTCTGCATGGGCGTGATCGAAACGTAGCCGTTCATGACGCAGTCGGTATCCAGGTCAAGGTTTTTGGTGTTTTCAAAGATAAACTGACCAACCTGCGTGTAGGTGCCGTTGCCCATATCCACCCATTCGTCCGAATATTTTGCCTTGCCTTGGTGCGTAATACGAATGCCTTGCGGATTTTCGGGGATATTGACGTTATAAACGTCGCACTGGGCGTACAGATTGTTGCGCTCAATAAACTTGTACACGTAATCCAGCTGCTCCAGCGCGCCCTGCAGGGTAGCAGGGGAGGTGGAGAGTGCCAAGCCGTTCACGCCCTGCGCAGCAGCCTCATAAACCGCACCCACCGTGCCGGAATACACGATATCCTGTCCGATGTTATAGCCGCGGTTGATGCCCGAAATGACCAGATCGTAAGTCTTGCCAAGACCGATGATGCCAAAGCGCACGCAATCGGCAGGGGTGGAGTCTACGGCGTAGGCTTCAACCTCGGGCAGCAGCTCATGCTTGCACACCGCAATGGGATGAAAAATATCAATGCCTTGGCTCTTGCCGCTCTGCTCGTGCAAGGGGGCAACTACCGTGACCTCACCGTACTTGCAAGCCCACTTGACAAGCCCCAAAAGCCCATCGGCACGAATGCCGTCGTCGTTGGTAATCAAAATTCTCATAACCAGCCCTCGTTTTCCGCCTTGTATTTTGCCAAGGCTGCATCCGCTTCCTTAACAAGCTTGTTTGCCTCGCGTCTGGAGTACACGGTTGCGCCGCTTGCGCAGGCGTGTCCGCCGCCGTTGTAACGCTCGGCGATCTGATTAACGGTTGCAAAGCGGGAGCGCAGACGCACGCGAATCTCGGTCTCGTGCTCGATAAAGATCAGCCAGATCAAGGATCCCTTGATCGAATCCATCAAGGACACGGCAGCAGCTGCCTGCTCGTGCGAAAGTCCGTATTTCTCCATGGTTGCGCGGCTGACGTACAGATACGCCACGCCCGCGGGGGTCATTTTCATGTTCTTGTAAACGTAAGACTTGAACTTAAAGCTTTCCACGTCCTGCATATACAGGTTTGCAAACAGCACGTCGGTGTCCACGCCCAGATCCAGCAGCATACCGGCCATGCGCATGGTGTCGCCCGAAACGCTGTTGAAGCGGAAGCGACCCGAGTCGGTGACCATACCGGTGTACAGGTAGGTGGCTGCCTCGCGGTCGATCTTGAGCTGATCCTTAAAGGCGAAATAGAACTTTGCCACCATTTCGCAGCAAGAGGATGCGTGCTCCTCCACCCATGCAAGGTCGCCGTAGGGGCATACGTTGATGTGGTGGTCGATCTTGATCAGCTCGCGGCAAAGCGTGTATTTCTTGTTGGAAATGCGCGCGTCGGTGCCGGTATCCAGCACGATGCCAAGTGCGCCCTCGTACAGCTCGTCCGCCACGGGAGCATCCTCGGGGCCGAGAAATTCGAGGTAATCTGCGTGCTCTTCATCGATCAGATAGATCTGCTTTTCGGGCCAGGTCAGCGAAAGGATCGCCTTAAGACCCTTGGTAGCGCCCACGCAGTCACCGTCGTTGCGTACGTGACGGAACAGCATGATGCGGTCGTATTCCTGGATTTTATCAAAAATCTGCTGTAAAATTTCCATTATTCCTGTCCTCCTTGGGCAATAGCGTCAAGATCGGCAAGCATTTGCATTGCCATGTCGCGATCCTTTACGGTCGCACCGCTCGCCTTGATGTGTCCGCCACCGCCGTACTTGACCGCTATCGCGTTGATATTGTACTTGCTGGAGCGCAGCTCGCAAAGCACGCCGTCGTCGGTTTCGGTAAAGTTGACCCAAATATCCACGCCGCGGATCTCGCCCATGGTGTTGACCATGCCGCGAGAGACCGTAAAGGTGTCCGCTCCGGTTGCGGCAAGCTCCTCCTTGGTGGTGTAGATGTAGCCAACCTTGTGCTCGGTAAACTGAATTTTGAGCACGAAGGAGGCGCGCAGACGAATAAAGGAGAAATCGTCGGCGTACAGGTTTCTGTAAATATCGTTGGTGTCAAAGGGGTGGGATTTCAAAAAGGACGCCAGACGGAAGGTGTTTGCGCTGGTAGAGTCATAGCGGAAACGACCCGAGTCGGTCACCATACCGGTGTAAAGCGACTTGGCTGCAAGAGGGGAGAGGGTAAGACCGCTCTCAATTGCAAATTCGGTAATCAAGCCGCAGCAGCTTTCGTAAGAGTTGTCGGTCACCTCAATGTCCGCAATGGTCTCGCAGAACAGGTGGTGGTCAATGCGTGCAGAGACGTGCGCGGTGGTGTAGCGCGCATCGCTGATCAACGCCTTTGCCGAGGTGTCAAGCACAATGGCAAGCGCGTCCTTGTAGTCCTCGTCCGCAACCTCGTCCATCACGCTGTCCTCCATAAAGCCGTATCGCTTGGCGGAGTCACCCACCACCAGCACGCGCTTTTCGGGGAAATTCTCCTTGAGAATGTGCTTAAGCCCGATCTGGCTGCCCATAGCGTCACCGTCGGGATTGGTGTGACGGTGAATGATAATGGTATCATGGCAGCGAATCTGCTCCAAAATCTTTTCAAACATATTTATAAAACTCCTTGGTTTGTAAAATCAAAATAGCCAGTGTATTCCACGCGCAGCTTGCTTTCGGGGAACAGGTAGCGGTGCAGCTCCACAAAGTAGGTCTCGGTCATGCTGGCAATGTAGTCCACTACGATCTGATTGTATTCCTCGTGCTCGTAAGGGGTGCTGCGCTTGTAATAGATCTTGCCCAGATACTCCATGTGGTGCGTAAAAATGGGCGAGTACTTGTTGCCCGCACGCAGATCGTCCAAGCATTGTCCGTAGATCTCTGCCATCATGGGCTTTGCCGTGTTTTCCAGGTTTGCCTTGGGAGCGGCATAGTTGTAGATCATGCGATAGTTGGCAGCCTTGGAGTCCACAAGCGCCTTAAAATGACGCTGATCAAGACCGATATAGGGCTTGCCGTAGCTGTTTTCAATGATGTTGACCACCAAATTATTGATGATCTCGGCATTGATCGAGCCGATATCCTCATTAAAGAACATGGACTGCTCTGCAACGCCCGCGCGGTCGGCATCCTGTCTGTCCTTGCCAAGATAAGCAATGATATCCGAGATGCGCACCACGATCGCCTCCAGAGAGCCGGGCACAATGGTGTTGGCGTAGCCGGGCTCGGTGTAGCAGCGCTCGATCATGCGGTCAAATTCCGCAAAGCTGCCAACGGGCTGCGGCTCGTACTGCATCATTTCCACCTCACCGTTGTGCGTGGCAATGCCGTGCAGCGTCTGCAGGCTGATGTTGTAGGGGAATATAACGTCCAGCACGCGCACCGAATGCACGTTATGGAAGAAAAAGCGACCTGTATTTTTGTGATAAAGCTCGCAAAGATACGCCTCGCCCGAATGGGCAAAGGGCGGGTGACCGATATCGTGACCCAGCGCGATGGCTTCGATCAGGTCAAGATTGAGCCCGAGAGCCGCGCCTATGGTGCGTGCAATACGCGAAACCAGCTGCACGTGCAGGCTGCGACGGGTGATGTCATCGTTCTTGATCAGCGAGAACACCTGTGTTTTGTCGGTATATCGGTTATAAAAGGGGCAATGCAAAATTTTGTCAATGTCGTGCACAAAGGGAGGGCGCCAAACGCTTGCGTTATCCGTAGCAATGCTTTTTCTGCGAACCACGCTGCTGTTCTCGTATCCTGCCTGCATGGACCTGCCTTCAAGCCTGTCCTGCACGATATTGGCGGTGATGACGGGGGAGAGCACCTCGTATTTCGGCATGTGTTACCTCGTAAATATATATAATTGAGAAATGACGCTTAACATCTTATTATACTATAAAACCGCCCATAATGCAAACCTTTTTGCAAAAGAAATTGCAGGAAAATGTAATCTTGTAACAACGCACAATTTTCCGTCCCGTAATTTGTCAAAAAGGTGAAGAGAAAGACCGATTCCCACCTGGGGAATCGGTCTTTTTTTATTTGCTCCAATTGCCGTCCTTGATGTATTCTGCAATCAGGTCGCGTGCAAAGGTGGTCTGATCGTAGGTGTCGATCACGGTCAAGCGGTTGGCGGCGTAAGAGGAGCAATAGGTGTCGGTGATGATATAATAGGTGGCGTTACGGTCGATGGAGTTTTTGATATCCGTGCCGTAGTCGCTCAGCGAGATGTAGTATCTGTTGTTGCTGGTATTGATAAATCGGTTCAAGAGATCCGAGCCCTTGATGCTGCAAAGCACGATCTGGTTATCAAAGGGCAGCAGCATTTGCAGCTCCGAGTAATACACGTCGCCCTTATCAAGATCGTAAGGCGAGCGCGCGGAGAGGAAGCCGCCGCCAAGCACAAGGTCGTATTCCTGCCCCCAGCGCTCAGCACCAAAAGAGAGGTAGAGATCCGCAACCTTTTGCAAAATCTGCTCCGAGTAACGCGTTTTTGCATTGTAGCCAAGCAGTTCGTTGCCCGCAGCCAACTGATCGGCATATTTTTGATTGAGTTGATCAACGATCGGATCGTCCGCAAAGCTCTGGTATCTGGAAGAGGGAACGTATTCAGCCGTGACCACGACCACGGTGCCCGTCACGCTGTTGACCTTGGCGGTTGCGTGCGTAATGCCGTCGTTATCGCCGCCGCCCTGCAGGTGATAGACGCCCTGCGCGTCCTTCTTGACGTAGTTTTGATGGCTGTGACCCTCAAAAACAATGTCTACGTAGCCGTCGGAAAGGGAATAGTCATATTCCCCACCGCCATCGTGCATGGCGTATACGATCATATCTGCGCCCTGTGCGCGCAAGGATTCAGCCTCTGCCTTGACAAGCTTGGTCAGCGCATCGTCCAGCACGAAATAAACGTCCTCGACCTTGTCGGCGGAAATGGAGGAATAGCAGTTGCCTATCGCACCGATGATGCCGATCTGCACCTCGCCCTTGTCGATCAGCACCGAGGGGGTGCAAAAGTCTGCCAGGGTCTTGGAGTCGCGCTCGTAGATGTTGATAGCGAGCAGCGGGAACTCGGCAAACGCCTCGTTTTGCACAACGGGATCAATACCCCAGTCAAATTCGTGGTTGCCAAGCGTCATGCCTGCAAAATCAAGTTCGTTCATCCAATCGGTGATCAAAAGTCCCTTGGTCAGGTTGGATTCCGAGCTGCCCTGCCACATGTCTCCCGTGGAGAGCAGGACGGTATTGGGATTGGTCTTTACCGCATTTTTAAGGAACGTAGTCAGCTCGTCCACGCCGGGCTGATCGTCTGTATCGTTGAATTTGCCGTGCAGGTCGTTGATCGAGAAAAGGTCAACGCTGACCAGCACCGAAATCGTGCAAACGTCGCAAACGCCGTTATCGTCCGCGTCGGCGTGCGTGCAGCCGGGTTCGGTTTCGGTCTCCGACTCGGTTTCGGTTTCTGTCTTGGACTCGGCATCCGTGTCGGTTTCGGGCGCGGTTGTATCGGGCTCTGCGGTGTCGGTTGACGTAGACGTATCGTCAAGGTCGGTCATGATGGTGTCCGTAATCTCGTCACCGGGCACGTCGCACGCGCACAGGCAGAGCACCAACAAGACCGCCAAAAGGGGAATCAAGTGTTTCATAGCTCCTCCGGGAAGTGTTGATAAAGATATTATAACACAGATTATGCCGAATGTAAAGAGATGCGGTAAAAAAGAGGCTGCTTGCAGCAGCCTCTTGGGATTATGAACGTTTTGCAATGGAATCGTGAAAGCACTCCAGTATCTTGGGAGAAAACGTACCGCATTCTCCCGCGTTGATCATAGCAACCGCCTGTTCGTGGGAATATGCCTTCTTGTAAGAGCGGTCACTTGTCAGCGCGTCGTAAACGTCAACGATCGAAACGATCTGTGCCCAAATAGGAATCTGTTCGCCAGCCAATTCGTCGGGATAGCCGCGTCCGTCGTAACGCTCGTGGTGGCTGCGGCAGATATCATAGCAGTAGCGGTAAAACATGTCGTTGCTATCATACTTGCCAAGCATTTGACAACCGTAAACGGTGTGCTTTTTCATTTTTTCAAATTCCTCGTCGGTCAGCTTGCCGGGCTTGAGCAGGATGTGGTCGGGAATTGCGATCTTGCCGATATCGTGTAATGCTGCCGCGTTGGCAATGCTGTCTGCCTCTCGCGCATCAATGCCGTATTCGGGGAATTTCTCCATCAGCACGTTGAGAATATCACGCGTCAGCTTCATAACGCGGTGTATGTGGTCACCCGTCTCGTTGCTACGGTACTCAACGGCAGAGGAGAGTACGCGCACGATAAACGCGTTCATGCTGTCGTTTCGTTGCTTTTCCTCCAGCATTTCAATATGCTGGATCTTTTCGGTATTATCCGTGATAAACAGCATCAGCAATCGGTCGCCTTCATATTCCATGGCGCGAATGGTGGTTATGAACCAGCCGTACTGGTCCGTCCCATCGATCAGTCCCTTATAGCCGTATGAGATCTCTTCATTCAAGTCGGTACTGTTAATTGCGCGGCGGCAAGTATCGATTACCTCTTCGCGAAATTCGGGAGCGATGTTTTTGGAAAAGTTTTGCAGATGTGATTCGATGTTGGACCCGGTGGGCTTCTTGATAATGTTTCCGTTTTCAAAATGCAGCTGATATACCGTATCGCGGGTGACGTTGACTTGCATGATGCGCTGATATGCACCGGTGGCGGCTTTGGTGAACAGATTGCGGAAGTAGTCCGAACGTGCAAGCAACATTTGCTCCTGGTTCACGTCCATAAAGCAGATAATAGCTTCCGTAACCTCGTCGTTTTTGTCGTTACGGTTGGTCATGATCACGTACATACGGTTCCACTTGACGGTATCACCGAAAACCTGGCGGTAGGTAACGTGGTAAAAGGGCTGGTCGGCGTTTAGATTTTCGCGCAAATAATCAATGTCGCTTGCCTCGCGCATTTCCTCTCGGTCATCGGGATGCACGTACTTTTTGATATAGTCGTACATTGCCTTGCTGTAGGGTCGCTTGTTGGATTCCTTTAATTCACGGTAGGCAGCGGAGTGACGGATATTGCCTGAAATGCTGATGCGTTCCAAAGAGGCTTCTCGTAAATTTACACAGTAAGAGCTCAGGAATAGCTGTCCAAAGCCTTGCAACTGTGCATAGATGGAGATCTGTCCGCGTTCGTAGGTGTTGATAAAGAAGAATGCGTGGATGGCGGCAAGCGTCATGGAGATATTCAAAAAGGGAACGTTCGGCGTAGAAATCTGGAGGGGGGACAAGGCTATGATCAAGCAAGAGTACATTGCAATAGAAAGGTATCGGTTTCTCTCGATAGAGTTCTTTTGCATAATGGTTTTGGCAAGTGCGCGCGCTGCAATCAGCCCCAGATACAAGAGCGCAACGATCAGGTGCACTGCAAACAGCGGGCCGCGCACGTGTATACCCGTTGCGTGGTCAATGGTGAACACCCAGCCCGTTGGGATGGAGATTACAGCAATGATGGCGTTGAGGACGGCAGGCGTAACGCTCAGTACGGACAGTACCGTCTCACGCTTTTTGGGGCCGGGCTCGCGCAGTAATCGGTCCGAATACAGATAGCAGAAAAACGCGGCTATGCCCGTAAAAATATAGTACAGTACTGCAAAAGCATAATCAAATGCCAAGGGAAGAATGAGAACGTTATCTTCACAAAGCACCCACAGAATATCCACGGTCATTAAAACAATGCTTGCGCAAAGCACCATGGAAAAACGAACGCGTTTTCCGGTGCGTCGCACCTCTCTGAGTGTCAACGAAAAGACTGCAGCGGTCAATATCAGGGTGATGACGGAAATGCTCCAATATATGAATTGCATAGTAACGTCTCCTCTTCGCTCAAATATGTAAGTTCATTGTATCATAAAGTGTTGCTTTTTTCAATGGGCTGCAAAAAGAATTTAGCAATATTTGTAACAAAAAGTCGCGCTTTGATCAAAAAGCGCGACTTTTGATATTCAGATGCATCTGACACGCAGCACAGCGTCCAGATCGTCCATTTCGCATGCACACATCTGTCCTGTGATGTCGAAAATGGTGTAGGCGTAATCGCCCTTGGATTTGCTTGCCATGTTCTCAATGTTGTGTCCCTTTGCCGAAATCGCAGCCGACAGGGTTGCAATCACGTTGGGAATATTCTTGTGCAGCACGCAAACGCGGCTCTCACCGCTGCGCGGCATCGAAAGTGCAGGGAAGTTAACACTGTTGACAATATTGCCGTTCTCCAGATAATCGGTCATCTGCTCTGCAGCCATCACAGCGCAGTTGTCCTCGCTCTCCTCGGTCGAAGCACCCAGGTGAGGAATGGTAACAGCGCCCTTGACGCCGATAAACTCGGGGGTGGGGAAGTCGGTCACGTATGCCGAAAGCTTGCCGCTCTCCAGTGCCGCAATCACGTCTGCAGCCACAACCAGATCGGCACGCGCAAGGTTGATGATCTTTGCGCCGTCCTTCATGGTAGCAAGCGAAGCCGCGTTGACCATGCCCTTGGTGTCCTTGGTAGCGGGCACGTGCAGGGACAGGTAATCAGCCTTGGCAAACAGCTCGTCAAAGGTAGCCGCCTTGACGATACGGGGGTCAAGATGCCAAGCGGCATCGACCGACAGGAAGGGGTCGCAGCCAATGACGTTCATGCCAAGCGAGAGTGCGGTATTGGCAACCATGCCGCCGATTGCGCCAAGGCCCACAACGCCTAAGGTTTTGCCGCGCAGCTCTGTGCCGCCAAATGCGGATTTGCCTTTTTCAACAGCCTTTGCCACGTCGGTAGCGGGATCGAGCGATTGCGCCCAATTGATGCCGCCCACAATGTTACGTGCTGCCAGCAAAAGGGCACACACGGTCAGCTCCTTAACGCCGTTGGCGTTTGCGCCGGGGGTGTTGAATACCACCACGCCCGCCTGTGCGCACTTATCCAGCGGAATGTTATTCACGCCGGCTCCTGCGCGTGCAATGGCGAGCACGCTCTGGGGAAGAACCATGTCGTGCATGACAGCCGAGCGCACCATAATGCCGTCGGGTGCGTCCATAGCTTCGGCTACGTTGTAATCGGCAGGGAGCTTGGCAAGTCCTACCTTAGCGATCTTATTGAGCAATTGTATATTCTTCATGGTAAACTCCTGTCAGTTCTTGGGATTCTCGGCTTCAAACTTCTTCATAAAGGCGATCAGATCCACGATGCCCTCGGTAGGCATTGCGTTATAGATCGATGCGCGCATGCCGCCCACCGAGCGGTGACCCTTAAGGTTCTTAAAGCCTGCCTTGGCAGCCTCGGATGCAAATTTCTTATCCAGTGCCTCGTCACCCGTCTTAAAGGTTACGTTCATGATCGAGCGATACGCAGGCTGCGCGTGCGTGATGTAGTAATCGGTGGAGTCAAGGTAGTCGTACAGCATATTTGCCTTATTGTAGTTGATCTTGGCAATCGCCTCAAGGCCGCCCAGCTCCAGCAGATACTCGTAAACAAGACCTGCCATGTAAATGGCGTAGCAGGGAGGGGTGTTGTACATCGAATCGTTTTCAGCCATCACCTTCCACTCAAGCATTGTGGGAATACCGGGCAGTGCGCGATCCAGAAGATCGTCACGAACAATGACCACGGTAAGTCCTGCGGGCGCCATGTTCTTCTGCGCACCTGCGTAGATCACGCCGAACTTGGAAACGTCCACGGGCTCGGAGAGAATGCAGGAGGACATATCGGCAACAAGCGGAATATCACCCGTATCGGGTACCTCGGGGAACTTGGTGCCAAAGATGGTGTTATTATAGCAAACGTGTACGTAAGCCGCGTCGGGGCGAATATCGTCCTTGGTGAACGCGGGAATATAAGCAAAGGTATCAGCCTTGGAGGAGGCGATGCACTTAGCGTCAAAGCCCATGCGCACAGCTTCCTTGTAAGCCTTTTCGGAGAACTGACCCGAAACCACGTAATCAGCCTTCTTGGTCGTGCCGATCAGGTTGAGCGGCACGGATGCAAACTGGGTGGAAGCACCGCCCTGCAAAAACAGAACCTTATAATTATCGGGGATCTGCATCAACTTGCGCAGATCAGCCTCAGCCTTTTCAATGATCTGCATATAGTCGGCGGATCGGTGGCTCATTTCCATGACTGACATGCCGCTCTCGCCGTAGCAAAGCAGCTCTGCCTGTGCCTTTTGGAGCACGGGAAGGGGAAGCATGGAAGGGCCTGCGGAAAAATTATACACTCTGTTCATAATGACTTACCTCCGAGTTTAACAATATACTGCCATTGTAGCACTTCGTGAAAGTTTTGTCAATAGGAATTTGCAAAAAAGTGAAAATAGAAATTGCAAAAAATAAAAATCTCTCCGAAAAATCGGAGAGATTTTTTGAAATTATGCAAGAATTAAGTGTTTAATCTGTCATTTTTCATCTTTGACGCAAATCAGCTCCTCTGCGTAGGGCAGCGAGAGGATCCAGTCGCAAAGCACGTGCCACTCGGCAAGCTTGTGGTTGCGGCGCGCGTAGTACATATTGATTAAGTTCTCGTAATTCAGCGTGACCGTGCGCATCTGATTATAAGAGGAGGGCAGGGTCTGGATCATGTTGTGCCAAGCCTGCTTGTCGTTTTTATCGGCAAGGAACTTTTGACGCTCTGCTTCAAGGTAAGCAATGACCGTATCCAAAAGCGCAAGTCCGCCCTCGTCCATGCGGTCGCAGGAAAAGTCCTCGCGGCAAAATTCCTTGGCGTGGATCTTGTGCATGGTGGAGGTGGAGTTTGCCGTAGTGCCTACCTTATAGGTATCAAATTCCTTCCACCAGTAAAGCGGAGCGGTGATGTCAACCGTCACAAAGATCTGACGCAAAAACTTGCGGTGGTCGCTGCCTGCGTGGGCAAGACGCTTTGCAAGGTCAAGATCGTTGGGACCCAGAACGTAGTTGCCGTTCTCATCGTAATAGCTGTCCATTCTGTGCCAGGAGTTCATGGGGTTGCGTGCGCCGCGGATCGCGCCTTCAATGTTCATTACCGCGCTTCTTTCTGTCATCAGCATATATCTGAGTTCCTTTCAAGTCGTCTTTTGTCTAATTATAGCATGGAAACGGTGCCAAGTCAACACCAATCAGCGTCTGCGCGTATATTTTCCGCGCCGCGGACGCATGGAGATGCCCGAATAAACGTAAATGAAATAGCCGCCGATCAGCAAAACGGCGCATATCGCAGTTGCCACAAAGGCGCGGCTGGTCACGTAATCGGAAAGCAGGGTAATGCCGTGCAAGATGGGATTGCGCCCGTGATCCTCCAAAATCACCGCCGGTACGCTGCCAAGCGGCGTATTTTTGTAATAGACCGTGATCACGCCAACCTCCTGTCCTGCCTTGACAGGGGCTTGCAGTGAGGTTTGACTTAAGTGACAGCGCACGTCAAGATCCTCGTCCTTTGCCTCGCGCGGCAAGTACACGGTCAGCGCCTGTTTGGCGCAAACGTCTATCTCCAGTCCGAACAGACCCGTATTTTCCACAGGCACCTTGATCGTAGCCTGTCCTTGCTCCAGCACCTGTCTTGTGGCAAATGAGCCGCACGCCCATTTGACTAAATCGTTGACGATCTTATAAGAGTAAATGTAGTTTTCGTCCTCGTCCGCACCCATGACCACGCAAAGGTACTTGTCGCCCTCGCGCTCTGCCAGGGTGACCGTGCACCAGCCGCCCTCGTCGGTGCTGCCTGCGTTCATGCCCTTGCAGGAGGAGTTGAAATATCCAACGCCGTAGTAGGTGGAAACCAGGCTGTTCCTGTTGTGCAGCGTGCGCTCGGGGGAGAGGTTGGTGGCGGGCATGATGTACTTGACCGCCGAGCAGATCTCCATGTAAAGCGCGTTTTCGCTTGCCGCCAGCGAAATCTTGGCGGTGTCGGCTGCCGTTGTAACCATGGAAGCGTCGTGCAAACCGGTGGGGTTGGTGTAGACCGTTTCGGTCATGCCCATCTCGGCTGCCAGCGTATTCATATCTGCAACAAACGCCTCGGTGCTGCCGCAAAGCGCGTATGCCAGCACGCAGATGGCGTCGTTATATCCGCCGCAATAGCCTGCGTACAGCATATCTTTGATGGTGACCGATTCGCCTGCCTTCAGGCTCATCACTCTGCCGTCCGCGTCCGCAAGCATCTGCTCGGTCACGGTAACGCGCTGCTCAAGCTGTCTTTGTGCCAATCTGCAAGCCAGCAGACCCGACATGATCTTAACGGTCGAGGCAGGGAAGCGCACCGTGTCAGCGTTCTTTTGCAGCATGACCGTTTCGCTGCCAAGGTGATACACGTACACCGAGGAGGCGTGCGAGGTATCGGGCGGCGGCATGAGTGCGATCACGTCCGACATATCAGCCTGCACGGGCAGGACTGCGCACAGAGAAAGCAGCGCGCAAAAAAAGAGGAGTATGGCTTTTTTCATATGGTCATCTCCTCTCTTGTCTTTTAATGGTTTGAAAAATAGTTGCGTGCGTTTTGTGCGTCGCTTGCTATAGCGGCGCGCAGCGCGTCAGCGTCCGCAAATTTCTGCTCGGGACGCAGGTAAGCGTAAAAGGCGGTTGTGAGTACCTTGCCGTACAAATCGCCGCTAAAGTCAAATAAATGCGTCTCACAGTTGACGCGTGCGCTCGCTCCGTCCACCGTCGGACGCAGCCCGACGTTTGCAACTCCGTCGTATGTCTTGCCGTCTACTTGGCAGCGCACGGCATAAACGCCGTATGCGGGCACAACGCCCTTTTCGGGGAAATACTGGTTGGCTGTGGGAAAGCCCCATGCAGAGCCCAGATGCTTGCCGTGGTACACCCTTGCGCGCAAGGTCCAGGGTCTGCCAAGCATGAGCGCGGCACTTTGCACCTCGCCCTTTGCCAGCAGCTCGCGAATGGCGGTGGAGGCAATGCGGTTGCCGTCCACAGTCTGCGCAGGCAGAATGCGCGTGCGTTGTGCGCCAAAATGTGCAAGCAGCGTGTCAGCGTTGCCTGCGGCGCGCTTGCCAAAGCGGAAATCATAGCCGCAAACCACGCCCACGCAGCCCTGACTTTCCAAAAACGCGATAAAATCCTCGGGGGAAAGCTCGCGCATGGCAGGGAAGGATGTAAGCAGCGCCATTTGTGCCCCCGCTTCAAAGAGCAGCGAAAGACGCCCGTGTGTGCTTGTCAGATGTGGGGGAGGGCTTTTGAGCAGATAATCTCCGGACGGACGCGTAAAGCAAAACGCACCCGGCACAGCCCCCAGCTCTGCGGCAAGCTCGGCAGCTCCTGCGGCAAGCATTGCGTGCGCGACGTGTACGCCGTCAAAGTTGCCAAGGCAAAGCACGCAGGGAAAGGTGTTCGCCAAAGGGCGAAACTGCCTGTCTATGCGGATCGCTTGCATGTTATGCGCCAAAGTAGCTGTCAAGCAGCGCGCAAAGCAGCTGCTCGCGCTCAACAGAGCAGATCAGCGCGCGTGCGCCGTTTACGTCGGCAATATAAGCAGGGTCGCCCGAGATCAGGTAATCGCGCAGCTGTCGCACCGCGTCGTAGCCGCCCTCCTGCAGGGAAGTGTATACTTGGTTGAGAATGTCCTTTGCGTTCATATCATAACTCCTTTATGAGTATTCATACTTAACTCTATTATACCGAATTTTTAGCAAAAAAGCAAGAGCTTTTGCGCAAGTTTTTGCCTAAAAGAGGGCTGACACCGCGTGGCGGTGTCAGCCTTGCATTATTTCATGGTAAGATTGCACAGCGACACGCCTGCGTCGCACATAAACACGCCGGCTTTGCCTGGGATGCAGGGCACCTTGACCGTATCGTACAGCGAGCCGTCCACCCAGACGTTGACCTTATCCGCGCCGATCTCCAGCCCGAACAGATGGAAATCGTTGGAGGTAAAGAAGAAGTTGGGGCGGCAGTAAAGCTCGGTTTCCGCGCCGTCCTGCACGTCAACAAGGCGCAACAGGCACTGCTTATGGCAAACGCGCAGCTCGCGGTAGCCGTTTTCGCGCATGGCAAAGCGTATGCCGTAGCCGCGCACCTCGCTCTCGGGCTGCACGTGCTCAAGGCGGATGGCGCAATTCAGGGTCAGCGTGCTGTATGCGTCACGCGTGGGCAGCAGCAAATCTCCCTTTGCGCAGCCCTGCAAGTAAACCTTGCCGTCCTCGGAGAGCGGTGCAAAACGCTCTCCCACGTCAAACTGCGCACCGATCTGCGCCATGAACGCAGCCTCACGCGCAAGTCGGATGGCGTCCTCGTCCACTTGGCTGTAAATTTCGCACTTGTCAAATACGGCGTAGCTGTCGGGATGCTCTCCCAAGCTCTCAAAGCCGACGAACACGTCGGCAGCCTCGGCTTGGCTGATCTCAAAGGGCAGCGCAAACACGGTAGGACGCGTGCTGCAAACAGGCATGGAGGCAATGATTTTGCCGCTGTGTGTGTGCATGACGATCATGTTAGCCCCCTCGCCGCCCGTCATGACCTCTGCGCTGAAGGTGTGCTTGCCCATGGCAAGGTAGAGTCCCTGCACGGCGCGTACCGTGCCCGATTCGTAGTGCGAAATGCGTCCCTTTTCCTTGTCCGCGTAAATGACGGTATCAATGCTTGCAGCGTCGCTGTTTTTCATCAGCGTCCAGTTGGCAAGACCGCCCAGACTAAAGTCACCGTTGCGGAAGTTGTTTGTCGAATGCACGCCGCAGTCGGTTACCACGTTGGTGCAGGCAATCGGACCCAGCGTACAGTTGCCCTGATAGCGGTTGCCAAGCACGCGCACGTTCTTGACGGGGGAGTAGTCGTCGGTTTCGCTGTTATCAAAGGGCACTTTCCCGTTATAGGGGTTATCCGGCCACGTGCCCACGGGGTTAACGCAAACCAGATAGTTATCGTAAGCCACAACGTCGCTGATCTCTTCCAGCTCCTGATTGGGGTCGTTGGTGCCCCACGTAATAAACGCCAGCGCCTTGCCGCCGCCCGAGTTGATATAGGAGTGCGCGGTGGTAATATTGCGGCAGCCGTTGTCCTCGCCCATCAGGTTGGTCCACCACAAAATGCCGCGGGGGTCAAAGTAGTGGCAGGACATGACGATGCCGTCGTCGTTGGACTGCAGGAAGCAGCGGTTGACAAACACGTGCTTTGCTCCCGCTACGCCAAAGCCGTCACCGCTGACGCACTTGACCTCGTGCAAGCGCAGGTTGGCAAGATACACGTAGCGCGAGTGGTTGTATTCGGTATGGTAGTTGTTGGAGCGCACGATCTCGAAATCACGGCATTCGCAATGCTCCACGCAGAAAAATCCGATCGGAATGAGGTGAATGCGGTCGGGGCAGCCCGAAGCGTAGCCGGGCATATCCACGCCCTCCTCCGAGCCTGTGTCCATCATGCGGATCGAGCCCTTGCCCGTGATCTTGACGTGGTGCAGGTTTGCGCCCTGGATCAGGGGCAGATTGCAAACGTGCAGGCAATGCGTCCAGTTGATGCCGGGGATCACGCCGTCGTGCCCGTAGGTGACCTCGTAATCGTAATCATCCTTGAGCTGGGATTGCCAGAGCACCGCACCGTCGCCAAAATGCAGATCCACGCGCGAGCGCATGAGCAGCGAGGTGACGATATATCTGCGCCCGTAAAAACCGTTCGATCCGGGCAGCAGCACGCGTCCGCCGCCTGCGGCAGCCACGCGGTCGATCGCTTGCTGAATGGCACGGGTGTCATCGTGCACCGCGTCACCGTACGCACCGCAATCGGTAACCGAAAGCGTGTAGTCGGGCAGGTCAAAGGCGTAAGGATTTTGGTCAAAATCCTCGTAGTTTTCAATGTAAAAGCGCTCGCACAGGCAAAGCGGTGCGCAGCCGTCTGCCTCGGCAAAGGCGATGAGCTGATAGGGAAGCAGCGTGGTGCTCTCGTCGCAAAGCGGAATGTTTTCCGCGCAAAAATCAGCCGTCAGGGGACACTCGCCGATCAATCTCTTGCCCGCGGTGCTCTCAATGCCCGCAGCGGTGGGTGCGTTTGCCATGGTCGTGGCGTAAATGCGGATCACGCCGCCCGCATAAGCGGTCAGCTTGTCCGTGTCTGCCGTGCCGCATATCTTGATGGTTTTAGCCTTGGGATCGGCGGTGCAGCTAAGGATCTTGCCCGCGTAATCGATCAGCGGCTTTTCCTGCTCAAAGGAGTAGCGGTGCAGGATGATCTCGCCCTCGCCCTCGGCACAAAGCGTAAACGAGGAAAGGCGTCCGTCACACGTGGGTGTGTCGGAGAGGTTGAAATAGTACGCGTGCGGTTGCCCGTCGTTGATCAGCTCCACGCTCTTGCCGCACTTCTCGGTGTGCTTTGACGTAGTATAATACAACCAAGCCTGTGTTGCAGTGGACTTGTTGGTCATGACCATAAACACCGTGTTGCGTCTGGGCATGAGCATATTGTAGGGCGTGCCTGCGCGGTTGGGGAACAGGGGAGAGGTCAGGCTGGCTTGACCGTTCAGCGCCAGCACCATCGCGCCGCCCTTGTCGGTCAGCGTACCGCCCTCTACCTTGTAAAAATGGGATTGACCGCCCACCTGACCAAGGTTATCCAGCGCAAAGCCAAAGCGCATGGACACTTTTACCTCGGGCACGTCCCACACGGGATCGTACGCGCGCGTCTCCAGCGTCATGCGAACGGGCACAAAGTCCATCTTCAGCGTGGAGAACAGGCGCGGCGCTTGGGTCATGTAGCAGACCGAGCAGAAGGACTCGCCCGACTTGCCCCAAAGCGTGACGCGGCAAAGCATGCCCTCGCCCCCTGATTGCGCGATCATAAAGCCCGAAACCGATGCAAAGCGCGCGCCCTGCTCGGGGGTAAGATCGATCTCTGTGGGGGCAGCATTCGCACCAAGCGTCCACGTGCCGATCTCCTCGGCAGCCTCAAAAATAAAACGGCCGTCTACGTGGTTCTGCGAAAGAGCCCAGTTGCCCTTTGCATAGGTGTAGTCGGTCTGTCGGATCTTTTCATAGGTATATTTGTCTTTGACAAGATAGCGTGCCATAGCTGACTCCTTTCAAAAGAGGGGATAAATTGATTATAGCATACGGGGAGGGGATGTGTCAATGGAGGGCGTCTGATATTTTTGCCAAGCGGTTGACATTTGCACAAAGACATGCTATACTGGAAGTGATCAAACGTATCATACGGTCAAATTCTATCTGTGAAAGGACATTGATTATGAAAAAAAGTATTCTGATTGCGGTACTGCTGCTTTGCATGCTGCTGACTGCTACTGCCTGCACGGGCGGCGAATCCTCGTATGACCAAAATCCCACCACCGATGCTATCACCACCGAGCAGCCCACCGAGACCGAGACCGAGCCGGTAACCGACGCTGCTTCCGAGACCGAAACCGAGACCGAAACCGAAACTGAAACCGAAACTGAAACCGAAACTGAAACCGAAACCGAAACAGAGACCGAAACCGAAACAGAGACCCAAGCGACCGCTCCGAACGTTGAGCCTACCGCTTTGTTCTCCGCGCAGGATCTGGTAGGAATGACCCCCACCAATGCAACGGTTGCCTCTGTGGAAGACTACGCACATTTCCTGACCGGTACCGATGACACGACCACCGATCCGTCCATTACGCTGACCTGCGACAATGCAGAGGGCTTTAGCGATATCATTGCCATCAAGTACAGAACCAACTGCGGCACGTACGGCTCTAACTTCTGGGGCACGTTCCTGCTCAACGGCACGCAGACCTTCAACGGCAACCGCAGAGACAGCGACAACTGGTTTATGTACATCACCGACGGTACCTGGGACGTATTGATCCTGGATATGAGAAAGAACAAGGAGGGCTCAAGCGGTGTTGCGGACACGGACGTGACCGGCGGCGCTGCCATTACCTCCGTGGTATACAATTTCTTTGATTACGCGGGCAATGACGGAAAGCTTGCTACCGACGACGGCGAGCAGGAGTATATCGATATCGAATACATCGCCTTCTTTGGCACCAAGGATGAAGCGATCGAATATTGCTACAGAATCCAAGATCCCAATTAAATGAATATAAGCAGCCGCGGCAAGTCCCGCGTCTGCTTTTTTGTGCACGGATTTTTCAAACTCCCAATCCCTTGCAAAAACTTTGATATCCATTGACACGCATATAAAAGTATGATATAATAAATAATTACAAGAAATGCGAAAAAAGGGGGAGAAGTATGAGCGCAAACAAGCGAAAGGACGAGCTGGATGCCTTTTGGGACATCGACGGATTGATGCCTGCAAGAAAGCCTGCCGTGCAGCGCAAGGCAGGCGCGACCGATGCGGTTGAGGTGCAATTTGAGCGCGCAAAGCCGCAGCCCGAAAACGAGCAAGCCAAGCTGACAAGAACAATACCCCCCAAGCGTGACCCCGTAGGGGCGGATTCCATATCCGCCCGCGTTCCCGCGCAGCCCACGCCCGAAAAGGTTTACGAAATGCAGGGCGGACTTGTGCATCGCGTGACCGTCTACCCTTGGAAATCGGGGTACACCTACTACGAAAAATTCTGCCGTGACGGCGAATATCTGCGCCGCATCAAGGGCAAGGAAGCACCGCACGTGGGCTTTTTCTCGTATATGCCGCAGTATGGGCAGATGACCAAGGCGCAGCTTGCGTATTACCTTTGGTGGCGCGAGAACATCATCCAAAGCGGCACGTATCTGCCTGCCGATTACAGCTATATTCTGCTCAATATCTACGAGCTGATCAATCTGCCCGAGGATGAGCCGATCAAGGTGCGCGATGCGTTGTGCCGTCTTTGGGTGGCGTATAAAAAGGACACGCCGCGCCTTGACCGCTATTTTGCCGAATGGATCTGCGATTATTGCCTGTTGCACGGCTTGCCCGCACCGGTTGAGCAGCTTGCACCCATTTGGGATGACGTGCTGGCAGCGGCAACGCTCAAGGAATTTTATCTGGACTCGGGAGACGGTCGCACCGCGTCCTACGTGCGCGCGCTGCTTGCGTATTGCTGCCAGTACGATTACCGCAAAAGCAAGTTTGCCACGGGGGAGAGCAAGGCGCTTTACGATGAGATCATTCCCGGTGTGCTTTGCTATCTTTTGGAGCAGAACGGCGAGGGCGCAAAGCTCTTGCGCGGCAAAGGAAACATGCAGGATAGCGTGATCAGCCGCGACAGCTACGTGGCAGCCCTTTGCTCGCACCGCATCAAAAAGCGCATTGAGGTGCAGTATTGCTCGGTGTCGCGCTCGCACGAGCTGCGCATGGCTATTACCGATATGGTCAAATATACTGAAAACCGCATCCGCGCGCACATGGGCGTCAAATCGCGCCTTGGTGTCGCCATGCTGAGTGACGCGGTCAAGCGCGAGATGGATGCGTATCTGGACGGCATCGTGCCGCGCATCAAGAACCCCGAGCGCGAGCAGGTGGCAGCGTATGAAAAGCTGTACGATCTGCCCACAGCGCCTTTGGATCTTTCGCACAGTGCCGAGATCGAGCAAGCGTCGTGGGAGACCACGAAGCGTCTTGTCGAGGCATTTGAAGAGGCGGATGCGCCCGAGCCTGTGCCGATGCCCACACCCGTGCCTGCGCCCGAACCTGTGGCGGCGCCTATACTTGCGCCCGAGCCCGTCGCGTCCGAGAGCGACGACGCGCTCAAAGGTGCCCTTGCAGCCTATCTGCCCTTTATCGCAGCGGCTGCTGCCTTGGATACGGGGGCGCAGATGCAGACCTGCCGCGCCATGGGCAAAATGATCGACGCGGTGGCGGACGAGATCAACGATATCTCGGTCGAGGTGTTCGGTGACGTGATTTTGGAAGAAGCAGACGGTGGCTATACGGTCATTGAAGATTACAGGGAACAGCTACAGTACCTTTGGAGGGAATAAATATGGAGCAAAGAATACAACAACAAGTACCAAGACGCGTGCTTGGCGCGCTGCTTGCATCGGTTTCCGCAGGCGTTGTGCCGCGTGCGGGTGCACCGTATATTGCCATAGGCAGACAGGACGAGATCGCAGCCCTGCTCTCTGATCTTGAGCAGGTCAACGAGGGCGGCGCAGGTATGCGCTTTTTGGTGGGTAGATACGGCAGCGGTAAAAGCTTTTTGATGCAGCTGATCCGCGGCTATGCCCTGGAGCGCGATTTTATCACGGCTGACTGTGACCTGTCTCCCGAGCGCCGTTTGTACGGCACGGGCGGCAGCGGTGTGGCAACCTATCGCGAGCTGATGAAAAACCTTGCCAGCAAAGCCTCTCCCGATGGCGGTGCGCTGCCCAAGATCATTGCAAGATGGATCGCCTCCTTGCAGGCAGAGCTGGTGGCAGAGGGCTCTTCGCCCGACTCTGCAACCTTTGAGGCTGCACTTAACGCGCGCGTGATGCATAAGCTTGCCGAGGTGGAATTTTTGGTGGGCGGCTTTGACTTTGCCCGTGTGATCACTGCGTACTACCGCGCCTACATGCGCGGCGGTGAGGACGACCGCGAGCTTATGAGCGCATGCCTGCGCTGGCTGCGCGGTGAGTTTTCCACCAAGACCGAGGCAAAGGGTGCGCTCGGATTTTCGGTGTCGGTCATCATCGATGACGACAACTGGTATGATTTTCTCAAGCTCTGGGCGTCACTTGTGCGCCTGATGGGCTATCGCGGACTGGTGGTGTTTATTGACGAGTGCGTCAACCTGTACAAGATCGTGCACCGCGTCAGCCGCGAGAATAACTACGAAAAGATCCTTTCCATGTTCAACGATACCCTGCAGGGACGCGCTCCCGGCTTGGAGATCGTGTTTGGCGGCACGCCGCAGTTCTTGGAGGACACGCGCCGCGGACTTTTCTCCTACGAGGCATTGCGCTCACGTTTGTGCGACAGCCGCTTTACCGTGGAGGGATACAAGAACATGATGGGGCCCGTCATCCGTTTGCGCCGCTTGTCCGATGACGAGCTGTTTGCGCTGCTTTCGCGCATTACGCAGCTTTACGCGCAGTATTACGGCGTGCAGCCTCGCGTATCGCAGGAGCAGCAGGTGACGTTCTTGCAGGCATGCCTTGCGCGCGCTGGCGCGGATAGCATGATCACGCCGCGTGAGATGCTGCGCGACTATATGACCGTGCTTAACGTGCTCATGCAAAACCCCGAGGCGAAATTCGAGGACGTTGTCAAAACCACGCCCTCGGTTGCAGCCGCTCCCGCAGGGGCGAATCACGATTCGCCCGTACCCACCGACTCTCCCCGTCAATTTACCCCCGACGATCTTGATTTTTGATAGAAAGGGAAGCGCATGACCAAGGCAGACGAGATTTTTGAAAGGTTTCCCGATTTTATCAGGGAATTTATTTACAATAACACCTGGGAATCGCTGCGCCCCGTGCAGATGGCTGCGGCGCAGACCCTGTTTGAGACCGACCGCAATCTGCTCTTGACCTCGTCCACCGCAAGCGGTAAGACCGAGGCAGCCTTCTTTCCCATTCTCACCGAGCTGTGGGAAAATCCGCCCTGTAGCGTGGGTGTTCTGTATATCGCACCGCTCAAAAGCCTGATCAACGACCAGTTTTTCCGCATTGAGCAGCTGCTGGATCAAAGCGGCATTCCCGTAACGCATTGGCACGGTGACGTTGCAGCCTCGCATAAGCGCAAGCTGCTGGAAAATCCCAAGGGTGTGCTGCAGATCACGCCCGAGTCGCTGGAAGCCATGCTGATCAGCCGCTCCAACGATATTCCGCGCCTGTTTGGCGACCTTAGATACGTGGTCATTGACGAGATCCATACGCTTACGGGCACCGATCGCGGCAATCAGATCCGCTGCCAGCTGGACCGTATTTCGCACCTGATCGGGCATGACGTGCGCCGCGTGGGGCTGTCGGCTACCATTGGCGATCCGCAGGGCGCGGCTGCATGGCTGAGCGAGGGCACGGGCAAGCAGACCGACGTGCCGATCTTTGAGGAGGGCAAAATTCGCTGGCGACTGGGCTTTGAGCATTTCTACGTGCAAAACCCCAAGGCAACGCAGAGCAAGGATGAAGCCGAAAAGGACGGCGAGGAGGCAATCGAAACGCCCGCTATGCTGGACGCGGGCTACGAATACGCCTACGATTGCGTCAAGGACAAAAAATCTCTGGTGTTTTCCAACTCCAGAGAAGAGACCGAATACGTATGCGCCACGCTGCGCCAGATCGCGCGCGCAAGAGGCGACCGCGACGTGTTCCTGATCCACCACGGCAATCTCTCGGCATCGCTACGCGAGGAAGCCGAGCTGAAAATGAAAAACGAGGAAGAATTTGCGGTGACCTGCGCAACCGTGACCATGGAGCTTGGCATTGACATCGGGCGTCTTGAGCGCGTCATGCAAATGCAAGCACCCAACTCGGTCAGCGGCTTTTTGCAGCGCCTTGGTCGCTCGGGCAGACGCGGACAGCCGCCCGAGATGATGATGGTGTTCCGCGAGGAGGATCCGCTGCCCAATACTCCCTTGCCGCAGCTGATCCCGTGGGAGCTTTTGCGCGGCATTGCCATCGTGCAGCTTTACATTGAGGAGCGTTTTATCGAGCCGCCCATGCAAAAAAAGCTGCCGTATTCGCTCCTTTTCCACCAAACGCTCAGCATTCTTGCCGCGCAAGGCGAGCTGACGCCTGCCGCGCTTGCAGCCAAGGTGCTCTCGCTGCCGCCCTTTTTGGACGTGCGAAAAGAGGACTACAAGGTGCTCATGCTCTCCATGCTCAACAACGATTTTTTGGAAATGACCGAGGAAAAGGGGCTGATCGTGGGGCTTGCGGGTGAAAGATTACTCAAAAGCTTCCGCTTTTACGCCGTGTTCAAGGACAGCGAGGACTACACCGTGCGCTTTGAAGCGGAAGAGATCGGAACCATTACAAACCCCATTCCCAAGGGCGAACGATTTGCGCTTGCCGGGCGTGTTTGGGAGGTAGAGGATGTGGACATTCCGCGTAGGCTGATCTACGTGCATCCCATTGAAGGAAAAATGGAGATCTCGTGGCCCGGCGACAGCGGAGAAATTCATACCGAGATCCTGCGCCGTATGCGCGAGGTGCTTTTTGAGGACGTGATGTATCCGTACTTGATGGAAAATGCCAAG
>JAZRDG010000102.1:0-3942 GCA_045660125.1 Eubacteriales bacterium | reverse complement strand
GATCCAGGAGGGCCTTGGCGGCGTGACCGGTAAGATCACCTCTGCTCCCGCAAAGCACCTTGCAACCCTTTGCAACCAGATGGTCAACTTCCTTGGTATCATGCAGAACGAGTGGGCAGGCGCGCAGGCGTTCTCCTCGTTTGATACCTATCTTGCACCCTTCGTTAAGGCTGACAACCTGAACTACGATCAGGTTAAGAAGTGCATCGAGTCCTTTATCTACGGCGTGAACACTCCCTCCCGTTGGGGCACGCAGGCACCCTTCTCCAACATTACCCTTGACTGGACCGTACCCGCAGACCTTGCCGAGCTCAACTGTATCGTTGGCGGTAAGGAAATGGACTTCAAGTACAAGGATTGTAAGGCAGAGATGGACATGGTCAACAAGGCGTTTATCGAGACCATGATCGAGGGCGACGCGCACGGCAGAGGCTTCCAGTATCCCATTCCCACCTACTCCATCACCTCTAACTTTGACTGGTCCGAGACCGAGAACAACAGACTCCTGTTCGAGATGACCGCAAAGTACGGCACTCCCTATTTCTCCAACTACATCAACAGCGATATGGAGCCCAGCGACGTGCGTTCCATGTGCTGCAGACTCAGACTTGACCTGCGTGAGCTGCGCAAGAAGTCGGGAGGCTTCTTCGGCTCGGGTGAGTCCACCGGTTCTATTGGCGTTGTTACCATCAACATGCCCAGAATTGCATACCTTGCAAAGGACGAGGAAGACTTCTACAAGCGCCTTGACCGCATCATGGACATCTCCGCAAGATCGCTCAAGATCAAGAGAACCGTCATTACCAAGCTGCTTGACGAGGGTCTGTACCCCTATACCAAGCGTTACCTTGGCACCTTCAATAACCACTTCTCCACCATTGGTCTTGTCGGCATGAACGAGGCAGGCCTCAACGCTCGTTGGATCGGTAAGGACATGACCCACACCGAGACCCAGGAGTTCACCAAGCAGGTGCTGGATCACATGAGAGAGCGTCTGTCCGACTACCAGGAGGAGTATGGCGATCTGTACAACCTCGAGGCAACTCCCGCAGAGTCCACCTCCTTCCGTCTTGCTAAGCATGACGTAGCGCGTTACCCCGACATCAAGACCGCAACCGAAAAGGGCAAGACCCCCTACTACACCAACTCCTCTCACCTGCCTGTGGACTACACCGCAGACATTTTCGAGGCTCTGGATATTCAGGACGAGCTGCAGACCCGTTACACCTCGGGTACTGTATTCCATGCATTCCTTGGCGAAAAGCTGCCCTCCTGGAAGGCTGCCGCTACGCTGGTTAAGAAGATTGCAGAGAACTACAAGCTGCCTTACTACACCATGTCTCCCACCTACTCTGTATGCCGTACTCACGGCTACATCCCCGGCGAGGAATATGCTTGCCCCGAGTGCGGTGAGGTGACCGAGGTTTACAGCCGTATTACCGGTTACTACCGTCCCGTCAAGAACTGGAACGACGGTAAGAGCGCAGAGTTCGCAATGCGTAAGGAATATGACATCAAGTCCAGCATGGAAAAGTTTGACGCACGCGCACCCAAGGCAGAAAAGGCTGAAGAGGTTGTGGAGTGCTGCACCTGCGAGAGCGAAGCAAAGCTGATCTTGTTCGCAACCAAGACTTGCCCCAACTGCAAGATGGCTTGCGTGTTCCTTGATAAGGCAGGCTTGGCTTACGAAAAGCTGTATGCTGAGGAGAACCCCGATCTGGCTAAGACCTACGGCATCAAGCAGGCTCCCACGCTGGTAGTCGTTCGCGAGGACGGCAGCTTCGAGTGCGTTGCAAACGTATCCAACATCCGTAAGTTTATCGAGGAGAGCGTAAACGCTTAATTTAAAATCATCATGAAATATGATATTATCGTAATCGGCGCAGGGCCCGCGGGAATGACCGCGGCTCTGTACGCCGCAAGAGCCGACAGACAGGTGCTGCTTTTGGAAAAGGAAAGCTTTGGCGGTCAGGTCGTGTTCTCGCCCAAGATCGAAAATTATCCCGGTTTTCTGCAAATGAGCGGAAACGATTTTGCGGATAAGCTGATCGAGCAGGTGCTGGAGCAGGGCGTGACGGTAGAGCTGGACGAGGCTGTTGAGATCCGCGACGGCGCGACCAAAACGGTCGTGTGCGCTTCGGGCGCAGAGTTCGAGTGCGGCGCGGTCATTATCGCAACAGGCTCTCGCCACCGTATGCTGGGGCTTGAAAATGAGGAAAGCTTTATAGGCAACGGTATTTCGTTCTGCGCAGTTTGTGACGGCGCGTTTTACCAAGGTCAGAGCGTAGCAGTCATCGGCGGCGGTAACTCCGCTTTGCAGGAGGCTGTGCTGCTGTCCGATCTGTGCAAAAAGGTGACCATCGTGCAAAATCTCGACTACCTGACGGGCGAGGGCAAGCTGATCTCGCTTTTGCAGGGCAGAGATAACGTGGAGTATATCTATGGGGCGACGGTGGAAAGGTTCCTTGGCTCGGACGAGCTGACGGGTCTGATCCTGGATCAGAAGGGCACCAAGGTGCGCCTTGACGTGGACGGCGTGTTTGTGGCGATCGGACAAGTACCGGTCAACGATGCGTTTGCACCCGTGGCAGAGCTTGACGCGCGTGGCTATATCGCAGCAGGCGAGGATTGCCTGACCAAGACCCCGGGCGTATTTGTGGCAGGCGATTGCCGCACCAAGAGCATCCGACAGATCACCACCGCATGCGGTGACGGCGCAGTTGCCGCCATGACCGCTTGCAGATATCTGGGCGAGCAATAAAGCGCTTTTGGAAACAAAAGCAAAAAAAGAGGATGTCCTTACGGACATCCTCTTTTCTTTGTGCAATCTGCAACTTAGTCGCAAACGTAGGGCAGAAGAGCAGCCTGACGAGCACGCTTGATAGCGGTGTTGAGCTCGCGCTGGTGAACGGCACAGGTGCCGGACATTCTTCTGGGCAGGATCTTGCCGCGCTCGCTGATGAACTTGCGGAGCTTAGCGGAATCCTTGTAATCGATATAAGCAACCTTATCGGCGCAGAAAATGCAAACCTTCTTTCTTCTGCGAACAACAGGGCGCGCAGGACGAGAAACGTTTTCAGTCATCTTATGAATCCTCCTATTTGATTTTGGGAACGATCGCCTTTAGAAGGGCAGATCGTCGTCTGTTTTGATCTCCTCAAACTTGGGTGCGGAACCCATGGGAGAGGAGTATGCGGGTGCACCGTAAGCATCGGGCGCATAACCGCCGGACTGGGCATTCGGGCCTTCGCTGCGGCTGTCCACAAACTGGACTTCCTCGGCAACGATGTCGGTCATGTAGCGCTTCTGACCCTGCTGGTCGGTCCAGGATCTGTTCTGGATAGAACCGATTACGCAGATAGAAGAGCCCTTCTTAAAGAAACGGTTGACAAACTCAGCAGTAGAACGCCAAGCGGTAACGGTAAAGAAATCGACCTCAGGCTGCTGACCGGACGAAGCGTCGCGGGAAGCGAATCTGCGATTGACTGCCATACGGAACGTTACGACGGCAATGCCGCTCTGTGTCTGCTTCAGTTCAGGATCAGCGGTAAGTCTACCGCCGAGGATGACTTTGTTCAGATTAAAATTTGCCATGTTCTTTAACCTCTTTTTGCCGATTACTCAGCGTCAGCTGCCACTTCGGCAACTTCTTCTACTACAGCAACTTCGGTGGCAACAGCAGCTGCCTTAGCAACGGGCTCGAAGTCAAGCTTGATGGTCAGAGAACGCATAACGTTCTCGTCGATCTGGAACAGACGGTCGAGCTCTGCCAGGAAGTTACCTGCAGCCTTGAAAGTTACAACTACGTAGTAGCCTTCGGGCATGTCATTGATAGGATATGCCAGGCGGCGCTTGCCCCACTGTGCAACCTCAATGATAGTGCCGTTCTCAGCAATCAAAGAAGTGAACTTGTTCACGGTAGCATTGGTTGCTTCCTCACCG
>JAZRDG010000101.1:0-7399 GCA_045660125.1 Eubacteriales bacterium | reverse complement strand
AGACGGATGCACGGCATAAAGCCCTCTCCGCTGGAGAGGGGGGACCACAGCGGAGCGAATTTCACCGAGGATCGAGGTGAAATGAGAGAAGCGATTGTGGTGGGTGAGATGCATCCCTTGGACGCTCTTTCACCTAAACGGACAACCATAAAGCGGGCGATTCGTTCAGTCGCCCCTACGTCATGCATACTCCTTGATGCACTGTGCAACCTTATCCGCGGCGGCCTTGATGCCCTCTTCGGAGAGGTGGATCAGGTCGGGGCAGATATACTTGGGAATATCTGCGTCAATGACCGAGAACAGGTCGTTGATCACGATACCCTCGGCTTGCAGTCTTGCCACAACCGCCTCGTTATACGCGACCAATCTGTCGTGATCGTGCCCCGGCATATCGGGGTGCGTAGGCGTGGAGGTGGCAAAAATGACCGTTTTGGCGTAACCCTTGAGAACACGCGCAATTCTGACCATGGTGTCGCAATAGTCGTCGATCGAGTTAAAGGGGCCGTCCTCCCAAAGCTGGCACACGTCCCAAAGGCCGTTGTTCCAATGGATGACGTCCGCGCCCTCGATCCAAGGGCGATAATCATAACTCATGCGCAGGGTGTAAAGCGCAAAGCGGCAGTTTTCCGGAGGCTGCCATACCTCAAAATCCTCGCCAAGCAGCGCGGGCACGCGCGGGCCGTAACCGATCTCGCGAATGGAATCTCCCAATAATACAACTTTTTTCATGTCCTTTTTCCCTTTCATTCCCACTGATAATGATATGAGCCGCTGCCCACGGTCTCGGTTCTGTCGGGCAGACGGATCTTGGCAGTCGTGCCAAACGGCACAGTCACGTACAGGCAGGTGTGGCCAAAACGCTTGACCCAGCGCACGCTGACCTGCCCCTTGATTGTATCCACGTGTGCTTGCGCAGAGAGCAGCTTTGTGGGGTAATGCGGTGCGATCTCGATCTCGTCAAAGCCCGGGGCTGTCGGCTTGATGCCGCACAGCGTGCTGTACAGCCACTTATCCACAGAGCCGTACATGGGGTGGTTATGCGAGTTCATGCCATCCTCTTTTTTGAGCTCAAAGCGTTCCCACACGGTGGTCGCCTCGTTCTGTATCATGTAGCCGTACGAGGGGTATTCCTCGCTTGTCAGAATCGTCCAGGCGTCGTCCACGTAGCCGTATTTTGCAAGCATTTCCAGCATATACAGCGTACACAGGTTACCCGTGGTGAACTTATAATCACGCGCGCGCAGATCGTATACCATGACCTCGGCGGCACGTGCGCAGTCTTTTTCGGGAATGATGCCAAGCCAGAGCGAGAACGCTTGCGAAGCCTGCGAGCCGCCTGCCATTTGGGCACTGTCGGCATCCCACCAACGCGCCAGCATGGCGCTCTTGATCTGCTCTGCCAACGCTTCATACTCGGCTTGCTTGTCTGCGTTGCCCAGCGCCTTTGCCATACGGGCAAGTGCTGTGCAGTTATAATACGAAAATCCGGTAGACATAAAGCGTCCCTCGGTCACGGCACTGTTGGCATCCTCAAACGAACGGCAAGCGTACGCAGGGGCTGCCCAGTCACCGTAATAAGTATAGTTAACGATGTAATCGTCGCTGCGCGAAAGCAGAGACCGCTCCCACGCCTCAAACCAAGGAAATGCCTTTTCGATCAGCTCGATATTGCCGCAGAACAGGTGCGTCTGCTCCCCTGCTACAAGGAAGGACGAGCAAACGGGGTCTGCGGGATACTGACCGAACAGGAAAGGCGCACAGCAGGTAAACGCACCGTCTTCGCGTTGCTCCGCGTGAATATCCCCAATCACCTTGGGGAAAATGCGCCCGATATCAAATGCATAGGGCGTGGCGGTAAAGCGCACGGTGGCGTCGTTCATCCAGCCCATGCGCTCGTCGCGCTGGGGGCAGTCGGTCAGGATGGAGTGAATGTTGGATTTTTCTGTCTGAATGGCGTTTTGGTACAGCTTAGAAACCAATGCAGAGCCGCAGACAAAGTCGCTGTCGTTGGCTATGTCGGTATAGAGAGCATATGCCGAGATATCATCGCGCTCGGGGCAAGGATAACCGGTCAGCTCCACGTAACGGAAGCCGTGATAGGTAAATTTGGGTCGCCAAACCGCAAGATCGCGCTCGTCACCCGATGCGATATAGGTATCGGTCTGCTTAGCATCACGCAACGGCAGATTGTAAAGTCCGCCGTCCTCGTCAAGCATCTCGCCCATGCGCATGGTGATGGTATGCCCTGCCCGCATACCCTTTGGCAGTATAAGTCTGGGCACTCCCGCAATATTCTGCCCGAAATCTATGATATACGTGCCCGGACGTAATGCAAAAATGCTATCGGGATAATAATAATCCTGCGAGTAGATTGGCTCAACCGTCATGGGGATCAGCTGCTCACAAGGTGCGGGTTTGACTGTGGCATGCACGAAATTCTTGCCGCCGCCCGGCAGCATCCATGCGGGATCGTGCAATCGCGCGTCGAAGGTCTCACCGTCAAAAATGCTGACGTCGGTAATGGCGTCGTGTCCGCACAGCCAAGTGTCATCGGTGACGATAGTCTGCGTACTGCCGTCCGCAAAGGTCAGCACCAGTTTGGCGATCAGCGCAGTATCTCCAAAGAATTCCACGGGACGACCGGCAAACACGGTATCGAATATCTTGGTATTGTTGTATCTCCAGCCGTCCGCAACCTCTATGGCAAGCGCGTTTTGTCCTGTAACAAGGCACTCTGCAAAATCGGTCATCACCGCATACTGCACCTGCTTTTGGTAGTTAGTATGTGCGGGGTCGAGACAAGCGATATCAATCCGGTCACCGTTCACTTTTACATCGTGATATCCAATCCCTGCAACGTACAAGCAGGCATCAACAGGCAATTCGGAAAGCACAAAATCCTTGCGGAAGCAAGAAGGAACGCGCTTTTTTGCTTCGGGATGCGCGATCCACGAAGCGCAGGACAGATCCGTCATGCCATTCACAAAGAAAAACTCGCTGTCAAGCGCCTCGGCACTTTGATTGCCGTACGCGTCACGGACGCAAACCGTGACCTGCATGCGTTGTCCTTGGGGCAACGGCTTGCCGGCATAGACCATTCTCTGCTCTACCTGCTCGCACCAGCCACTATCCCAATACAATTGCTGATCTTTTGTATAAACCCGCACACAGCATGCGCTTTGGTGATTATTTGGCAGATCGGAAAGCACCGACCAGGAAAAGGTGGGATTGGCGCAAGCTGTCACCATATTGCGCTTCCAAGGAAGATCGGACAGCTTGCCCCCGTCCATATATATCTGATTGATTTTGATATTATCCATATTATCCACGTTTACTCTGTACGTTTGCTTCGTACGCCTTAAGTTGGTCGATCCATTCGGTGCCTACGGGAACGCCGCGCGTGTAGCACAAATAATCCCAAACCGCGTTGCTGGGCAGATTGCGGAACTCTTCCACAAGCGCAAGTCTTGCGGTCAGGTCGCCATCCTGCTCTGCCTTTTGCAGCATCGGGTACGGCTCGATCAATGCTTCAATGAGTGCCTTGCCCGCTGCGCGCAGACCGATCGTCCAAGCCGCTACGCGGTTGACGGTAGCGTCGAAATAGTCCAGCCCCATAAAGACCTTGCCGGAATCGTACAGACGTCCGCGCACCACCTGCTGCATAATAGCACTCAGATCGTCGCCCTGTAGCAGCACGTGGTCACTATCCCAGCGCACGCCGCGGCTGATGTGCAGCAGGAGCGTATCGATGTAAGGGTAAACGGAAGAAATCTTATCCACGATCGACTCGGTGGGGTGGTAATGACCCGTATCCATGCAAACGCCGATGCCGTGGGTGGCAGCGTATGCAAGATAAAACTCATGCGAGCCTACCGTAAAGCACTCGGTGCCGATACCGAACAGCTTGCCCTCCAGTACGTCGCGCACGTTTGCTTTGTCGTAATTCACGGAAAGGATCTCGTCAAGCGAGTCGGAAAGACGCTGGCGGTATGCAAAGCGGTCTGCAGGAATGTCCTTAGTGCCGTCGGGCACCCAGATGTTGTTGATGCAGACCTCGCCAAGCTCGCGACCGATATCGTTGGCAATGGCTCTGCCGCTCTTGCCCGCTTTGATCCAGTATTCACGGGTTGCCTTGTCGGGGCTTGCCAGCGAGCAGCCGTCCTTCATCATGGGGTGGGTAAAGAAGGAAACGTTAAAGTCCATGGCATAGCCACGGGATTTTGCCCAATCGATCCATCCGCGGAAATCCTCGGTGGTTTGCAGGTTTCTCTCGGTCGTGCCGGGTTCACCGTACATGGAGTGCAAATTGACGCGCGGCTTGGTGGGCGAGAACGAAAATGCAGTATCGATATCCATACGCATCTCATCACCGTTGCGTGCCCTGCCGGGATAGTTACCCGTGACAAGGTTCTCGGAATGCACGCCCTCGTGCTGCTCAAAGCCTACCACGTCATCACCCTGCCAGTTGTGCAGCGTGATCGGAACGGTTTTGAAAATTTCAATAGCGGCATCGGTATCCACGCCATATGCGGCGTAAACTCTCTTTGCGTCCTCGTAGGCGCGCAGAATTTGCTCGGGATCTCTTTTCATGCATGTATCCTCCTTGTGTTTTGTTGATTTTATTGTATCATTTTTGTTATGTGTTGTCAAGGAAAAATCACACGGTACAACGCCTTATCATACAGAAAAACCGCTCAAAAGAGCGGTTTTTCAATCTTAACAATTCATTTTTCCGTATGGCACTTCCCTGCCATGGGGCACTCGGCACATCCGCAGCCGCAGGAGGGCTTCCCCTTTTTGCGACTCTTGATCATACCGATCACGATCAAAGCCACGACGGCAAGCACGACCGCGCCTGTAGCTACAGAGCCGAGGTTTGCAATCAACCAATCGATGACTGTCATAGTTTACCTCAATTTATTTGGATTTTTTTGCGTATTTGTTGGGGCGCACGATCATAAAGATGCCCAATGCCAGCACCACGAACGCAGCATTCAAGCCGATCACGTGCGGGTTGCCCGAAATTGCCAAACCAAACTGATAGATCATCAGCGACACGGCGTACGCAAACACGCACTGATATCCGATGGCAAATGCCGTCCACTTTGCGCTGTTCATTTCTCTGCGGATCGCACCCATGGCAGCAAAGCAAGGTGCGCACAGGAGATTGAAGATCAAGAAGGAGAAGCCTGCAAGACGGGTCATGCCCACAAAGTCAAGCACGCCGAATACGGCAACCACCTCTTCCTTTGCAACCAAGCCCATAAAGGTTGCCACGGTTGCCTCAATAGAGCCAAAGCCAAGCGGCACGAACAGCCACTTGAGCGCGTTACCCACGATGCCAAGCAAGCTGCTGCCCATTTCCATACCGGGTGCAAACACGAATTTGCCACCGATAAAGCCGAACGAAGAGCCTGCCCAAATGATAACGGCAGACAAAAGAATGACCGTACCTGCCTTTTTGACAAACGACCAGGTTCTCTCCCAAACGCTATACCAGATATTACTGGGCGTGGGCCAATGGTATGCAGGCAGCTCCATGACGAAGGGCGTGGGCTCGCTGCTGAACATTTTGGTCTTCTTGAGCATAATGCCCGAAAGGATGACGGCTGCAATGCCGACGAAATATGCCACGGGGGCAACCCACCAAGCACCGTCAAAGAGCGAGCCTGCGATCATGGCAATGATGGGCAGCTTTGCTCCGCACGGGATAAAGGTGGTGGTGATGACCGTCATACGGCGGTCCTTTTCGTTTTCAATGGTTCTGGACGCCATGATGCCGGGGACACCGCAGCCCGTGCCGATCAGCATGGGGATAAAGGATTTACCCGAAAGACCGAAGCGGCGGAAGATGCGGTCCAGCACAAACGCAATACGCGCCATGTAGCCGCAAGCCTCCAAGAACGCAAGCAGGATAAACAGCACGACCAGCTGCGGCACAAAGCCAAGCACCGCTCCGACACCGCCGACGATGCCGTCCACGATCAGCGCCTGCAGCCAATCCACGCAGCCGATATTTGTCAGGAAGCTTTCTACCAGCACAGGAATACCGGGCACAAAGGTCTGGGTAAACGGCAGCGTCCAGCCCTCGCCAAACAAGCCGTCGTTGGTAAAATCGGTTACCCACGTACCGACCGTGGAAACCGAAATGTAATACACAAGGAACATGATCACCACAAAAATGGGCAGAGCCAGCACGCGGTTGGTCACCACGCGGTCGATCTTATCCGACGCGGTCATGCGGCTTGTGTTCTTTCTCTTGTAGCAGCCCTGCAGCACGTTTGCAATGTAATTGTAACGCTCGTTGGCAATGATGCTTTCGGATTCGTCATCCAGCTCCTTTTCGGCCATGAGGATATCGCGCTCAATGTGCGCCACCTTTTCCACGGGCATAGCCAGCTGCTCAAGCACCATGCGGTCACGCTCAAAAATCTTGATGGCGTACCAGCGCTGCTGCTCCTCGGGCATGCCGTGCACGGCAGCCTCCTCAATATGCGCAATGGCGTGCTCCACAGCACCCGAGAAATTGTGCATGGGTGCGTGCGGCTTGCTGCCTGCTGCCGCAATGGCAGCCTCTGCAGCCTCCTCAATGCCCGTGCCCTTGAGTGCCGAGATCTCGACTACGGGACAGCCAAGCTTTTTGGAGAGTGCGGCAATATCCAAGGTATCACCGTTCTTGCGCACCACGTCGATCATGTTGATGGCAATGACCACGGGAATGCCAAGCTCGGTCAGCTGGGTGGTCAGGTACAGATTACGCTCGAGGTTGGAGCCGTCCACGATATTGAGCACAACGTCGGGACGCTCGCCCACAAGATAGTTTCTTGCAACCACCTCTTCGGGAGTATAGGGAGAAAGAGAGTATATACCGGGCAGATCGGTCAAGATCACGTTGTCATACTTTTTGATCTTGCCTTCCTTTTTTTCCACAGTAACGCCGGGCCAATTGCCTACAAACTGATTAGAGCCCGTCAATGCATTAAACAGGGTCGTCTTCCCCGCATTGGGGTTACCTGCAAGAGCGATCCTGATTTTGCTTTGTTCCATAAAATGTTTACCTTCCGTTTTCCGGTTAGCCTATGCTAACCTGCAATGTAAAAAAATGTATGAGGGTGAACCTTATCAGCCTTCAACCTCAATCAGCTCTGCATCAGCCTTGCGCAGCGACAGCTCGTATCCGCGCACGTTGAGCTCCAGCGGATCACCCAAGGGTGCCACCTTGCGCACGTAGATCTCCACGCCCTTGGTAATGCCCATATCCATGATGCGACGCTTGAGCGCGCCTTCACCGTGCAGCTTGACCACGCGGGCGGTCTGTCCTACCTTGACTTCTCTTAGCGTTTTCATTTCGTGTCCCCTTTCTCCGGAATGCGAAATCTGCTTTTGTTTCATAGCATTT
>JAZRDG010000100.1:0-6768 GCA_045660125.1 Eubacteriales bacterium | reverse complement strand
GGATGGCACGACCGAGCGCAGGCTGTACATTTTTATCTCCCGTTTTTTCTATTCCTATACCGTCTCGCAGATCGCAGGGCGTCTTGGCTGCAGCACGTCCACGGTCAACAAGGAGCTTGTCCTGATCAAGCGCGAGCTGCGTGCATGCTTTGAAAAGGAGGGGATCGACGTATGAAAAAGGAGCAATTTTTCAGATTGATCGGTGAACTGGACGACCGATTTTTGGAGAAATACCGCCAAATAGATATGCGGCTCTCCCATAAGGCGTACCGCAAAAAGCGTACCCTGCGCATCCTTGCTGTTGCCGCTTGCCTTGCTTTGCTGATCGGCGTGTGCGTGCCGGTGGGCGTATGGCTGCTTGGTCAGGGAGATGGATCGCAGATCGATCCGCCTGTGCCCACCGTGCCCGAGCCTTCGATTACGCTGCACAGCATAGAAGAGCTTGACGAGATGCGAGAGATGATCGCGTGTGAGGATGCGCAGCTGCTGCAGGCGTATTTGCGCAGCATTACGGGTGGCGGCGCAAACGACAGGCAGGATCTGATCGACTTTGTTGCCCTTGTAGACAGCACGCCCTATGCATGGGTGTTGCAGGGAGAGGTGACCGGGCTGCATTATCAAAACGGCACGGTCAAGGATACGGGCGAGCCTTACGAGGTGTTCAACGTATCTGTCCAAGCCGAAAACGGCGATTGGGTGCGCTGCAGATATATCCTTTCGATCAAGGACGTTGCCGCACATATGGACAAGATCAAGCAAGAGATTGGCAGCGGCAATCTGCTCCCCGCGCCGCTTTCCACCGCAGACGGTCGCCTGACGCTGCATACCGAAACCAGAGAGCCGCACGCCTCGGGCACAGGAGATCTGATTACTTGGTGGGGCGAGCTTGACGGTATTGTTTTAGAGATTGCCTATCACGTTGCCGACGCGGATGCAGTCGACACCGCTTCGTTGCTCGAATCAATCGAAATCGTAGCATCCGTCGTGCCGAAATTCCCTGAATATGCTTGGTCTAACACAAAATTCGGAGCGTTTGTGCAGGAAACGCCGGCTATGCTTGTCTATGGCTTTGCCGATATCCCGGGCAGTGCGTTCAGTGGTCAAATATCCGTTGATGTGTTTGCTAACCGATATCAGGATTCCTCTGCGCCCGCTACGATCACGTTTGAGCATCAAGGAGAGGAATATGTGCTTTCGTACGATCATTCCGAAACGATGGCGTGGCGTTCCATGCAAGCGATGCATGTGTATCGCTCACAAGAGAAACGCGGAATGGAAGTGGCAATTGATCAGAAAACCGGAGAATGTATCGAATTCTCGGCAGGTGCTCCTGTCTATTCCGATGAGGAAATACTTCCAAATGATCAGTTGGAGGAGATCGCATATGCTTTTTTGGCTGAAAAGGTACGAGACCCTGAGGAATATCGGTTAATCAAAACCAACGAACTTTCCGGTGAGGTTTCGTTTACATTTTCCAGATATGTCGGGGAGTATCCGAGTGCTGACGGTATCACTCTGAGTTTGAATAAGCAGGGCTGGATTCAATCGTACTCTTTGAGCTTTCTTGGCTCTATGCGCCAAGCAGACGAAATTCCGGATGCGTTAATCCAACGTGTGATGAATGCCATGAGAAGATATATGGAAGCAAACGATTCATGTGGGATTGAGAAAGTGATACTGACACCGGACGGATGTCTGGCGCTTGATTGTTGGGTAGAGATAGAAGACGGTGGAGATGGCGCTTCTATGCTGTTTGTGTTGACAGAACCACTTGAAGTACAGACGTCTCCGGATGATCCCATGCAGGATCATTCGAGTGCTTGGACAAATACGGAGTACGGTGCATTTTTGCAAACCCCGGAATTTCATATATACAGCACCTCTCATGAATATGATAAGGCACCGCAATTTGCGGGGATGCAGGCGGATATTGATTTGAAAATACGAGAGTACAGAGATCCGGATGCTCCTGCGACCGCGGTGGTGACCTTTGGCGGAGAAACGGTCGAATTGAACTATCGTTGTTCTCGCACACACGGTCAGGACGGCGAGTACAATATGTGCGCTATGGTGCAGGATGTTCACAGCTATGAGCTGCAAAGCGGCGCACGTACGTTTACGGCATGGATCGATCAGGTGACGGGTGCGTGTGTGTTTTTCAACGTGGAGGATGTAAGCGCTTCAGGCGTAGGTGTGAACATTAACCGTGCAATAGAAATCGCAGAGGAATATTTGAAAACGTTGGTTGAGGATTCCGAGCAATATCAAATGATCTCGAGTGGATCGTCAAAGACCGCGTATACAGTGGAGTTTGGCCGATGCGTCGGTGATTATGAAACCTGCGATACCGTTAAGGTATGGGTAGATCGCCAAACCGGCAAGGTGAAATCCTACATGATAACATTCTATGGGGCAATGCAAGGTGTTGAGCAAGTTCCAAAGTATCTGACTGATGCAATTGTACAAACCATGTGCGAGATTTCGCCAAGAGATGATGACTATTATGATGGATATTACGGAAGAATTAGGGGATTGACGATTACAGAGGACGGCAGATTGGCAATAGACTGTTACATTATGGCCGATGCCGATGGATATCAAAAACAAATTGGGGTGTTGTTTTACTTGACAGAACCCATTCAATAAAAGAATTAAGCAAGCAGCCGCGGCGAAAGCCGCGGCTGTTTGTTAGTTAGGGCAGGCAGCGGGCGATCAATGATCGCCCCTACGGGAATTTATATATTGGGTTGAACAATATTTTAACCTCGCACTCGTAGGGGCGACCTGCGGTCGCCCGCCTCTGCCTGCAATGGAACCTTCTCTTGCAAACAATTTGATTTTCTGGTATAATAAAATCAGATATTTTTACACACTTTCACAAAAAATCTGTCTATATAGATGAAAGGACCTACGGAAAGGAGTGTTTGTATGGAGAAAGAACGCGATGTATTGACCGACGAGCAGATCATCGATCTGTATTTCGCGCGCGAGGAGCGCGCCATTGCCGAAACCGACAAGAAATACAGTACCTATCTGAACACGGTGGCGTATAACATCCTTGCCAACGAGCAGGACGCAGAGGAATGCCTGCAGGATACGTATTTGTGCACGTGGAATGCCATTCCACCCGAAAGACCAAGCATTTTCCACGCGTTTTTGGCAAAGATCACGCGCAATCTCTCGCTCAATCGGTATGATATGCGGCAACGAAAGGGGCGTGTGCCCAGAGAGGCGATCTGCCCCATGGATGAGGTGCAGGACTTTTTGCCCGACCCTCACGGTGCGGACGATGATGCGCTTTCGGACACGGTCAGACGCGTTGTAGGCGCGTACCTGGTAGGCACGACCAATCGCAGAATGTACATTTTTGTCTCACGCTTTTTCTATTCGTTTACCATTGCGCAGATCGCGGCGCGTCTTGGCTGCAGCACGTCCACGGTCAACAAGGAGCTTGTCCTGATCAAGCGCGAGCTGCGTGACCGCTTTGCAAAGGAGGGGATCGACGTATGAGAAAAGAGCGATTTTTCAGACTTTTAGGCGATCTTGACGATCAAATTTTGGATAGATATCGCCAAATGGATGTGCATCTTTCCCACAAGGCGTACCGCAAAAAGCGCACCCTGCGCATCCTTGCTGTTGCCGCTTGCCTTGCTTTGCTGATCGGCGCGTGCGTGCCTGTCGGCATGCTGGCGCACCCCGCAGGCAGAGCGATTTTGCAGGGGGATTCGGCAGCACTGACCGAGCAGCTCAATGGGATCAAGGGCTTTAAGCCTTGGCAGGAGCAAACAGCGGAGAAGCTGGAGCAAACTTTGTCAAAACCTATGTGGGAGCTGCTGCAAAGCACGCCTGTTTTGAATGTGCTGACGCAGTCGCAATATCCGGATTACGCTTTTAAGAGTATGCGCTACGGGGCATATCTGGATGAACCGGAATACTTGACTTACGGCATTGCGGATTCCGGTGGGGATTATTTCCAAGGCTATGTAGATATCAATGCTTACGGAGAAGAATATCTAGACCCGAATGCCACCGACTATTATTTGGCTCCTCTGGGGGACTCTTACGAGGAGTATCGAATCTTACCGTACGCATATTCTATTACGCAATCGTTATACAGTCAAGCGGTGCACGTGTATGAGCTCAAGGTAGATAAAACATACTACACCGCCTATGCAGACGCTCAAACGGGCGAGTGTGTATATTGGGAGATCAGCAAAGCATCTTCGCCTTCACCCACGCTTGCAGATGAACAGACCATGATCGATACCGCGTATGATATTTTGTCGCAAAACGTGCGTGACCCCGAGGCGTACACCGTGAGCATCGACCGAAATAACTACTATTTTATCTGCAGATATAACAGATACATTGGAGACTTCGGGAGCTGTGACGGTATGACCGTTCGTTTTGACCTCGCCGGTAATGTCATTTATGTGGATATGGCTTACCTGGGTGCTTTGCGCTATCTGACGGAGATTCCGCAGGAGTTGATCGACAAGGTCACTGTCTATATGGAACAGACAGTCGCAGGATGCATCGAATCCGAAACGAATATCGGTAATATCATGGTTTTGCCGGACGGCAGAATTGCGTTGGAGTGCCACATGAAAGTGGTGTATGATGACGCAGAAAGCGAAATGAGCTTGAGTGATGCAACTTGGTTCTTGGCTTGCCTGACCGAGCCCGTCGAGGGGTATGGGGATTCTGGCGTTACAAAAGACACCGAACCCGATTCGCCAACCCCGGACAGCGGCAAGGTATATGGGAATGGTTTGAGAATATGGGATAGCCGCCACCCCGATGACAGTGAAAGATATCCGTATTTTTCGGTTCCTTTGGCCGAATTTGATAACGCAGTGGTTGAGCGCAGAGAAGACGGCGTGATATATGCGGATGGCGAGCAGTTGATCGGTGGACCCGGATATCATTGCAGCAGCTTTTACTTGAGTGATTTGACGGGTGACGGTTATCGCGAGCTTTGCTTTGGCATGGGGTGTGGCAGCGGCATGACGGATATGCGTATTGTGATTATTGATTTCACAACCAAGGAAACGATTTTCACGATGGAGAACAGAGGCTATAATGATTATTATCTGTTTTTGAGAGACGGTGTTCTGTGTGTCAAAGAGACGAAATATCGGGAGAATGACGCGGTTCGTACGGGTGTTTTAACTTACGATGGCTCAAAGATCTCTATTGCTTGGGACAGCGAAGTGAACGCAACCGTTGACAGAGATCGTGCGCCTGTACCGGATGAACCGGTCAATTAAAAGCGATCATATATAAAAATGCTCGGCGTATGCCGGGCATTTTTGGTGTTATTTTATCGCTAATTTTACAGACCGGTGCGGCATAGCTCCTTTTTTGAATACGGAATTGCTTACATCAAAGCCAATTCGTGCAGGGCAGGGCCTTACTCCTGCCGCGCTGTACGTAAATTAAAGTTTGCAGAGGACGGTTTCCGGACTTTTCAACGCATTGCATCGTTCGGTTGATCGGGTGCGCTAAACCTGGTTTTTCATGAATTTATCCAGCTGCCGTTGGTTGCGGATCATGGTGATCTTATTACCGTACTGCTCTTGCAGCAGCTTGTAGCGCCTGACTTTTCGCTTTTGCTCAAACAAAACCCAACGCGCAAATTCTCGATCAAATTTCTCGTAGCAGCCGGGCGCCATGTCGGGGCGCGTCTGGTTTTTATAGCGCAGCGAGCGCCGATATGCGCGCCAGAAGCAGACCAGGCGATTGAATTGCAGAATGACGATGCGATCCGCTTGCTCTATTCGCGCGTCAAACAAGATGCGCGAGTAATTGCCATCGATGACCCACGAATCGTGCTCGGAAAGAAACTGCTGCACGTCGCGGAGCATGTCGGCGTCATCGCGCTCCACCCAATTCGGTAAAAAATGAATTGCATCCATGTGTAATACGGGAATGTCATAATGCTTCCCGAGTGCTGCGGCCAGCGTGGATTTTCCGGCACCGCTAAAGCCTATCACAGCTATTTTCATATGTCCACCTCCCAACTCAACTACTATATTATAACACGAGAAAAGGGGACTTGTCAATCTCGTCTGACCCGTCTTGTTGGTTGACTTCGTCATCCAAAATCGGAATAAAGGGAACCTGCATCAAATGGTTGCCAAAAATAAAATTCCGATTTCGGAACAAAACATTTGCAAAACCTATTGACAAAGCGTGCGCGAGGGTGTATAATATTGCCATAAAAGAATGAGGGCTCCCGCACTCGGGGGCGGAAGGGAAGGAATATTATTATGGCAAGAAAAGCAGTTGCAACAGAGGTTGTTACGGATACTAAGATGGATAAGCAAAGAGCGCTCAATACCGCAATGGCGCAGATCGAGCGTGAGTTTGGCGCAGGCGCGGTTATGCGTCTGGGCGAGAACGCGCACATGGAGGTGCAGGCAGTTCCTACGGGATCGTTGACGCTTGACATGGCGCTGGGTAACGGCGGCGTGCCCAAGGGCAGAATTAATGAGATCTTTGGTCCCGAGACCTCGGGTAAGACTACGGTTGCGCTTCACATCGTAGCAGAGGTGCAAAAGGCAGGCGGCGAGGCTGCGTTTATTGACGCGGAGCACGCGCTTGACCCCGTGTATGCAAAGGCTTTGGGCGTGGATATTAACAATCTGCTGGTTTCCCAGCCCGATTGCGGTGAGGATGCTCTGGAGATCACCGAGGCGCTGGTGCGCTCGGGCGCGATCGATTGCGTGGTCATTGACTCGGTAGCTGCGCTGGTTCCCAAGCAGG
>JAZRDG010000099.1:0-25775 GCA_045660125.1 Eubacteriales bacterium | reverse complement strand
CCGTCGAAGGAGCCAACGATACCTCTGCCGCTGGACGCGCCAAGGTCGATGGCAAGCATTTTTAATTCAGCCATAATACCCTCCCAAGTGTTTTTATAGGTTGACATAATTAGTGATAGTACATTATACCACAAAATTTGCAAAAAAGTGTGAACTTTGTGTGAATGTGAGCAAGTTTTTATCATGTTTTTTACGCAAAAAGCACCCGCAGATTGCGCGGGTGCAATTTTATCAAAGCATGGCGAGAATCTCGGCTGCGTTTGTGTCCGGCTTGACCTTGGGCATGACGTGGGTAACGGTTCCCTGCTCGTCTATGATAAAGGTCGAGCGCGTCACGCCGAAGCTGAGCTTGCCGTACAGCTTCTTCTCGCTCCAAACGCCGAATGCGTCAATGGCGACGCGATCGGGGTCGGACAAAAGGATAAAAGGCAGATCGTACTTCTGCGCGAATTTGACGTGCGAAGCAACGCTGTCGCGGCTGATGCCGGTGACTACAACGTCCTTTTGCCTGAACTGCTCGTACGCACCCGCAAAGGCGCATGCCTGACGCGTGCAGCCGGGGGTGTTGTCCTTGGGATAGAAATACACGACCACCCTTTTGCCAAGGAAATCTGAAAGAGAGACGGCGTTGCCGTCCTTATCGTTAAGTGTAAAATCGGGGGCTTTTTGTTCTACTGTCAGCATGATTCTCTCCTTTTATTTTTCTTCGACCTGCTTGCCGCAAATGTGCTCGGGAGTGAGCTTTAGCAAAAGCGTTCCCTTGGCAAAGCGGTCGATCTCTCTTTGAATATACGCGTCATCCTGTGTGAATTGTCGGCTGAACTTGGTACAGATATGCACGATCTTTTCATAGTCGTCCACGATCTGCATGCGTCCGAATACCACCACGCTGCGCACGCACAGCGCCCAATCGTCGGGGATGGGCGTTCCCTGCTCGGTTACGCAATAGCACACCTTGTCCGAGCTTGCCAGCGCGTCAAGGCGGTGACTGTTTGGTCTTTTGCCGCAATGGAAATACAGGCAGCCGTCCTCGGGATCGTAATAGTGGTTGATGGGCGCGGCATAGGGGTAACCGTCGTCTCCGTTCACGCTCAGCACGCCGCGCTTCTGCTCTTGCAGTACGTCAATGCAGCATTGCTGCGTCAATTGCTTTCTTTTTCTGACCATTTCACGAAACATAGCGAAAACTCCCTTGCGCGTTTTTTTCAGTATATCATAAAACGTGCCGATCCGTCAAGCATTATTGACAACGTTTTTGCGTTGTGGTATAATATTGGCAATACGTGCAAAGGACGGTATATCATAATGCAATACAGAGCTTTAGGAAACACGGGACTTACGGTCAGCGAGATCGGCGTTGGCGGCGAGTGGCTTGAGCGACATAACGCCGAGGAGGTCAAGGCAGTGATGGACGCCTGCTATGCGCAAGGCATCAACATCGTGGACTGCTTTATGTCCGAGCCGAACGTGCGCACCAATATCGGTAACGCCATCAAGGACAATCGCGAGAAATGGATCGTGCAGGGGCACGTGGGCTCTGCCTGGAGAGACGGGCAGTACGTGCGCACGCGCGACATGGACGAGGTCAAGGCGGCGTTTGCAGACCTGCTGGCGCGTTTTCAGACAGATTATATTGATCTTGGCATGATCCACTTCGTAGATAAGCTGGAGGATTGGAATACGGTCCTTTCTTGCGGATTTATGGATTATATGATTGAGCTCAAGCAAAGCGGCGCGATCAGACACATCGGTCTTTCCACGCATAACACCACGATTGCAAGACTTGCCGTGGAGCACGGCGCGGTGGAGGTTATTTTGTTCTCGCTCAACCCTGCTTACGACCTGCTGCCCCCTACCGAGAATATTGACGATTTCTTTGTGGAGGAATACGACGCAAAGTTTGCGGGCATTGACCCCGAGAGAGCCAACCTTTACAAGCTTTGCGAGCAAAAGGGCGTGGCGATCACGGTTATGAAGGGACTTGGCGGCGGCAGATTGCTGGATGCCAAGCGTTCGCCCTTTGGCGTCGCGCTTACACCCGTGCAGTGCCTGCATTATGCCCTGACCCGCCCTGCGGTTGCAAGCGTACTGATCGGATTTGACAATACGGCACAGATCCCCGCATCGCTGGCTTACGAAAGTGCTACCGAGGATGAAAAGGACTACGCAACGGTGCTTGCGAATGCACCCCGACATGCGTACAGCGGTCAGTGCACCTATTGCGGACATTGCAAGCCCTGCCCTGTCAATATTGATATTGCCATGGTCAATAAGCTTTACGACCTTGCCACCATGCAAGAGGGCGTGCCCGCATCGGTCAAGGAGCATTATATGAATCTGGATGCACATGCAGACGATTGCCTTGCGTGCGGCGCATGCGAGTCAAGATGCCCGTTCGAGGTGCCCGTCATTGAGAAAATGAAAACCACGGCGGAGCTCTTCAAATAAAAATCAAGTCACTTGTATGAAAAGTTTGGGTCAAGCCTTTACAAAGGCTTTCAGGGTCTTGGGGCAGCGCCCCAAGTCGCGCCCGCAGGCGCGAAACTCCCCCAACGCCGTTTTTGGTTCTTTTTGCGGCAATTTTGCCAAAAAGAACGGAAACAATTCCCTCACATAATCCCCCAACAACCAAGGGAGACACCCACACGGGTGTCTCCCTTCTCTTTTATTTCACCATACAAACGGAATCAATCTGTATCTGACCTTTTTCTTGTAGTCTGTGTAGCCGTCAAGCTCGGAGGCAAGCAGCTTTTCTTCGCCAAGGATGCGGATTATGATCAGGATCGCATACCAGCCAAAGACGCATAAGCCCCAAAGCGACTGCAAAATCAGCGGCATGGGTAAAAACATCAGCAGCGTGGCAAGATACATGGGGTGGCGTACGATGCCGTAAAGCCCCGTGCTGACCACCTTTTGCCCCTCTTGCACCTCGACCGTGCGGGACAGATACGCGTTCTCGCGCATGACCTCGGCATACATGGCGTATCCAAGCAGGAACACGGCGGCGGACGCGATCATCAACCACGTGGGAACGTGCGACCAGCCAAAGCGAAAATCCAGCGCGCACAGCACAAAGCCGCCCACAAACATGAGCCCCGCCAGCTTGACAACACCCTTTTGCGTTTTCTGCTTTTCCTTATTGGATAAGCGTTTTTGGAGCAGCGTGGGCGCAAAAATCAGCAAAACCACACCCAAGATCAGCATGGGGACAAACAGTACGCCCACGAAAATCCAAGCACCGGGGTACGCAAGCGTCCACGCAGGCAAGAATACAAGCGCGCCCACTAAAATGACGCCCAGCAGATACTTGATCAAGCCCGAAAGAGCCAATTTGAGTCTGCTCATTGCTTCCAATCCTCCAGATCTACAGATTCGCTCGGCATTTCGGGGTCAAGCAGGCTGTCAAACAGCTCCGCCCCTACGTATTCCCTTGCCTCGTCTATCCATTTCTGCTCGTTTTCACTCCACAGATCGATCATGGCATAGCAGATCTTTTTGTAGTCACCGGGATTGATCAAAAGGTGCATATCGTCGGCATAGCCCTTTTCATAGCGCAAGCCAAGGTGCAGCTCGCTCTCATCACCAAGCGGCATGTCGGCATAGCGGTTGATCAAAAACAAATCGATATTTGGGCATTTGCGCATCTTTTGCATAAACAGCACGAATGCGTACGCGCCCTTGTTCTCGGATTCGGGATCGTTGTAGTCGGTATGGAAGCCCTGCTCGTCGCATACGATGCGGCGCGACTTTCCGCGATACAAAAACTGCGGCATCTCGACCAGTGCCTGCAGCAGCTCGATGTTCTTCATGGTGATGCGCGGCGTGTTCCAATCAAAGGTGGCAGTGGCGTCGTTGTAAAAATCGGGCTTGGTGAGATTTTCGGGGTACGGATGCGCCGCAATGCCCCAATCAAAGTCACCGTCGCGGCGGCAATACTCGGCAAGATACGCCAGGCACGCGCGACCGTGGTACATATGCAACGGGTCATCCTTAAGCGCAGCGGCAAAATAGTGGTCAAGCGAGATGTTGACGCGCGAATTGGCGTTGTACTTGCGTGCGATCAGGTGCGCAAGGCGCAAGGAGACCGTGTATTCCTCCATAAAATCCGCACAAGAGATCGCGCCCATATTGTGCCAGACGTCCTGCGCGTTGATCTCGTTACCCACGTCCATGATATCGCTGCAGTACAGCGGACTTGCCGCGTCCATGTAACGCGCGCAAATGAAATCGATAAAGGCGCAGTACATCATCAAGCCCTGCTCGGTGCGCAGATTAAAGGCACTCATCTGCTCGTTAAAGCCGGTGGACCGGTAGCCCGGATGACCTACGATGCTTGTCAGCGCATCGTCAGAGCCCTTGAGACGGTAAGAAAAGCGGTTGATGGAGCGAATCAGGCACGGAATGCCGCGCTCAATGCAGGGCTGCATGAGTCGGTCGTACAGATCCATGATGTTTTTTTCAAAATAGTAGGTCTCGCCGCAGAACACGTGCGGGATATCGTTCTCATTCGGCGTTACGGTTTGGATCCAGGGGCTGTTGATCTCGGTCATCATGCAGCCCATGTGCAGATAATCAATGTCCTCGGGGATAGAGGTCACCCAAGTGCCCACGGGGCGGTCCACAACAAAGGGCTCGGGCGCAGACGCCGAGCATTCCTTGTTCATATCGGTCACGTAGCGCACGCCGTCCACTTGCTTGCCGTCCACAACAAGCTCGAAACGGCAGATCAGCAGATCGAGATTGCCTGCATAGCGGTCGAAAATGACCTTATCCTTATGCTTTCTGTCGGTCACCTGCACAATGCGCCCGTGATGAGGCCGCTTGGCACCCCCTGTGACAAGCGGCAAGCGCGCCTCGGCATATACGTGGCAAAGCACGGGCAGCTCGGGCACGATCAGCTCTATCTTGTCTTGGGTGGCGATAATTTGTTCAACTCTCATTGTCATTCCTCAACGTAAGAAACAAGGTCGGTCATATCTTTGCGCTTTTTCTGTCGCAGCTTATCGTCGGCTTTGGCGTAACCCAGCGTGATGACAAGGCGTACGGGCGCGTCAAGTCCGCAGATCTTGCGGATCGCGGCATCGTCCAGCCAGCCGAGAATGCAGGTGTCAAGCCCCTGTGCGGTGGCTTCGGCGGTCAGATATGCGGTCATGATGCCGATATCAATCGAGCGATAGTCGTTGTTCTTGACCTTTGCGCCAAGCGCAGCGGTGGCGTTATACGGCTGCTCGGAAAGCACCAGCATGACGGGCGCATCGGATGCAAACTTGTTCATACCCATGCCCTGCACCGCCTTGGCAACCTTTTGCGCAGCCGCGCCGCGGCAGACCGTGATCTTATAGGGCTGCGCGTTACAAGCCGAGGGAGACAGGCGCGCGCTTTCCAGTACGGCGTTCAGTTTTTCCTGTTCTACTTCTCTGCTCGCATCATAGCTGCGGCAGGATTGGCGCGTTTGCGCGATTTCGGTGAAATTCATATAGATTCTCCTATAAATTGTATTTATTCGATGATATACGGCTCATACAAAAGACCGTCCGAGCCCTTACGGTACATGGTAATAATGCAGCCGTTCGTCCTCCAATAATAGTTTTTTGAACGAAATCTCTGCACATACAGCACCTCGTTGGTGTCAGTATCCAGCATGACCAGCAACAGTTCGCTGCCCTCGTACGAGGATTCGTGCTCATGTCCGATCACAAAAGCCGCATAGGTCCGATCCCCCAAAACGCAGTAGCTATCTGCGTAATAATCCTTTTGCATTAAGTACTTTGCAATAGCAGCATCCTTCTTTAAAGCTTTGAGCAGATCCCAATTACTAAATCCCTGCTCCACTTTTTGTTTGGGCAGCTGATCCTGACTTTTATAGCTTTGATAGGTGTGCGTACTCAGATCATACCAACCGCTTTCCACGTAGAATTTATCGCCTATTCTGCCAACGTATGCAGATTTGTACGACGTATGCTGATCATAATTATGATACGCGTCATCCTCCAGCGTCAGCAGATACGTTTTATCCTCGGATGCTTTGCGTTCTATGAAAATATATTTTCCCGCAAATTCGGTAGGCGTTCCCCGATACGCATCGTTGGCGGGGACGTAAAAATGAATCAGCGCGGCATCCTCCCAAAGATATCCCTTGTCACGTTCCAGTGTAAAGCTGAACTTTTCCAAGGTACTGTCAATATCCAACCATTGCGCAACGTAAGCGTTCAGATTCATCGAGTTGACGGGAGCAAAATACTTATAATAATTCTCTCTGTTAACGGTATCGTCGGTATGCACCGTTTGACCTTCGATAATGCCAAATATGTCACAGTCATGGGAAGTAATCAGTCCGTCACCCTTTTCGGGAGTTTGAAATATACCTGCCCATACAAAAGCGGGATCGGGAGTCTCTTTATTGATCAGTATTTCCGAGGTGTACTGAATCGTAACGTCTTGCTTGGGTTCCAAAGAGCAACCTGCAAAGATTGACGTACATAATAACATCAATACAAAAATACAAATTGATTTTTTCATAAGTAAAACTCCTTTTTCATATTCAGGAAAGGCATTCCTTCACTTATAAAGACAACTTTTTTTGCAAAATGTTTAGTTTTTGAGAAAAATATTACTGATTCAGCAGTTCGGCAAGCAGCCCCTCGCAGCCTGCCTTGACGTCGGCATAGGTCACGTCAAAGCGGCGGGTGTACCACGGGTCGGCAACGTCGCCGCCTTTGGGGGTGTAATCCATGAGCTTTCGGATTTTACCCTGCGGATCACCGCCTAAAATACGGTGCATATTGCGGACGTTGGCACTGTCCATGCCCACAAACAGGTCGTATTTATCATAATCAGCGCGCGTCAGCTGCACGGCTCGCTTGCCTTCGCAGGAAATGCCATGCTTTGCAAGCTCGGCTTTGGCAGGCGGATAGACGGGATTGCCCACGCCGTTCCAAATCTCCTCGGTGCTGGTGGCAGAGGATGCGACCGTGAACCGGTTAGCGATGCCCCGCTCCGCGATCATTTTTTTGAACACAAATTCTGCCATGGGGCTGCGGCAGATATTGCCGTGGCAGACGAACATTATGCGGATCATGCGCACCTCCTGTTGGGATTTTCTTTATTATAGCATAAAATCGGGAGATTTTCAAGATGAAATTGATTTTGTTTTGGATGCGCAGTATTCAACAAAAAAACGGCAAGCATGCGCTTGCCGTTCTTTTTTACATATTACACGTGACGCTTAAAGTCGCCTCTGGCTTCCATTACCAGATACTGATCAATGGCAGCCTTGATGATGACCTTTGCTTCCTCTGCACTGTGCAGCTCCTTGACCGCGGTCTGCTTATTCTCCAGCTGCTTGTACACGATGAAGAAATGCATAATTTCGTCGAACACGTGCGCGGGCAGCTCGTCAAGAGATTTAACGTTGCGGTAGGTGGGGTCGTTGCAAGGCAGCGCAATGATCTTATCGTCCAGCTTGCCGCCGTCGATCATTCGAACCACGCCGATGGGATATACGTCCACCAGCGTCATGGGATAGATGGGCTCATCGCAAAGCACCAGCACGTCCAACGGGTCTCCGTCATCCGCAAAGGTTCTGGGGATAAAGCCGTAGTTTGCAGGATAGTGGGTAGCGGTGTACAAAATGCGGTCAAGACGGCAAAGACCGGTCTTTTTATCCATTTCATACTTGCACTTGCTGCCCTTGGGAATCTCAATAACACCCGTAAACTTCTCAGGGGTAATCTCTGCAGGATCAATATCGTGCCAAATATTCATATGCTACCTCCTTACTTGACGTAGTCAAATTCAAAATCGTAGATCGCAACCGTGTCACCGTCGCGGCAGCCCTTATTTTCAAGCGCCTCGAACACGCCGCTCTTTTGCAGCACCTTCTGGAAATAGTTGAGCGACTCGTAGTCACTGAAGTTGATCGTGCCCATCAGGTTATACAGCCATTCGCCCTCCACGTAGTAAACGCCGTGGTCATAGGTGATGGTGGTATCCTTGCCGCCGCCAACGTATGCGTCCTCATCCGAATACTCTGCTGCGTACACGGTCATGGGAGGCAGCTCGAGCAAGCGATCAGCCACGCGGCGGATCATTTCGGGCAAGCCCTGTCCGGTTGCTGCGGAAACGTACATCAGCTCCCAGCCGTTTTGCTTGACGAACGCCTCAAATGCGGGTACGTCCACCTGCTCGGGATCAAGCACGTCGCACTTATTGGCAATGATGATCTGCGGACGGGTTGCAAGCTCGGGAGAATAACGCTCCAGCTCGGTGTTTATGGTAATGATATCCTGTACGGGGTCTCTGTATTCAACAGATGCAATGTCAACCACGTGCAAAAGCAGTCTGCAGCGGTCAACGTGACGAAGGAATGCATGGCCAAGGCCTGCGCCGTCTGCTGCGCCCTCGATCAGACCGGGAATGTCTGCAGCCACAAAGCCGCTCTCGCCACCCGTGCTGACCACGCCGAGGTTGGGAGAAAGCGTGGTGAAGTGATAATCCGCGATCTTGGGCTTTGCAGAGCTGATGCGCGCGAGAATAGACGACTTACCCACGCTGGGATAGCCGATCAGACCCACGTCTGCCAGCATCTTGAGCTCCAGCAGCACTTCTCTTTCCTGTCCGCGCGTACCGCTCTTGGCAAACTGCGGCACCTGTCTTGTAGGCGTTGCAAAGTGCTTATTGCCCCAGCCGCCCTTACCGCCGCGGCAGCAGATAAAGTCCGCGCCGTCGTTCTCGGTCATATCGTGAATGATCTTGCCCGTTTCCACGTCCTTGATCAGCGTTCCGGGGGGTACAAGCACAACTGCATCCGCACCGGTTGCGCCGTGGCACTTAGCGCCCTTGCCGTCACCGCCGCGCTCGGCAATAAACTTGCGCTGATAGCGGAATGCAAGCAAGGTGTTGGCACCCGGATCGATGCGGAACACCACGTTGCCGCCCTTGCCACCGTCACCGCCGTCAGGACCGCCTGCGGCTACGTATTTTTCACGGCGGAAGGATACGGCACCGTTGCCGCCGTCGCCCGCCTTGAGATATACCTTTACGTTATCTATAAACATAGTAAATTCCTTTCAAAAAGAGTCACTCCATCCCCGCCCGAGATCCTTCGCGGCGCATTTCTTTGCCTGTCATTCTCGAGCGAAACGAAGAATCTTGCAAAGAAATGCTTGCTCGAGGATGACAGGGCGGGGGGATATCAGATTATCAGACCTTATCGTCGCCCTTTTGACGAATGATCAGCTTAATGGGCGTGCCACGGAAGCCAAAGGTCTCACGCATGCAGTTTTCCAGATATCTCTGGTAAGAGAAATGGAACAGCTCGATGTTGTTGCAGAAAATGACGAACGTGGGGGGCGCTACGCTGATCTGCGTCATATAGTAGATCTTGAGTCTTCTTCCCTTGTCCGTGGGAGGCTGCGCACGCATAGTTGCCTCGGCAAGCACGTCGTTGAGCATGCCGGTCGAGATACGCGTGTTTGCCTGGTTGTGCACGTAATTGATGTGCTCGTAAATGTTGGGGATTCTCTGTCCCGTCTTTGCGGAAACGAACAGAATGGGCGCGTAAGGCATATAAGCCAGCGCGGTCTGGATCTTTTCGGTGTACTGCTTGACCGTGTTGTTATCCTTTTCGATCGCATCCCACTTGTTGACGATGATGATGGTCGCCTTGCCTGCCTCGTGTGCAATACCTGCAATCTTTTCGTCCTGCTCGGTAATGCCTGTGCTTGCATCGATCATGAGAAGGCAAACGTCAGCACGCTCAACCGCCATGTGTGCGCGCAGCACGCTGTACTTTTCGATCTTATCATCGATCTTTGCCTGACGGCGAATGCCTGCGGTATCGATAAAGGTGAACTTGCCGTATTCGTTTTCCACACGGGTATCCACCGCGTCACGCGTAGTACCTGCGATATCCGAAACGATCATGCGCTCCTGACCGATAAAGCGGTTGATGATCGAGGATTTGCCCGCGTTGGGCTTACCGATCACGGCAACCTTGATAGAGTCGTCCTCTTCGACAACGTCCTCCCACTCGCCAAGAGCGTCCATGCAGGCGTCCAGCAAGTCGCCCGAGCCCGTACCGTGGATCGAGGAAACCGCAATGGGATCGCACGCAAAGCCAAGCTCGTAGAACTCGTAAAATTCATAAGGCAGGTCGCCAATGCGGTCGCACTTATTGATACAAGGCACGATGGGCTTACCGCTTCTCTTGAGCATGACCGCAATGTCGCGGTCGCTTGCAGTCAGACCCGTGCGCACGTCGCACATGAACACGATAACGTCTGCGTCATCGATTGCGACCTGTGCCTGCGTCTTCATCTGCGACAGAATGATATCGTTGGTCTTGGGCTCAATACCGCCCGTATCAATGATAGCAAACTTTTTGCCTCTCCATTCGGTCTCACCGTAAATACGGTCACGCGTTACGCCGGGAACGTCCTCAACGATCGAGCGACGCTCACCGATCAGCTTATTAAACAGGGTCGATTTACCCACGTTGGGGCGACCCACAATTGCAATAACAGGTTTTGCCATAACTTCTATTCTCCTTTACTCACACAGTTTCACACCAAGCACCGACTCGATAAAGCCGACGCCGTCATTTGCCGAGGGGCAGACGGGTACGCCCAAAATGTCCGAAAGCTGCGATACGGTCATATCGTCAAGCAGGGTGTCCTCCCCTGCGCGCAGCGTGTTTTCGGGGATCAGCAGGCAATCACCCAGAGCCTTGCCTGCAAGCTGCTCCGAAATATCCTTGCCCGTGAGCAGTCCCGCAACCGTCACCGATTCACCGAAAAAGTGATTGATGACACGGTACACGTCGATATGCAAGCCCTCAAAGGTCTGCTCAAGCTGCTCTGCCAGCGTGCAGATGGTGCCGTATGCAGCCGCGCCCGTGACAATGCTGACGCTGCGGGGGGCTTTGAACTTTTCCCTGTATTCGTCCGCATAGTCAAGCTCGGTCTTGACCTCGGTAGTCAGCGAGGTGATCATACCCACGCCGTTTTCTATCTGATCATAATCACCGTAGTATTCCTCGCCCGGCAGCGGCAGCCCTGCCGAGAGGTAGAGCTCATCCGCGCAGCAGAAGATGCGCTTGCCGTACTTTTGCTCGCACGCGTCTCCCACACGATCGACCTGCGCAATGATCTGCGCACATTCCTCGGGGGTATAGGGCGTGAGCGGATACAGCTTTTCGCGGTGTCGTGTCAAGCCTGCGGGCACGATAGACACCGAGGACATGGCGGGATACAGCTCCTGCAGATCGGACAGGGTGCGATCAAGCTCAGCGCCGTCATTGATGCCGCGGCAAAGCACGATCTGTCCGCAAAGCGTAATGCCTGCGTCGGCTAAGCGACGCATATAGGAAAGCACCTCGCCCGCGCGCTTATTATGCAGCATAAAGCAGCGCAGCTCGGGATTGGTGGTATGCACAGACACGTTGACGGGGCTGATATGCATTTCGATAATGCGATCAATATCGCGGTCGTGCATATTGGTCAGCGTCACGTAATTGCCGTGCAGGAAGGAAAGACGGGAGTCATCGTCCTTGAAATACAGGGTTTCGCGCATGCCGCTTGGCAGCTGATCGATAAAGCAGAAGATGCACTTATTTTCGCAGCGCTGCTTTTTATCCATAAGCGGCGTTTCAAAATCAAGACCGATATCGTCATACTCGCGCTTATGCAGCGTAATCGTGACAAGCTCGGGGCCGCGATGCAGCAGCAGCGTGACGGTTGTATTGGCTAAGTGAAAACGGTAGTCCAGCACGTCACGGATCTCACGATCGTTGATCGAGATCAACACGTCACCTACCTGTACGCCATGCCGATCTGCACGGCTACCCTTTTCCACGCCCGTGATGGTTACCATTCTCATCCCTCCTTTGGGCATAGTTATACATTTTAATCGTAATATTATAACACAGGATTTCCCTTTTGTCAAATGTTTTTTTCAAATTTCACGTTGAAAGTTTTTACGTCGCTTTTTTCAAAAAGCGACCGGGCTCCAAGGGCAGCGCCCTTGGTCGCTCGGCGCAACGAGCGGAATCTCCCCAACGCCGTTCTTTTTGGTTCTTTTTCTTGCGGCTACATAGCCAAGAAAAAGAACGGAGAGAATTTTCTCAATGTAACGCATCCTAATCCATTACCCACTTTTTTCTTTGACACCGCTGGCGCAAAGAAAAAAGTTCCCAAAAAAGAAACGCCGAAAATATTTCGCGCCTGCGGGCGCGACTTGGGGCGCTGCCGGTTGAGTTTTAGATGCTGGACTTCACAGAAGTCCAGCATCAGGGTGGCGTGGGAAACACTCGAAAGCATGAGAACATTCACACGCCACTTTGCTTTTCTGGAAAAAGCGACGCAAAAACTTTCATCGATTTTTGGGGTAGAAAAAAGGACAGAGAAGCTTGTTCTCTGTCCTTTTTATTTTAGACGGTATGGATACCGTTCTTTGCGTCGGCGTTTGCGTCAACGCCGTATTTCTGGTTCTTTCTGTACTCGAAGAACTTGAGCGCGATCTGCTCAAACAGTGCGTAAGACAGTACGTCCTCGTCCTGCTCGACAAGTCCTGCGGGAATGCGCGCACGAATTGCCTCAAGCTCGGGAGCAAGATCGTCTGCGGGGCGGTAGGAAATGCGGTTTGCATCACCTACGATGCTCTTTGCAAACGCCTCGTCGATCTCCATGGGGGTCTTACCGTACTTACCAAGCACGATATCCTTGAACTCCTTGGTGACCGTCTTGTATCTCTCGCCCATAATCACGTTGTACACAGCCTGCGTACCAACGATCTGCGACGAGGGGGTTACCAGAGGAGGATAGCCAACGTCTGCGCGTACGCGCGGTACTTCCTCAAGCACCTCGGTCAGCTGATGCGATCTGCCTGCATCGGACAGCTGCTTCATCAGGGTGGAAAGCATGCCGCCGGGTACCTGGTAAAGAAGCGCATTAACGTCAACTGCCAGTGCCTTGGGGTTGAGCTGACCCGATGCCAGATACTTCTCACGCAGAGGTGCGAAGTGCTTGGATACCTTGTTCAGCTGTGCCAGATCAAGGCCTGTATCGTAAGGCGTTCCCTGCACCGCTGCCACAAAGGTCTCTGTGGGAGGCTGCGAGGTACCCATTGCCATGGGCGAAATTGCGGTATCCACTACGTCAACGCCTGCCTCAGCCGCCTTCAAGAGCGTCATGGAAGCAAGACCTGCGGTATAGTGGGTGTGCAGCTGCACGGGCAGCTTGGTGCTGGACTTGAGCGTCTTGACCAGCTCGTAAGCATCGTAAGGCTTGAGCAGACCTGCCATGTCCTTGATACAGATCGAATCCGCACCCATTTCCTCCAGCTGCTTTGCGTACTTTGCGTAGTACTCCATGGTATAAATAGGACCGGTGGTGTAGCTGAAAGCTGCCTGTACGTGGCCGCCCTCGCGCTTGGTTGCGTCAATTGCGGTCTTCAAGTTACGGGGATCGTTGAGCGCGTCGAAAATACGAATGATATCAATACCGTTTGCAATGCACTTCTGCACGAAGTACGCTACAACGTCATCCGAATAATGGCGGTAGCCCAGAATGTTCTGTCCGCGGAACAGCATCTGCAGCTTGGTGTTCTTGACGTGTGCGCGGATGGTGCGCAGTCTTTCCCAAGGATCTTCGTTCAAAAAACGCATGCAGGCGTCAAAGGTTGCGCCGCCCCAAGCCTCAAGGGAGTGGTAGCCAACCTTATCCATTTCCTCCAGGATAGGAAGCATTTCCTCGGTGGTCATTCTTGTCGCAATGAGTGACTGGTGAGAGTCACGCAATACGGTTTCTGTAATTTTGAGTTGTGCCATATGTCAATTACCTTTCTTAAGCAAACATGGACAGGAATACGCCTGCCGCGACTGCGGAGCCGATAACGCCCGCTACGTTGGGGCCCATGGCGTGCATCAAGAGGAAGTTGGAGGGATCAGCCTTCTGACCCTCGATCTGCGCAACGCGCGCTGCCATAGGTACGGCGGAAACGCCCGCAGAGCCGATGAGCGGATTGATCTTGCCGCCCGTGATCCAGTTCATGATCTTTGCAGTGATCAAGCCGCCGCAGGTGGAGATGCAGAATGCAACCAGACCGCAGAAGATGATCAGCAGCGTTTCAAAGCGCAGGAAGTTCGCAGCACTTGCCGTTGCACCTACGCTGATGCCAAGGAATACCGTAACGATATTCATCAGCTCGTTTTGCACCGTCTTGGAAAGACGCTCGGTCACGCCGCATACGTTGAGCAAGTTACCGAACATCAAGCAGCCGATCAGCGTCAGCGCATCGGGTACGATCAGACCGACCACAACGGTAACCACGATGGGGAACAAAATTTTCTCCAGCTTGGATACGCTGCGCAGGTTGGTCATCTTGATCTGGCGCTCCTTTTTGGTGGTCAAAAGACGCATAAAGGGCGGCTGGATCATGGGAATGAGTGCCATGTAGCTATACGCTGCGATTGCGATAGCACCGAGCAGCGAGGGGGCAAGCGTTTTGGTAACCGTGATTGCGGTAGGACCGTCCGCGCCGCCGATAATACCGATCGAAGCAGCTGCTTCAAGGCCGAACATAGCGGAAAGCAATGCAGCCGAGAAAGCAACGAACACGCCAAGCTGCGCGCCCGCACCGATCAGCAAGCTCTTGGGATTTGCGATCAGAGGAGTAAAATCGGTCATCGCGCCGATGCCGATAAATATCAGACAGGGGTAAATACCAAGCTTAACGCCAAGGTACAAAAGGTCAAGCAGACCGCCGTGATGCAAAACGTGCATATAATCCACCGATTCCGCGATAAAGAAATCCAGATGGAACATGCCTGCACCGGGCAGGTTGGTCAGCAGCATGCCGATTGCAATGGGCAACAGCAGCAGCGGCTCGAACTTTTGACCGATGGCAAGATAGATCAGAACAAAGGAGACCAGCAGCATCACTACCGTCTGCCAGCAGTTTACGTCAAACGCCCACGCTTGATTTGCAAGCGAGAACGCGCCTTCGCCCTCGGCAACCTTGAAAAACAGCTGCCAGATACCCGTGCCTGTCAGAAATTCTAACAAACTATCAAGCATAATATTGTTCCTTTCGGGCTTAGTTCATGGTAATGAGCACCTGATCAGCAGTTACGGCAGTTCCCTGCGCAACCTCTACCGAAGCAACGGTACCGTCTGCGGGTGCAAAGATCTCGTTTTCCATCTTCATTGCCTCAAGTACGGCAACAACTGCGCCCTTGGCAACCTTTTCGCCTGCCTTGACGTTTACCTTGAGAATATTACCGGGCATGGGAGCCTTGATCTGTACGCTGCCCTGTGCGCCTGCTGCCTTCTTGGGAGCGGGTGCTGCCTTGGGGGCGGGAGCAGCCTTGGGGGCTACGGGTGCTGCGGGAGCTGCGCCCTCGCTGACCTCTTCTACTACGACGTCATATGCCGTTCCGTTTACGGTGACTGTAAATCTCTTCATTGTTATGTACCAAACCCTTTCTCAGTTTTGTTTGTTCCAAGCGCCGCCCTTACGGGAGAAGGACACAACGCGGAATCCGCTTTCAAATTGACCTGCATATTCCTCGGTCTGCAGCATAGCTGCAATCGCAGCGGTGATGGCTGCTACGATCTCGCCGTCGTCCTCTGCGGGAACGGCTTCGACCACTGCTTCTGTCTCTGCCTCGGGCGCTGCAACCTCTTGCACAGCCTTGGCAAGCGCTGCCTTCTTAGCAGCCTTTTTCTCGGGAATATCGTGTAAGAACACCTTAAATACGGCAACTACGCCCCAAAGCAGCGACAGTACCGCAAAAATCATCAGCATACCCTGCAGAGTGACTGTGACGGCGTATTCGATTCTCTGCGGTGAGAAAAATCCGCCAAGCTCCTCGTTCGTGGGGTTTCTGTTCTCTGCTGCGCTCTCTGCCTCGGTTACCTCAGCCTCGGGAGCAGTCTGATCGGTTGCTGCTGCGCCAAGCGTGCAAAGCCCCATGGTCAGCACAAGCACCGACAAGAGCACCAAAAGCCTTGTCAAAATCGATCTTTTCATATCTTCCTCCTATCAGAGAGGCAGATTTGCATGTCTGCGCGAGGGAGTTCCCTCAGCCTTGCTGCCAAGCATGTAAAGTGCTGCGCAAATGCGTGCACGCAGCTCCTCGGCAGGCACGATATCATCAATATCGCCCTTCTCTGCTGCTGCCTGTGCGCTTGCCTTGCTTGCTCTGTACTCAGCCTCGACCTCGGCTCTGGACTTATCCGCCGTGATCTGATCGTTATACATAAACGCAACGGCTGCCTCGGGAGAAAGCACGCTGATGCAAGTCTCGGGCAGAGCCAGCGTCAGGTCTGCGCCCTGTGCGCGGCTGCCAAGCAGCGTAAATGCTGCGCCGTATGCGTTGCCGGTCACAACGGTGACCTTTGCGCAATTTGCGGTTGCGTATGCGCCGGAGAGTGCGCCGTACGCCTTAACGCCGCAAGCGGCACATGCGGGATCAATACCCTCGGAGTCAACCAGCGTGACAACGGGAATATTGAGGCTATCGCAAAGCGTGATCAGCTTTGCTGCGCGGCGTGCGCCCTTTGCGGTCAGCTTGCCGCCGTTTTGTGCGCGATCGGTTGCTACAACGCCCACGGTCACGCCGCCAATGCCTGCAAGCAGCGTCAGCATGCCGTCCTTTTGCTTCTCACCAAGGACCACGGTGCTGCCCGCATCGCAAACGTCCTCGATCAGAGCGCGCGTATCAGCCGCGTCTGCCACAACTGCACGCTCGGGTGCATCTGCGCAGGTCACGCAAGCAAAATCCTTATTATTCGAGGGCAGCGCAACTACCAGCTTTCTTGCAGCGGCAAACGCCTCGTCCTCGCTCTTGCAAACAAGATCCGCCACGTCATCAGCGCCCGTGCTCTTTGCATCGGCGGTCAGATAGACGCATGCAGCATCCGTTGCGATCTTGATATCAAACATTCCTGCAGCTACGGCACCAAGTCCCGTGCAGTTGCCCGAGATCACGCTGATCTGGGGTACTACGCCGGATGCTGCGCTGATATCAGCCAGCAACTGACCGTAAGCCGAGAGCACGCTGCTTCCCTCGGGAACAAGTGCTCCTGCGCTGTCAAACACACCAATGATCGGTGCGCCTGCGCTGATCGCCATTTTGTAAAGCGCGGTGATCTTTTTCGCGCCTGTTGCATCAAATGCGCCCTTCATGCGGTCGCCATCCTGTACGAAAGCGAATGCCAGCTTGCCCTCAACAGAGCCGTAGCCGCAGATCACGCCCTCATACTCCTCGGCACTGCCCGCACGCTTGATGTACGCGCCCGTTTCCACAAACGTGCCCGCATCAAACAAAAGTGCGATTTTCTGATTGCCTTTGGTTTGCGTTCTGTCCATTCGGAAGTCCTCCAAGTTGCCAAAATTGGGGCGAAAAATACCGTTTTCTCAAAAGAAACCTATTCTCCGCCAGTTTAATCTTATAATAACATATATGATAGTATTTGTCAAGGAAAAATCAGGAATAAATGCAAAAAAAGCGTTGCGCCTTTGGCGCAACGCTTGCTTTAACCGAATATTTGCTTGACCACGGTGTCCACTGCCGTCGTGCTCATATTGCACTTGAGCACGTATGCGGGCACGTGCTCGACCGTGTGGTGCAGCAGCTCCACGAATTTATCCGCCGTGTCGCGGTTGGCGGGCGGCAGGATCTGCTCGCTGATGCGGTGGGTGAACTCCTCTTTTCCGATCGCGGTGATCTCATTGGTCTTGGCTTGCTCCAGGAACACAACGGCATCAAGTGCTGCGCTTGTGTTGGTCTGCCAGCCCTCCTTGCCGCACCAGGGCGTACCGTGGGCGATCAGCTTTCCCTCTCGCAGCGCAAGCAAGGGCTTATCGCCGTTGATCACGGTCACTTCCTTGCCGAATTTATCCTTCCAAAGCCCGATGTGCGTGCTCTTTCCCGTGCCTCTCTTGCCCGAGAACGCAATGCACTTGCCCTTGTACGAAATAACCGCAGAGTGGAACAGGTACGCGTCAAACTCAGCCATTTTGCGGCACAGCTGACGGTTGATCAGGTAGCTTTCCGCCATGGGGGCGGTCAGATTCCAGGTAGCGCCCGAGAGCATGCGATGCACCTCGTCACTTGAGATCTGCACGCGGAAGGCAGGCTGCTCCTCGCTCTTGATAATATAATCACGGCAAACGTCCTCAACAAAGCCGTAGCGATTGTCGATCTCTACGCAAACGTCTGCCACCTTGATTCGAAACATAAGTAATCTCCTTTCACTTAAAGGATAAAAAGCAAAGAGCGGGAGTTCCCCGCTCTTTTGTGATCATTCCATGTAAAGGCTGTCAACGTGTGCCTGTACGTATCTGAGCATCTGCTTTTGCATATAAGCACGGTTGTCCATAAAGAAGCGGCTGATCTTATCAATGTTATCTGCATGGTGCTCGCGCAGGAACACAAGCGTAGCTCCCAGCTGCGCGTCGTCGTTGTCGCTGAGCGCGTCACAGATCGAGGAGATAATCGCAACGTCTGCCTTGGTAAACAGGCTCCAGTATTCGGGGCTGTTATGCTCGGTCAGGTCGTAGATCATCTTGTATGCCATCAAAGGACGGTAAACGTCATCCTTGCCAAAGCGCTCGTTATCGCTGCCTACGATATTTGCGCTCCAGACCTGACGCTCGGAGGATGCCATGCGGGACATGAAGTAAGTCATACGCTTGTTGACCGTTTCAAAGGTCAGATCAGAGGCTCTGATATTCTTTCCGAGATTTTTATCATACAGGAAGAAATGCTTGGTAACCGACGTGGTGATCACGGCAAGATACATGACGAGTCCGCCAAGAGCCAGGAACAGCACGGCTGCAAACATGAGCAGAACGTTGATCAAGCCGGGCGTACCGCTCCAGCCGGAAATCGTCGCGATTGTGATAACGACTGCGACAAGCAAACAAACGACGCCTGCGACCAATAAAATTGTGGGCATATACTTCTTCAAAGAATCCATAATATTATCCTCTTTTCCGGGGTGATAGGTCTATAGGAACTGCGCAAAATACGCAACATATATCGACACAGTATGATTATAACACAAAATATGCTCTTTTGCAAGAGATTTTTCAAATTTTTCTCTCACTTATGTAAACTTCCCCGTCCGCGCAAGATTCACGCGTCCCCTTTTGCAAAAACGTAACAGGTGGGCTGACCGCCCTCGGTTTCGGGCTTGATCACAGTATAGCGCGACGAGATCAGAATCAAGGGCATGCAGGCATTCTGCAAAAGCACCTTTGCCTGTGACAAAGGCAGCGTTGTGCCGTCGCCTGCGCCGTCCGAGATCAGATAGCACGGCGTGTTTTCGGGCATTGCAGCCCAAAGCTCTGCAAGCTCGCTTGCTTGGCGCGTTTGATACGTGTTTTGCAAGATGCTCTGACAATCGTGGGCAAAACGCGACAGTGCCTTTTGGCGGTGCTTTTTGGATTGCAGCTCAAATTGAAATCTTTCCCTGTATTCTTTTTTAATGCAATCGCGCACAAATCCCGATTCCAAGTTGGCGTCCATACCGTTTTCCCCCTTGTCCGTTTGTTTTTTTCATTATAACACATTCCTCAAACGCTGTCAACAATGCGTCAAAAAAATCGCACGAGCCAACAGCGAATTTGCAAGATGCTATTGACCTTTCTTGCATAATGTGATATAATCATTGTAATTCATTTTTCACGGAGGACCCCTTATGAATGCAGTGACTCTGTACGATTCCGGCGTGTTTTTGTGCAACGGCGCACCCTGCCCCGGAAACTGTGATCGCGATGCAGGCTCAGCTCGCCAAAAGACCATTGCAGCTAAGATACTTGCTGCGCACAACACTAACACAGATCTTGACCAAGACGTCCTGAAAATTCGTTTTGACGCCTTGATTTCTCACGATATTACCTACGTTGGCATCATTCAGACAGCACGCGCATCCGGACTTGAAAAGTTCCCCGTGCCCTACGCGCTGACCAACTGCCACAACTCGCTTTGCGCGGTGGGTGGCACCATCAACGAGGACGACCACGTGTTCGGGCTTTCTGCTGCCAAAAAGTACGGCGGCATTTACGTGCCCGCAAACCAGAGCGTGATCCACTCTTATGCAAGAGAGCAGCTTGCATTATGCGGAGGCATGATTCTTGGCTCCGACTCCCACACCCGCTACGGCGCTCTTGGCACTATGGCGGTTGGCGAGGGCGGCCCCGAGCTTGTCAAGCAGATTTTGGAGAACACCTACGACATTCCCGCACCCGAGGTGGTGCTTGTTTACCTGACGGGTGCGCCCCGTCGCGGCATCGGTCCGCATGACGTTGCTCTTGCGCTTGTTGGCGCGGCGTTCCCCGGCGGATTTGTCAAGAACAGAATTCTTGAATTCGCAGGCCCCGGTGTGGCAAACCTTTCCATGGATTTCCGTAACGGTATTGACGTCATGACCACCGAAACCACCTGTCTTTCCTCGATCTGGACGACCGACGAGGTGACCAAGGAATTTTACGAAACTCACAACAGAGGCGAATATTACGCACCTCTTGCTCCCGATGACGGCGCATATTACGATCGCATGATCACTATCGAGCTTGACAAGGTCGAATCCATGATCGCGCTGCCCTTCCACCCCTCCAACGCATACACCATTCACGAATTCAACGCGCGCGCAGCCGAGCTGCTTGCAGGCGTGGAAGCCGAGGCAGCGCAGCTGTTCCCCGGCGCACCGCTCTCCTTGACCGGTAAGGTGGACGCGCAGGGCGTACACGCCGATCAGGGCGTGATTGCCGGCTGTGCGGGCGGTATGTACGAGTCGATCTGCGAGGCGGATGCCATTCTCAAGACCGGCGACGTTGGCGACGGCGCGTTCTCGCTCTCGGTTTATCCCACCAGCATCCCCGTATCTCTGGAGCTGACCCGTCAGGGCGTGAGTGCAAGCCTGCTTGCGCAGGGTGCAGTCATCAAGCCCTCCTTCTGCGGTCCTTGCTTCGGTGCGGGTGACGTACCTGCCAACAACGGACTTTCCCTGCGCCACACCACGCGTAACTTCCCCAACCGCGAGGGCTCCAAGCCCGGCGAGGGTCAGATCTCCTGCGTAGCACTCATGGACGCAAGAAGCATTGCTGCAACCGCGGCGAACGGCGGCGTGATCACGGCTGCGACCGATATTGATTACGATTACACGCCCCTTACCTATCAGTTTGACGCGTCTCCCTACCAAAAGCGCGTGTACAACGGCTACGGCAATCCCCAGCCCGAGACCGCTTTGGTCATGGGCCCCAATATCACCGACTGGCCCGCACAGTACGCGCTTGCAGACAATCTGCTGCTCGAGCTGGCAGCCGTCATCCGTGACCCCGTAACCACCACCGACGAGCTGATCCCCTCGGGCGAGACCTCGTCTTACAGATCCAATCCCCTGCGCCTTGCGGAATTTGCGCTCTCGCGCCGCTGCCCCGAGTACGTTGGGCGTTCCAAGGCAGTTTCCGCACAGGAAAAGGACCGCAGAGCGGGCACGGTATCCGATAAGCTTTGCGCAGCGCTCTCTGCCGTGGGTAACGCGGACGCGCTGGCACAGAATACGCAGTTTGGCTCTTGCCTGTTTGCAAACAAGCCGGGTGACGGCTCTGCGCGCGAGCAAGCAGCATCCTGCCAGAAGGTGCTGGGCGGCTTTGCCAACATTTGCTATGAATTTGCCACCAAGCGTTACCGCTCCAACTGCATCAACTGGGGTATTCTTCCCTTTACCTTGGATGCGGACACGCCTTTCCCCTATGCCGAGGGTGACTTTGTATTCGTGCCCGATATCAGAGAAAAGCTGATGGCAGGCTGCGAGCAGTTTGACGCGACCGTGATCTGTGCTGACGGCACGACCGCGCCGCTGACCTTGTACGTCTTGGGCTTGACCGAGAATGAAAAGCAGATCATTCTGGACGGCTGCCTGATGAACTATTACGCAAACGGACGCAAGTGATATGTACAGAGGAGATTATAAATACGCCATAAACGCTATGGGCGGCGCGCATTTGCCGCCCAACGAGCACGTCAAGCTCTTGAGCGAGATTGGCTGGGACGGATTTTTCACAGGCTGGAATGCTGAGAAAACGCCGCTTTGGAAGGCAGCCGCAGATGAGTACGGCATGCTTTATACCTCGATCCACGCCCCCTTTACCGGTATTGCAGGCATGTGGCAAGGTGGCGCGGCGGCGCAGAGAGAAACAACGCTGCTGCTCTCCTGCCTTGAGGATTGCGCCAAGCACGAAGTTCCCGTTATGGTGCTGCATCCCTTTATCGGATTTGAGGATCACACGCCTACCGAGGTTGGCATTGAAAATTTCGGGCGCGTGGTGGATCGTGCAGACGCACTTGGCGTGCGCCTTGGATTTGAAAACGTGGAGGGTGAGGAGTACCTCGCTGCCCTGTTTGAAGCCTTTGGCTCTCGTCCCTCGTTCGGCTTTTGCTTTGACGCGGGTCACGAGCTTTGCTACAATCGCGGCAAGGACATGCTGGCTTTGTACGGCAGCAAGCTTTGCCACACGCATCTCAACGACAACGTTGGCGTGACCGGTGCGGACATTTTCTGGACCGACGACTTGCACCTTGTCATGGGTGACGGCATTGCCGATTGGGAGGGCGTGATGCGCCGCATTCGCGCTTGCGACTACTCCGGCACGCTGACCTGCGAGCTCACGCTTGCAAACAAGCCCGACAAAAACACGCATGACGGCTATGCTGCCATGCCGATCAAAGATTTTTACACCCTTGCGCTCTCTCGCATGAAAGCGATTGGCGAAATGGGCAGATGATACGGAGGTAAAAACCATGCAAAAGATCAAAATGACCACGCCGCTTGTTGAGATGGACGGCGACGAAATGACCCGCGTTTTGTGGGCAATGATCAAGGACGAGCTGCTGCACCCCTTTGTGGAGCTCAACACCGAATACTATGACCTCGGTCTTGTGGAGCGCGAGCGCACCAAGGATCAGGTGACCTTTGATTCCGCTTATGCGACCAAGAAATACGGCGTGGCGGTCAAGTGCGCCACCATTACCCCCAACCGCCAGCGTGTGGAGGAATACAACCTTTCCGAGATGTGGAAATCCCCCAACGGCACCATTCGTGCGATCCTGGACGGCACGGTGTTCCGCGCACCCATTCTGATCGATTCGATCCAACCCGCAGTGCGCAACTGGGAAGCCCCCATTACCATTGCGCGTCACGCTTACGGTGACGTTTACAAGGCAACCGCATACCGCGTGCCCACCGAGGGTAAGGCTGAGCTGGTGTTTACCGATAAGGACGGCAAAGAGACCTTCCGTGAAACCGTGTATGATTTTGAGTGCCCCGGCGTGCTGCAGAGCCAGTACAACAAGGACTCCTCGATCCGCTCGTTTGCGCATGCTTGCTTTAAGTATGCCATTGACACCAAGCAGGATCTGTGGTTCTCTACCAAGGACACCATTTCCAAGCAGTACGATCAGACCTTCAAGCTGATCTTCCAGGAGATCTACGACAACGAGTACAAAGAGCAGTTCGAGGCGCTGGGCATTGAGTACTTCTATACCCTGATCGACGATGCGGTCGCGCGCGTCATCCGCTCCAAGGGCGGCTTTATCTGGGCTTGCAAGAACTATGACGGCGACGTTATGAGCGACATGGTTTCCACCGCGTTCGGCTCGCTGGCTATGATGGCCTCGGTACTGGTTGCGCCCGACGGCACCACCGAGTACGAGGCGGCACACGGCACTGTGACCCGTCACTATTACCGCTACCTCAAGGGCGAGGTCACCTCGACCAACCCCATGGCGACCATTTTTGCTTGGTCGGGCGCTTTGCGCAAGAGAGGCGAGCTGGACGGTCTTGGCGATCTGGTTGACTTTGCCAACAAGCTGGAGGCTGCTTGCCTGCAGACGCTGAACGACGGCATTATGACCAAGGACCTTGTCGGTCTTGTCGTGCCCGGCACGCAGGTTACCGCCGTAACCTCCGCAGAGTTCCTGGGGGCGATCAGAGAGCGACTTGAGAAGGCTTTGGCGTAAACCAAAAACACCAATTTGTAGGGACAGGCGTCCTCGACTGTCCTACAAAAGAAAAAGGACTGTCATGATTGACAGTCCTTTTTTTGCGGGCGATCATATTTTGGCTTTGCCGAAATTCTCGCCCCTACGGGTTGGGGACGGTTACGCGTACTGCTTAATGCACTCTGCCACCTTGTCGGCTGCGACCTTGATGCCCTCTTCGGAGAGGTGGATCAGGTCGGGGCAGATATACTTGGGGATATCTGCGTCGATGACCGAGAACAGATCATTGATCACGATGCCCTCGGCTTGCAGTCTTGCCACGACCGCCTCGTTATACGCGACCAATCTGTCATGATCGTGCCCCGGCATATCGGGGTGCGTGGGCGTGGAGGTGGCAAAAATGACCGTCTTGGCGTATCCCTTGAGAATACGCGCAATTCTGACCATGGTGTCGCAATAATCCTCGATCGAGGTAAAGGGTCCGTCCTCCCAAAGCTGGCACACGTCCCAAAGTCCGTTGTTCCAATGGATGACGTCCGCGCCCTCCATCCAAGGGCGATAATCATAGCTCATGCGCAAGGTGTAAAGCGCAAAGCGGCAGTTTTCCGGAGGCTGCCACACCTCAAAATCCTCGCCAAGCAGCGCGGGTACGTGCGGTCCGTAGCCTATCTCGCGAATCGAGTCTCCCAATAATACAACTTTTTTCATGTCTCTTCCCTTTCATTCCCACTGAAAATGATATGAGCCGCTGCCCACGGTCTCGGTGCGATCGGGCAGGCGGATATGTGCTTTTGCGCCAAACGGCACGGTCACGTACAGGCAGGTGTGTCCGAATCTCTTGACCCATCGCACGCTGACCTGACCCTTGATTGTATCCACGTGCGCTTGTGCCGAGAGCAGCTTTGTGGGGTAATGCGGTGCGATCTCAAACTCTGCACACCCGGGGGCTACGGGCTTGATGCCGCAAAGCGTGCCGTACAGCCACTTATAGACCGAACCGTACATGGGGTGGTTGTGCGAGTTCATGCCGTCCTCTTTTTTGAGCTCAAAGCGCTCCCAGACTGTGGTCGCCTCATTCTGTATCATGTAGCCGTACGAGGGGTATTCCTCGCTTGTCAGAATCGTCCACGCGTCGTCCACGTAGCCGTATTTTGCAAGCATTTCCAGCATATACAGCGTGCAGAGGTTGCCCGTGGTGAACTTGTAATCGCGCTCGCGCAGGTCATTTACCATAACGTCAGCAGCTCTTTGACAATCCGCCTCGGGAATGATACCAAGCCAGAGCGAGAACGCTTGCGAGGCTTGCGAGCCGCCTGCCATTTTGCAAGTGTCAGCATCCCACCAGCGCGCCAGCATTGCGCTCTTGATCTTGTCCGCCAACGCTTCATACTCGGCTTGCTTGTCTGCGTTGCCCAACGCCTTTGCCATGCGGGCAAGCGCTGTGCAGTTATAATAGGAGTATCCCGTGGACATAAAGCGTCCCTCGGTCACGGCACTTGTGGCGTCCTCAAACGAGCGGCAAGCGTACGCGGGGGCAGCCCAGTCACCGTAATAGGAGTAATTTACAATATAGTCCTCGCTGCGCGAAAGCAGAGACCGCTCCCACGCCTCAAACCAAGGAAATGCCTTTTCGATAATCTCGATATTACCGCAGAACAGGTGCGTCTGCTCCCCTGCTACAAGGAAGGACGAGCAAACGGGGTCTGCGGGATACTGACCGAACAAGAACGGCGCACAGCAGGTAAACGCGCCGTCTGGGCGTTGC
>JAZRDG010000098.1:0-29612 GCA_045660125.1 Eubacteriales bacterium | reverse complement strand
ACCAAAGCGACCTCATCAGCGTAGAGTCGCGCGTTGTTATCTAAAATATCTGTGATGATCATAAGTAGTTCCTCCTACTTTCAATGGTGAAAGAAAATAGATATTTCATTATATCATAAAGTGCGAAAAATGTCAATGATTTCAAGGGAAAATCGATAATTTTCAAAGGGAAATCGACACCTTTCGAACAACCTTTTTCATGAAAAGTTTTGATCAAACTTTTTCAAAAGTTTGCGGGCTCCAAGGGCAGAGCCCTTGGGCGCCTCCGCAGAGGCGAAACTCTCCAAACGGCGTTTTTGGTTCTTTTTGCGCCAGCGGTGTCAAAAAGAACGGAAACGGTTTTCTCACATAAACCCCCAACGGTGCAAGAGAAAATAAAAAGCCCGCAAACCCCAACGTGCCCAAAATGCACGACGAATGCGGACCGACCGTATTTTGTTTTCCGAAAAAGATTACTTCTCGGTGTTCACAAAAGACGGGCAGCCCATGCCAAAATAATAATAAAAGAACTGATATGCAGTCATGGTTGCTCCTCCTTTGTGTATTTGTTGTGTGTCATTATACGCCCCTTTCGGGCGTTTGTCAATAGGTTTTTGCAAATTTCTTTGAAAAATTGTGAAATTTTTGACAGGGTGCGCACCAAACCTGATTTGCAATATTTGTCAATCTCATTTGCTTATAAAATCATGCCGCGCGTGGCAGAATAAAGCGTGAAAATCCTTTTTTGGGGGGTAAATATGAAATTTACGCAAAAAATCAGGGCAATTTGCGCGCTGACGTGCCTTTGCCTGCTGCTTGGCGCGTGCTTGACGGGCTGCAGCAGACAGGATACCTATCGCGTGGCGGTGTTTGCCTATAAGTTTGACGATAGCTATATTGCCACGGTGCGCGGCGCGCTGGAGAAGTATTTCAAGGACTATTCGGGGCGCATGAGCGTGACCTTTTATAACGGCGAGAATAACCAGCAAACGCAGAGCGCGCAGATTGATACCGCCATTACGGGCGGCGTGGATCTGCTGATCATCAACGCGGTCGATTTCAAGAGCGCGGGCGAGGCACTTGCCGAAAAGGCGCACCAGAAGGGGCTGCCCGTCATCTTCTTTAACCGCGAGGTGTCGGACGCAGCGGTCAAGGTGTCGGAGAACGCCTGCTTTGTGGGCACAGATCCCGATGCACCCGGCTATATGCAGGGCGAGCAGGTGGCTGCGCTGCTTGGCAATGACGAGGCGTTCCGTAAATATGACCTGAACGGCGACGGCAAGATCCAATACGCCATGTTCCGTGCCGAGGTGGGCAACGCCGAGGCAGACGGACGCACGCGCTATTCGGTCGAGCAGGCAAATAAGCTGCTGGCAGACAATAGCGCGCTGACCGAGGCGGACAAAGACGGCGACGTGCTTGTGCGCGTGGGCGCAGATCAGCTTGCCAACTGGGATAGCGCAACCGCCAATAATATGATGGGCTCGCTCTTCCGCGTGCAGGACGGCGTGCCCAATATCGAGCTTGTGCTTTGTAATAACGACGATATGGCGCTGGGCGTCATTTCCGCATTGCAAGCCAAGGGGTATAATACGCAGGGCAGCAGAGAAAAGGGCGCGTATATCCCCGTGTATGGCGTGGATGCGCTGGCTACCGCTATGGACGCCATCAAGAACGGACAGATGCAGGGAACAGTCAAGCAGGACGGTGACGCCATGGCAAAGGCAATCGTCACCATAGCCGCCAACATCATGGAGGGCAAGAGCTTCCTGGAGGGCACGGACTATACCTTTGAGCAGGACGTGCGCAAGCTGCGCATTGCGTATTCACCGGTCAATGCGGAATAAAAAGCATGGGCTGCGCTGCTGATTGATCATCATACAATCAGAAAATGAAATTTGCCAAAAGGCAAATTTCTACCGCAACATTCCGCGAACAGCGGAATATATCACTCGCGCATAGCGCGAATATCACTTTTGCGAAAGCAAAAATATCACATTTCGCCCATGGCGAAATATATCATTGCACTGCTACCGACGCGCGCGTTGGTGGCAGTGAGAAAGGGCACCGATATGGAGTATATTCTGGAAATGCGGGATATTTGCAAGGCGTTTCCCGGCGTCAAGGCACTGGACGGCGCGCAGCTTTGCGTCCGCCCCGGTAGCGTGCACGCGCTCATGGGCGAGAACGGCGCAGGCAAATCCACGCTGATGAAGTGCCTTTTCGGCATTTATCATAAGGATAGCGGCAGCATACGCCTTGCAGGGCAAGAGGTGGACTTCAAAAGCCCTGCGGACGCCATGGCGCATGGGGTTGCCATGGTGCATCAGGAGCTCAATCAGGCTATGCGCCGCAGCGTGGCGGATAACGTGTGGCTGGGCAGATACCCCACGCGCGCAGGCTTTGTGCGCGAGCGGCAGATGCATAGCATGACGCGCGAGCTGTTTGCGGATCTTGGCATGCGCATCAACCCCGCGCGCATCATCGGCAGTTTGTCGGTGGCTGAGCGGCAGATGGTGGAGATCGCCAAGGCGGTGTCCTATCATGCCAAGGTGCTGGTGCTGGACGAGCCCACCTCCTCGCTGACAGACCGCGAGGTCGAGCAGCTGTTCGGCATGATCGAAAAGCTCAAATCCCGTGGCTGCGGCATCGTGTATATCTCGCACAAGATGAACGAGATTTTGGCGATCTCGGACGAGGTGACGGTCATGCGCGACGGCAAGTATATCTCCACAGACGCGGCGAAGGACCTGACCACCGATAAGATCATTCAAAGAATGGTGGGCAGAGAGCTGACAGACCTGTATCCCGCGCGCAGCGGCACGTACGGCGAGGCACTTTTGGAGATACGGGGGCTGTGCGCCAAGGGGCTGCAGGATATATCGCTTACGCTGCACCGCGGCGAGGTGCTGGGGCTTTGCGGTCTTGTGGGCGCAGGGCGTACCGAGATCTTGGAAACGCTGTTCGGCATGCGCCGTGTAACGGGCGGCAGCGTCACGCTGTCGGGCAAGCCCTTGCATCCGAAGCGCCCTGCACAAGCCATTGCCGCAGGGCTGGCACTGTTGACCGAGGAGCGGCGCGCAACAGGGATTTTGGGCGGTCTTTCGCTGATCGATAACGCCTGCGTGGCGCGCACCAAGCACTACCGAGGCGGATTTGGGCTGCTGCGCACAAGACAGATGCGTAAGGATACCGACGGCATCATTCACGATCTGCGCGTGCGTTGCGCAGGGCGCAGAACGCCCATCAAGCTGCTCTCGGGCGGCAACCAGCAAAAGGTGATCCTTGGCAGATGGCTGCTGACCGAGCCCGAGGTGCTGCTGCTGGACGAGCCGACGCGCGGCGTGGACGTGGGCGCGAAATCCGAGATCTATGCGCTGATCGCGGCACTTGCCGAGCGCGGTAAGGGCATAATCATGGTGTCCAGCGAGATGCCCGAGCTGATCGGCATGTGCGACCGCATTGTGGTCATATCGGGCGGCAGAGTGGCAGGGGAGATGGTGCGCGGACAGTACAGCGAGCAGGAATTGATGGCATTGGCAGCCAAATACGTGTGACGGAGAACAGGCATGGAAATCAAAGAAACAACGGGCGTTCTGGAACGCGCGCGTGCAAGCCTTGGCAATTTCAAGGCAATGAGCGCGGGGGAGAAGGTCAAAACAATCAAAAACGGCGTGCTGGATAACGCCCTATATATTCTGATCGCGGTGTTTGTGATCGCGGTATTTGCATATAATCCAAGCTTTTTGTCAGCGGATTCGGTGGTCAATATCTTCATGCAATCCGCCTCGCGCCTGATCATGGCGCTGGGCGTGGCAGGTATTATCGTGCTGACGGGCACGGACCTCTCGGCAGGCAGATGCTTAGGACTTTGCGCGTGTATTTGCGCTTCACTGTTGCAGTCAAGCACGGTGGCAGGCAAGATGTTTCCCTCGCTTAGCTATGCGCCGTGGCTGATTCCGCTTGCCTTGCTGCTTGTCATGCTGGTGGGCGGTGTCGTTGGCGGCTTTAACGGACTGATGGTGTCGCGCTTTAAGCTGCACCCCTTTATCGTGACGCTGGGCACGCAGCTGATCTTGTACGGCGGCGTGATGTGGTACGTGTCCTTGGGGCAGAATAACAGCGCGCCGATCGCAGGGCTGGATCCGAGCTATACGAGATTGGTCACGGGCGGTATCAATGTCGGTGGCGTGCAGATTCCCAACTATTTGTGGATCGCGGTGGCGGTTGCGGCGGTTGTTTGGGTGATCTGGAATAAGACGGTGCTTGGCAAGAACATGTTTGCGGTGGGCACGAATCCGGAGGCGGCGGCAGTTTCGGGCGTCAGCGTGGCAAAGACCATTGTTGCCGTGTTTGTGCTGGCAGGCGTGCTGTATGGTGTTTCGGCATTTGTCGAATGCGCAAGAGTGTCGTCCAATTCCACGGCTACGGGCGTGAATTACGAGCTGGACGCGATTGCGGCGTGCGTGATTGGCGGCGTGTCGTTCATGGGCGGCACGGGCAAGGTGCGCGGCGTGCTGCTGGGCGTGTTTTTGCTGCAGCTGGTCAACGCGGGATTGGTGTTTATGAATTTCGAACCGGCGGTCATGACGGTCATCAAGGGCGCGATCATACTGATCGCGTGCGCATTGGATATGCGGAAGCATATCGCGAAAACCTGACCCCAAACTCTTGAAAAGTTTTCGCCCGCCTTTTTCAAAAGGCGGCGCAGTGGAGGGCGCGCAGCCCTCCTCGCTCGTCGCAACGAGCGAAACTCTCTTTACGCCGTTTTTTGGTTCTTTTTTGCGGCTACTCCGTCAAAAAAGAACGGAGCGGGTTACCTCACATAAACAATCAACAATCGTAGGGGCGACCATTGGTCGTCCCTAGTGTTTGGACGGGACGTGCAATGCACGCACCTACATTATCAACCCTGCCCCAAAAGAACGGAGCGGGTTACCTCACATAAACAATCAAGGGAGCTGCCTGCATAGGTAACTCCCTTTCAATTATTCCATTCCGAGCAAATACCCCGGTGTTACGTGTAATATCTTGCACAGAGCCGCGAGCTCATAATCCGCTACAAAGCGCGTGCCGATCTCAATCCTGCTGACGCTGTCGCGCTCAATGATCACGCCCTCGAGCTGCAGCTTTGCTGCGAGGTTTTCTTGCGACAACTTGCATTTCTTTCTGGCTTCCTTGACGCGTGCACCGCAAATATTTTTGCTGCCGTTATAATCATAAATTTTCATACGCAACACCCCACAAAATGTGTTAATCTTAAGAATATACTTGACTTTAACACATTTTTGCGCTATAATTGTGTTAAAGATAAGAATATCGAAAGAGGGTGAGAAGAATTGTGAAAAAAGGGGCAGCAGAGTGTCGCATTGGTGTCATCAAAGAGTTTGATAAGCTTGGCAGGTTGGTCATACCCAAGGATCTGCGGGAGCGTTATGCGTTGGATAATAAGGTGGAGATTGTTGCAACAGAGCAGGGCGTGCTGATCAAAAGCCCTGAATACGTGTTGGTGAAAAAGGAAAAGGGAGAACCTTGACTCGGGTTCTCCCTTTTGTTATGGGTCATCTCACTCCCACCCCAACGGACAACCAAACCCAAATGTTTGTAGGGGAGGATATCATCCTCCCGCCAGCGTTGAAATTGGTTTGCCGACACCCAAGCGGATGCCCAATCCTTTTACTGGCGGGAGGATACTATCCTCCCCTACAGAAGTTCGTTTTTTACTTTGAGATAATTTTCTCCGTTCTTTCTTTGAGCAAGTAGGCACAAAGAAATGAACCATTATTTGCAAGCAAATGAAATGCCGTAAAGAGTGTTTCGCTCGTTGCGACGAGCGACTTGGGGCGCTGCCCCAAGTCCCCGCGAGCTTTTGAAAAAGCTCGACCAAAACTTTTCATCGGAGGGGTTGTCCGAGTTTATAGCAAATGCGCGTACAATTCCTCGGGGTTCTCGGGGGAGAGCAGCACGGGTGCGATATCAAACGCGGTCTTGCAGCCCACTTCGCCCGCTTGTCCCAGTCTATAAGCCGCTCTTGCAAAGGCAACAAGCACGCTGCCCGTAAAATCAGGATTGGATTCCAATGTCAGCGCGTACTCAATCGTGTGCGCCGAGCCCGTTGCCGCCTTGCCCGAGGTGATCACCTTGCCACCGTGCGGAAGTCCTGCATGGTCGCGGTGCAGCTCTTCAAGGCTCACAAAATGCACCGTGGTCTTGTAAGGCGCAAAATAATTAGGCATATTCACAATCGTCTGCTCAATCGCTGCCGCGTCCGCGCCCTCCTTGAGGGCTACGTAGCAAACGCGCTCGTGCATCTCTGCTGCCGTAAAGGTCGGCATCTCGCCATTCTTGACGCGCTGCATTGCTGCCTCGATCGGCACGGTATACTGTCTTGCATCTGCCACGCCCTCAATGCGGCGAATGGCATCCGAATGCCCTTGGCTGACGCCCTTTCCCCAGAACGTGTAGGACTTGCTGTCCTGCAAAATGCTGGACGCGTAAAGTCTGTTGATCGAGAACATGCCGGGATCCCAGCCAACCGAGATCACCGCAACCTTGCCGCCCTTGCGTGCGGCTGCGTCCACGTTTGCGCGGTGCTCCAGGATCTTTGCGTGCGTGTCAAAGCTGTCTATGACGTGAAATTTCTCTGCCAGTGCAGGGGTGGACAGGGGAAGGTCGGTTGCCGAGCCGCCGCAGTTGATGACTACGTCAATCTCGTCTGCCATGCCCTCCAAGGCGTCCATATGATAAACGGGTAAGCCGCATGCACTCTGCACGCTCTCCGGATCGCGGCGCGTGAAAATGCCAACTGCGCTCATATCGGGCGCGGCACACAGCGCGGCTTCCACGCCGCGACCAAGGTTACCGTAACCCACAATTGCTATTTTCATAGTCACTCTCCTTGTTCAGATCCTGTAGCATGCGCTGCATGTCGTAAAGCCCTGCGGGCTGCTTTGCAATATAAGCGGCAGCACTCAGCGCACCCTCTGCAAACAGTGCACGGGTGTGTGCCTTGTGCTCCAGCGTAATGGTCTGGCTATCGGTGCAAATGCAAACCTTGTGCTCACCAACCACGCTGCCCATGCGCACGGCACTGATGCCAATGTCCTGCGGCTCGCGCTTGCCCTGTCCGCTTCTGCCAAGCACGCGGCGTGCGTCGGGGCGCACGTCCTCAATCGCCTTGGCAAGCATCAGGGCAGTGCCGCTGGGCGCGTCTGCCTTGTGCTTATGGTGTACCTCAATGATCTCAATATCTGCGTCGGGGAAGGCGCGTGCGGCTTGCTTTGCCAGCTGCAAAAGCACCGCAATGCCCACCGACATATTACCGGAATGGAATACGGCAACGTGCTCGGCAGCCTTGGCAATGTGTGCAAGCTGCGCGTCGGTGTGTCCTGTCGTGCCAATCACGCAGGGAACGCCGCATGCCACCGCATAGTCAAGCACCGCGTCTGTTGCGCTTGCGTGCGAGAAGTCCACGATCACGTCGGGGGTTACGTCAATTTCCTTGGGCGTATGGGGATACTCGTCCGAAAACGCATCCACGCCAAAGGCGGCACTCGCCCCTGCGTAGCCGTTTTTGGCAAGCGTCATCAGCTCCTTGCCCATTCTGCCCGCCGCGCCGATGATCATGACCTTCATACGTCAAGCCCTGCCTCTCTCATGCGCTGGTACAGAACCTCTGCGTGCTCCTCCTCCATTTCGGTCAGGGGCAGGCGGATATAGGGCTGACACATGCCCATTTTTGCCATAGCCGCCTTGACGGGAATGGGATTGACCTCGCTAAAGAGTGCCTTGATCAGGGGCAGCAGCTTGCACTGCAGTGCGGCAGCGCCCTTGACGTCACCCTGCTCGAACAGGGTGCAGATCTGCTTGGTCTCGCGGGGCAGGACGTTGGAAAGCACCGAAATGCAGCCAAGGCCGCCCATGGCAAGCACGGGAACGATCTGGTCGTCGTTGCCCGAGTAAATGTCCATCTTGTCGCCCACCAAAGAAGCGGTCTCCACAATAGAGCTGATGTCTCCGTTGGCTTCCTTGATCGCCACGATCTTTGGGTTCTTTGCAAGCTCAGCGTAGGTGGCAGGCGCGATGGCGCAGCCGGTACGCGAGGGCACGTTGTATGCGATCACGGGCTTATCCGATGCGTCCGCAATGGCGTTGAACATTTTGATAAGACCCTTCTGGGTTGCCTTGTTGTAGTAGGGCGTGACCACCAGCATCGCGTCCGCGCCAACCTCTGCGGAAAAGCGGGTCAGGTCGCAAGCGTAGGCGGTATCGTTACTGCCCGTGCCCGCAATGATGGGCACGCGGTGCGCTGCGCGCTCCACCGAGTAGCGGATCACCTCGCGGTGCTCCTCGTCGGTTAAGGTAGAGCCCTCGCCGGTCGTGCCTGCGATCACGAGCGCGTCAATGCCGCATTCGATCTGCCAGTCAATGAGTTTGCCAAAAGCCTCAAAGTCCACGCTGCCGTCAGCGTGCATGGGGGTGATGAGTGCGGTGGCAATGCCCTTGAAAATGGGAGTGTGTGTCATGTCGGTTTCTTCCTTTATATCACAATTTTTTTAACAAATAAAGAGTGCTTCCCGTCCACGGGAAGCACTCTTGCATCATGATCTTGGATCACTCGGATCATATCCATGCCAAAGAGAAGCACCCCGCGCGTCCAGCGCGACAGTCGAACGTCTTTTATGCCGTTCGCCCAGCCATTCCGCCGCACCTGCGGAAGACTTCGGCATCGCGCCCCTTTCGCCCGTCAACGGCTGTGCTGCCTATTCCGACGGGGTACTGTTTGCGAGATGCGCCTCGACTCTTATAATATCGCAATTATAAACGATTTTTTGCTTATTGTCAAGTAGAATTTGCAAATTATTTTTTGCCAAAGGCTTCAAGTGCCGCTGCATCCTTGTCGGAGATGGGCAGGGTGGTGATGGGTCTGTTTTCTTCGGTGCCGTGCACGTAGATCATCAGCGTGCCCAAGGGCTCTTTTTCGTAGTCAACGTCCTCGTTGAAATAGATATCCACGTAAACTGCCAGCACGTCTGCGCGCATAACGGGCTCGCCGTTTTCATCAAAGCCCTCGAAGATATCAATGCCGTCAAAGGTCAAACGCTCGTAATTGTAAAGGTTTTTGGTGTCCTTGACGCAGGCAGCGGGCGCGTAACGCTCAAAGCGCACGCTTTCGGGGTCGTTGACGCTGTTGTCGGCAGCGTTGTCGGGCGTCAGATCGTACGCCACAATCACGCTGACGTCAAACCAATCCTTGCCTCTTTCCAAGGGCTCGGGCTTGCCGTAGTCCTGGGCAACGTAGCGCAGGGTGCTGTTGTTGTAGCGGAAGGTGATCTGCAGCTGATCTGCCGCAGGGAGAAAATCTGCCTGCGTGACAGAGAAGTAGCCCTTTGCCTCGCCTTCGCGAATGATGGTGTCGTATCTTTGGTGCACAATGATAAAGTCGCCCTTTTCGGGGTTCGTGTCCGCAAGGTAGGCTGCGTACGCATCGCAAAGCTTGTCGTTGGGCTGCAGCGCCTTCATGGAGGCAGGGTCACCCGAGGACATGATGCGCCAAAGCAGCACGCCCAGGATCGAGCAGATCATAGCGGCGATCAAAAGGCGGACCGCCCAGCCGATGATGCGAGAGGTGGTAGATTTTGCCATAGTCGTAATTCCTTTATGCTTGCATGTATTTGAGCTTGTCCAGCGCGTTTTGCAGAATGATCTCTGCCGAGAGCGTGTCAATGACCTGCTTGCGCTTTGCGCCGCGCGTGTCGGTCTCATTAAGATATCGGGAGGCAGCCATGGTGGTCATGCGCTCGTCTAAGGTGGCTACGTGAATGCTCTCGCCAAGCTTGAACTGTAAGATGTTGGCGAATTTCTGCGCGTGCTGCGCGCGAGGACCAAACGAGCCGTCCATGTTGACGGGCACGCCAACCACCACGCCTACAACGCCTAGCTCGCGTGCGATCTCGGCAGTCTTTTCAGCCGTTTTTTCCATACCGCCCACGGATATGGTCTGTCTGCCGGATGCCATGGTGCGCAAGGAATCGGAAACGGCAATGCCGGTTCGCTTGTCGCCAAAGTCCACGCCCAGCAGCTTACCCTTGGTTTGTTTGAGTATCTGCATGTGTTGTTACCTCTGGATCATACGGTGCATGACGTTGATCACGCCCTCGTAGAAGTTATCGTTATTCGTTTCGTTGTGCGGCTCGTGTCGCATGCCCTCGAAGTACATCGAGGAAAGCTGCTTAACGCCTGCTCTGCGCATCCGCTCCTCCACGTGGCGCACGCCCTTGCCAAAGTTGCCCACGGGGTCTTCCTCGCCCGAGACGATCAGCATGGGGAGATCCGGCGGCAGCTTGCTTGCCCAGCCCTTATCGGACACGTAGCCCAAGAGGGTAAAGAGCGTCAGGTAGCCGTTGACCGTAAAGCGATAGGAGCAGAACGGGTCAGCGTTGTATTTTTCAATGATGGCGTGGTCGCGGGTCAGCCAAGCGTTTTTGATGCCCTCGGCTGCAAAGGGCTTGTCGTAAGAGCCGAACGCAATGGTGTAGAGCAGATTTGAGCGGTTGTGCTTGCCAAAAAGACCAAGCACGCGGCAGAGCAGCTTGCCCGCGCCCGTGGGGGCTTCGGGGCCCGCAGTACCGCTGATGACCGCGGCATTCCATGCGTCCTTGTATTCGGTCAGCGCCCAGCGTGCGATAAAAGAGCCCATGCTGTGTCCGTACAGAATGACGGGCAGAGAGGGGAAGGTGCTCCTGATCCAAGTGCTGACCGCGTAAACGTCCTTGACAAGACAAAGCGCAGGGGATTTGGCGTCGGTAATATAGCCAAGCTCATCGCGGCTGCGCGCGGTGTAGCCGTGGCCGAGGTGATCGTGACCCACAACGGCAAAGCCCGCGTCGCACATGCGCTCCGCAAAGGACTCGTAGCGCAGCACGTATTCGCACATGCCGTGCGAGAGCTGAATCACGCCCACGGGATTCTCGGGCGTCCAGCACCAAGCGGCAAGCGTGTGCATACCGTCCGAGGAGGGCAGGGAAAACGCGTTTGCGGTGTACTTCATAATAAGTCCTCCTTATCTACCCGCTGTCAGCGAGATGAGTAATTTGAGGTTATCGGGCTGCACCTTTGCCTCGTGTGCCGCCTTGTTGCGGTGCAGCTCACCGCACTTCTGGCAGCGGTGCACGATCACGTAGCCCTTTTTGGGGTCGGGCTCAACTCTGATGGGCTCCATTTGCCCCTGGCATTCGCTTGCGCGGTCACCGGGGAAGACGTCAAGGTGCATCGACCACAGGCAAAAGGGGCAATGATTGCGTGAGGTATAGCCCAGCGGCTGCACCTCGCGCCCACAATGCGCGCAGATAAAGCCGTCATCGTTTTTGGTAAATCTCTTTTGCTCCATAGTTGCCTCCAAATGGGTATATATATTATATTTTATTATATTTATAAGTTTTTGTCAAGATACAGATTGTGAACAAAACAGGGTGACGAACGCCCTTCGCCGTATGGTTGCCGGGGTTGAAAGGTTTGGGTCGAGCCTTTGCAAAGGCTCGCAGGGTCTTGGGGCAGCGCCCCGAGTCGCGCCCGCAGGCGCGAAATTTCTCATACGCCGTTTGATTTCGCGAAGCGAAATAAGTTCTTCTTTGCGGCTACTCCGTCAAAAAAGAACGGAAACGGTTTTTTCAATGCATCACGAGGGACGGTTCTCGGTAATGCTTGCTCGCTTGCTTTGGTTGCATAATAAATCTCTGCAAATCCCCTCAATTGCCTTGACAAGTGCAACTTGATAATGGTATAATAAAGTGACAAAACTTTGCAACGGAGGGACTTTCCCATGAATCAAGAAAAGCTGCAAATGCTAAAGCAAAAGGCCAAGGCAATTCGTCTTGGTGTGCTGGAAGGCACGCACGCCGCAAAATCGGGTCACCCGGGCGGATCTCTTTCGATCTCCGACCTGTTGGCATACCTGTATTTTGACCACATGAACGTTGATCCCGCCGATCCCAAGAATCCCAATCGCGACAGATTGGTGCTTTCCAAGGGTCACTGCGCGCCCGCATTGTACGCGGCGCTGGCAGAGCGCGGATTTTTTGACAAGGCGCTGATCGGCACGCTGCGTCAGCACGATTCCATTCTGCAGGGACATCCCGACATGAAGCATATCCCCGGTGTGGATATGTCCACCGGTTCTCTTGGTATGGGCTTCTCCGCTGCTTGCGGCATGGCTTTGGCTGCAAAGCTGGACGGCAAGGATTACCGCACCTACGCCATCGTTGGTGACGGCGAGAGTGAGGAGGGTCAGATCTGGGAGGCTTGCATGTTTGCAGCGCACTACTCTCTGGATAACCTGTGCCTGATCATCGACTCCAACGGCTTGCAGATCGACGGCCCCGTTGCAGAGGTCATCGGCCCTGCTCCCTTTGAAGCAAAGCTGGAGGCGTTCGGCTTCTTTGTACAGACCATTGACGGTCACGATTTCGAGCAGATCGAGGATGCCCTCGAAAAAGCAAAGGCGGTCAAGGGTGCACCCAGTGCCATCGTGATGAACACGGTCAAGGGCAAGGGCGTTTCCTTTATGGAAAATCAGGTCAAGTGGCACGGCTCTGCTCCCAATGACGAGCAGTATGCAGCCGCTGTGGCAGAGCTGACTGCAAAGGAGGACTAAGAGAATGGCATATAAAATTGGCGATATGGTAGCCACCAGAGATGCGTACGGCAAGGCGCTGGTGGAGTTTGCAGAGCAGTATGATTACGTGGTGCTGGACGCTGACCTTGCGGAGGCGACCAAGACCGTGACCTTTAAGAAGGCGTATCCCGACAGATTTTTCGATTGCGGCATTGCCGAGGGCAATATGATGTGCGTGGCTGCAGGCTTGGCAGCTGCAGGTAAGACCGCGTTTGCTTCGTCCTTTGCCATGTTTGCAGCAGGCAGAGCGTACGAGCAGGCAAGAAATGCGGTAGGTTACCCCCACCTTAACGTTAAGATCGGTGCAACGCACGCAGGTCTTGCGGTTGGCGAGGACGGCGCAACCCACCAGTGCTTAGAGGATCTGGCACTCATGCGCACCATTCCGGGCATGACCGTGGTCAACCCTGCGGACGCTGTTGAGGCAAGATTGGCTGTCAAGGCGGCAATCGAGACCGATGGCCCGTTCTATATTCGTTTCAGCAGAAACGTGCTGCCCGTGGTCAATGATGAAGAGACTTACACGTTTGAGCTTGGTAAGGGCGTGATGCTGCGCGACGGCAAGGACGTGACGCTTGTTGCAACCGGTTACATGGTATCCATGGCGCTGGAGGCAGCAAAGCTGCTGGCTGACGAGGGCATTGATGCAAGAGTGATCAATATCCACACGCTCAAGCCGCTGGATAAGGAGATCATTTGCAAGGCAGCAGCAGAGACAGGCGCGATCGTAACGGCTGAGGAGCACAACGTGATCGGCGGTCTTGGCGCGGCAGTTGCACAGGCAGTATGCGAGGGATGCCCCGTACCCGTGCTGAGCGTTGGCACGCAGGACGTGTTTGGCAGAAGCGGCAAGGTACCTCCGCTGTTGGAGATGTACGGCTTGACGCCTGCGAACATTGCAGAGAACGCAAAGAAAGCAATTGCACTCAAGAAATAAATGAAAAGATGAAACCGCAGGCGAACGCCTGCGGTTTTGTTTTGCTTCAGCCAACCTCTCATGAAAAGTTTTGGTCGAGCTTTTTCAAAAGCTCGCGCAGGTCGAGGGCGCGAAGCCCTCGTCGCTCGTCGCAACGAGCGAAATCCCCAAAACGCCGTTTTTGGTTCTTTTTGCGGCTCTTTGCTCAAAAAGAACGGAGAGGATTTTCTCAATGTGACGTATCCTAATCCATTACCCACTTTTTTCTTTGACACCGCTGGCGCAGAAGAAATTACTTCGCTGCGCGAAGTTGCTCAGCAAAAAAGAAACGCCGAGAATATTTCGCGCCTGCGGGCGCGACTTGGGGCGCTGCCCCCAGCCCCCGCCGCCTTCTGAAAAAGGCGCGCGAAAACTTTCATCGTGGGGTTGTCCGTGCGGTGAAAGGCAAGCAATTGGCGTTTGTGTGTTCTAATCCTTTCCTCTCGCTCATAAATTGTAGCGAACAAAACAGGGGAGGACGTATTATGCCTGAACATTCCATTTATCAAGATATCGCCGAGCGTACGGGCGGCGACGTCTATATCGGGGTCGTTGGCCCCGTACGTACCGGTAAATCTACCTTTATCAAACGCTTTATGGAAGCCCTCGTGCTGCCTAATATCGGCGAGGGCTACTCGCGCGAGCGTGCGCGTGACGAAATGCCGCAATCGGCTGCCGGCAAAACGGTTATGACCACCGAGCCCAAGTTTATCCCTGACGAGGCTGTGCCCATTCAGATCGACGATTGCGCCTCCTTGCGCGTCAAAATGATCGATTGCGTGGGCTATATCGTGCCCGAGGCACTCGGCACGATTGAAAACGGGCAGCCGCGTATGGTGCGCACGCCCTGGCAGGAAGACCCCATGCCCTTTGTTGAGGCTGCCGAGATGGGTACGCACAAGGTCATTACCGAGCACGCCACCATCGGCATGCTGATCACCACCGACGGCAGCATCGGTGATATCTCGCGTCCCAGCTACGTCGAGGCAGAGGAGCGCATCGTGGGCGAGCTCAAGGCACTGGGCAAGCCGTTTGCCATGATCTTAAATTCGGTCAATCCCACCTCGGAGAGCGCCATGAACCTCGCCTATGAGCTGGAGGAAAAGTACGGCGTGCCCGTGGCGCTGGTGTCCTGCCTGGAGCTTGATGCCGAGGATATTCGTCATATCCTGGAGCTTGTGCTGCATGAGTTTCCCGTAGCCGAGATCGCCCTGCACCTGCCCGAATGGACGCGCGCTCTGGATGCTGATCACCCCATTCGTCGCTCGCTTTTAAGCTCTATTCGCCGCTGCGCCGATCGGGTCAACAAGATCGGTGACGTCAAGGACGCGTTTGCCGACCTTGGCGATAACGAGTACATCAAGGCTGCCGAGATCAACGCCATCGACCTTGGCACGGGCAAGGTGCGCATCTCGCTTGACCCCATCGATGGGCTTTACTATCAGGTCATCAGCGAGCTGACAGGCTTTGAGATCGAGGGCGAGCAGGAGCTGATCGCGCTGCTCCGCCGCCTTGCCGTGGTGCAACAGGAGTATAACAAGATCGAGGGCGCTTTGCGTGATGCCGAGCAAAAGGGTTACGGCATCGTCATGCCCGATATCGAGGATATGACGCTGGAGGAGCCGCGCATCGTCAAGCAAGCGGGCGGCTATGGGGTCAAATTGCGCGCAGGTGCGCAGTCGATCCATATGATCCGCGCCAATATCTCCGCCGAGGTCAGCCCCATGGTGGGCAGCGAACAGCAGTCCGAGGATCTGGTCAAGTACATGCTGCGCGAGTTCGAGGAAGACCCCAAAAAGATCTGGGAGTCGCATATGTTCGGCAAGAGCCTTTACGAGCTTGTCAACGAGGGGCTGCACGCAAAGCTGGAGCATATGCCCGAAGCCTCGCGCGCCAAGATCGGCGACACCTTGGAAAAGATCATCAACGAGGGCAGCAACGGCTTGATTTGTATTATTCTGTAAACGAAAAAGGGGCGCAAGCCCCTTTTTGTGTGGCTGAGTCAAGCATTTTGGCTCAGCCTTTTTTATTGCACGCGCCTTGACAAAAAAAGCATGGGGCGGTATAATATGCTTGTGAGAAAATGCATTTCATGCAAAAAGATGGGAAAATGCAGGCAAGAGGTGCTGCTTTTCGCAGCTTTGAAGAAAGGACGAAGTTTTATGTTTTTTGACGAAATCATTCACGGTACGCAATATTACCGTTCGCCCACCCCATTGCCCGAAGAGTGGGAAGGGGATATTGCCGCTATCGGCAACTGTCATCTGGACACGTTCCAGATCCGCATCAACTGGCGTTGGAACGAGAGGCAGGAGGGCGTTTACGATTTTTCCGACGTGGATCGGTTGATGGATCTTGCGGAAAAGTATAATCGTAAGGTGATGATCAAGTTTTTGCTGGAATGTGCTCCCCAATACGTGTTCGAGAAATACGAGGGTGCGCGCATAGGTCCGCGCGGTGAGCAGCTTCGCGGCGGCTCGCACGGTGCGTTTTACGGCGGCTGGCGTCCTTGCTTTACCAATCCCCACGTGCAGGCGGCAGCCAAGAGATTTGTGGAAAAGGTTGCCGAGCGTTATGCGGGACGCAAGAATCTGATCCTTTGGAATGCATGGAATGAGATCCGCAACCGTCCTATTGAGGACTGCTTCTGCAAATATTGCCGTGCAGGATATGGCAAATATCTGCAAAAGAAATTCGGTACGGTGGAAAATCTGAATGCGTTTTACGGCACGGCGGAGGATAGCTTTGAGACCATCGCCCTGCCCGCTATGCCGCACGGATATTGGGACATTTATGAATTCAAAAAATACAAGGGCTCGGCAGATCTGTACGATTGGCTGCGTTTTGTATACGACGGCATACGTAAATACGATAAGGAGCGTCCCATCATGGCGCACGTGGGCTTTACAAGCGCATTCCAGCTTTCCATTTCCGACGTTTGCGACGATTACGAGGTATCAAAGGCCGTGGACTTCTGGGGAACCAGCGTGCCCTGCGATACCGAGATGCGCACGCACGAGCAACGCCTTGATTTTATGATGCTGCACGATTTTCTACGTTCTGTGGACAAGAACTATTTCATTCACGAGATCTATCCCGGACTTGGTATGTTCAAGTACAAATACGACACGCCCTTTGATATGGAGTTCAAGACCTACGCCTCGCTGGCGGGCGGTGCAAAGGGTATCGTGTATTGGCAGTACAGAGCCGAGCGGCTTGGGCATGAGCAGGATTGCGCGGGACTTGTCCGCATGGACGGCAGCCCTCGCCCCGTGCTGCAGACCGTCAGCGATTTCGGCGCGGATCTTAAGAAAAATATGCAGTATCTTGCAGGCGCAGAGGTGAAGGATGCAGAGGTCGCCATTGTTTTCGACTTCAATTCCATGCTGCTCTCGGAGATCGAGGACGCATGCGGAGCGGATTTCTCCTTTGAGTTTGCAAATCCGCAGTTCTACTATCGCAACGCGCATGCGGGCATGTACCGTTTGCTGCGCAACAAGGATTACGCCGTGGATTACGTCAGCGCATCCCGCCCCGAGGAGTTTGCAAAATACAAGGTGTTGTACTTCCCCTACTATACCATGCTTGATCCGCAGATCGTGCCCCATTTGGAGGCATTCGTTGCGGGTGGCGGTACGGTCATTGCAGACGAGGGCTTTGGTATGCGACAGACGAATACCTGGATGCAGCCTTACGATATTGCCTGCAAGCCGCTCTTTACCGCAAGAATGCATGAGCGACGCATGGTGGCAGAGGAGTTTGCCGAGATTGACGGTGAGCTTGTGCGCATTCGCCCCTACAGAACCTTCTATCGTCACGGGGGCGGTGAGGCGGTGGCAACCTGGCGCGACGGCAGCTCTGCGGTGCAGAAATACAGCTACGGTAAGGGTAAGGTTTATCTGTTCGGATTTTCTATTGGATATAGCTATTATGACACCAATGATCAGCGTCTTGCAGCGTTTGCACAAAAGATGCTTGTCGAGGCAGGGGTAGAGAAGAACACGCTTTCCGATACCCTTGGCGGTATTTACGAAAAGCGACTTGTCAACGGTCGGTATGAGGTCATTCACCTCTTTAATAATACCGATGAGGAAAAGTGCTTCGACCTTGCGAAACCCATTGTTGCCGTGGGCGGTCACGGCTCTGTGCTAAAGGGCAAGGCAACCGTACCTGCCTGCAGTATGGCATATTTTGTGGTCGAAAGGGACTCGTAAAGTACATCAAAAAGGGGCGCAAGCCCCTTTTTGTATTGGGATTTGCACCGCCGCACCCGTAGGGCGGGTTCCATATCCGCCTGTCTCTACGGGGGCATATGGAATGCCCCCCTACGGCGGACGTTGCTTTTTGCGGACAGTCGAGGACGCCTGTCCCTACGGAATACCTCACGCATTCCGATACAGCTCAAATAATTCGTACAATTCCGTGATCTGCCGCTCGGTCTGGGCGATCAGCTCGGCGGTGTCGTCCGATTCCTCGTCCCTTTGCAGGCGCTTGTACATGTGCAGCACCTCGCCAAGCTCGGTGACGCTTTGATTGATGGCGCGCCGCACGACTACGGGGGCACGGGAATGGATATCGTCACCGAGGTACACCCTTGGCGTGGTAAAGCGCACCTGCAGCCCCGGGTCGCCGCCGCGCTCCCATACAAGCTTGGCAAGGCGATCGGCATGCGCCAAATTCTGCTCGCCCAAATGCGCAAACACGGCAGAGGGACGGGGCGCTGCCGTGCGCAGCACGCGTGAGAGGTATTTGTGCCGTGCTGCGTTTGCCCATTGCCGTGCCTGTATATTGGATGCGGTTGCGTTATAATCCGCCTTGCGATTTTCATTTTGCCTCATAAGCACCTCCGGTATATGTCAATTGATACAATACATTCTATGCAAATTGCCGAATCAAATTTCCTTGACGAGCGGCAGGGAAGTGTGCTATAATGAAGATAATATAACAGATGCGGAGGACAACTCTATGCTACAGGATCTTCATTCGCATACCTATTATTCCTTTTGCGGCGCGGATCAACCCGAGGCGGTGGTTGAGGCTGCCATTGCAGGGGGACTGAAGCTGATCGGCATTACCGACCACAATCACGGCGTTTGCAATCAGCGACTTGACGTGTTCTTTTATAAGAATCCCGAGCTTGGCACAGACCACTACCGCTGCTTGAAGCGTTATTATGACCACATCAATCTGCTGCGCGAGAAGTATAAGGATCAGATCACGGTGCTGCGCGGCATCGAGGTGTGCACGGTGAATCTGCCCAGACATAATCTCGTGGACGCAGACGACATTTCGTATTTTGATTACTGCCTGATCGAGAACATTGACGCTATGGAGCAATCGGTGGCAAAGGGCGATCTGTTCGGCTATGCCGAGCGCCTTGGCTGCAAGGCAGGCGTGGCGCATACCGACCTGTTTGGCTTTGCGCAAAAGATCGGCATGGACCCTTACGATTTCTTTAAGAAGATGGCGGAGCGCGGCATTTTCTGGGAAATGAACGTCAGCTACGACCCGACGCACCATTTCAGACAACATCAGTACATGCTGAATTTCTTTGACTCCCCCGAGCAGCAGGATATCGTGCGCCGCGCGGGCGTGGAGGTCAGCGTGGGCTTTGACGGGCATCGCGTTTGCGACTATCTGCCCGAGCGCGTCAAGGACTATTGCCGCAGGCTGGAAGAGCTTGGAATCAAAATGCCTTTTGAGGATTTGGCATAAATTATAATACACATAAAGGAGAAGTAATATGGAATACGGTTTGCAATTATTCAGCGTGCGCGACATGACGGGCAACGATCTGGAGGGCGCACTCAAGGCAGTTGCCGAGCTGGGCTATTCTTCGGTAGAGTATGCAGGCTTTTTCGGCAACAGCGCAGAGCAGGTTGCCGCATGGCAGGAAAAGTACGGTCTGACCTGCTCGGGCACGCACTCGGGTACGGCAGAGCTGCTCCCCGAGAACATTGACGCGACCATTGCGTATCACAAGACGATCGGCAACAAGCGTTTTATCATTCCGGGCGAGGATCTGAGCACGCTTGAAAAGATCGACCGCTTTGCTGCTATTGTGAACGCTGCGATCCCGAAGATGGCAGAGGCAGGCATTGAGGTGGGTTACCATAACCATTCTCACGAGTTTGTGGTGATGCCTTGGGGTTCCACCATTCACTCCGAGCTGGAAAAGAGATGCAACGTGTTCTTTGAGATCGATACTTACTGGGCGTTCAACGCAGGTCTTGATCCTATCCAGGTCATGAACAGACTGGCAGACCGCCTGCGCGTGATCCACTTAAAGGACGGCCACATGGGCGGCCAGGGCAAGGCATTGGGCGAGGGTGACGCACCTGTCAAGGCAGTTCGCGCAAGAGCGATCGAGATGGGCATCCCGATGGTTGTTGAGAGTGAAACGCTGACCCCCACGGGCATCGAAGAGGTTGGCAGATGCATCAAGTTCCTGCGCCAGTGTGACGCAGAGGACTAATTGAAAAAAGAGGTCGCGGAAGCGACCTCTTTTTCACCATACGGACAATCTGCTCGATGAAAGTTTTCGCCCGCCTTTTTCAAAAGGCGGCAGGGTCTTGGGGCAGCGCCCCAAGTCGCGCCCGCAGGCGCGAAACCTTTCCACGCTGTTTTTGGTTCTTTTTGCGCCAGCGGTGTCAAAAAGAACGGAGAGAATTTTCTCAACGTAAACAGCGAACATCCATACCCGTGAAAGAGCGTCCGTGCGGTGAACCTCATCCACCGCAATCGCGTCACTTATTTCACCTCGTCCCTCGGCGAAATTGCGCGCCGCTGCGGTCCCCCTTCCCCAGCGGGGAAGGCTTTTTGTAAGTTGCAGCCGGAAAGGCTATACCCGGGTACGGGGGCGAGCGGATATACCGGTCCCTACAGCGCATATCTCTTTGCTTGCGGCGGGAGCAAGCCCCCCGCCCTACTTTTTGTCGGACCGTCGAGGACGCCGGTCCCTACAGAAGTGTAACAAAACAGGGACTGCCATTTGGCAGTCCCTGCATTTTTATTTGATTTTATTCTTCAACGGGATTGAGCACGATGGACTGAATCAGGATGGATTCGCCTGCCTGAGAGCCGTCAAAGAAGTCAAAGCGGATCTGATTGAGCATGCCGCTCCAAAATGCCTTGCCTGCAAGATCAATGGTAACGGTGTTCCATCGACCGTCTGCCTTCATAACGTACTTCTGGGAAGCAGCCTCGGCAGCATCGGGATTTGCTTCGGTCAAGAAGAACAACTGACCGCGGGTCTGGCTGACGCCGGGCTCGAGCTTGTAGGTCAGCGTGACCGACTTGTACTTGGAGGTGTCAATCGCGCCTGCAATGTAGTTGAGATAGACGAGCGGATCTTTGCCCGTGGTGGCGGTGCAGAGCAAACCGTCAGATGTCAGCTGGCAGGAAGCGCCGGAGGGATTACTCAGTACCTTGGAGGCTTGCGTATCGGTAAAGTCAATGTTATCGTAAGTAAAGATCTTTTCGGGCGCGACGACCGCAACCGTTGCCACGTAGGAGAAGCCTGCGCACTTGACCGTGATCTCGTGTGTGCCGGAAACTATGGGATAAACCACGCCCTCGTTGCTGACGCGGATCTTGGAATCGTCATACTCATAGGTAATGCCGTGCTCAGCACCCCAGCCCTCGATCCACTTGCCGTCATCGTAGCTGATGATCGACTTGATCTGCGGATTGCAGGAAAGGGGATCGGTGTGATCGAGCTTGAAGGTGTCGGTGACAAAGGGAACAAAGTCTACAACTGCACCGGTGGAGGCGCTTCTGTCATAGGTCTTGATGCAAACGTAGGTGATCATGCCGCGGAATTCCACGGTCACAACGGTCGAGCCCTTGCCGACCACGTCCATGGTCAAAGAGCCTTCTCTTGCCTTGACGACGGTTTCGTCGTAGCCGTACAGCTTGATCTCGTCCGCATACTTGCGCAGATTGACCCAGTTGTTCTGGAACGTGGTGCAAGCGTACAGGTCAAGCTTGACCGTGTTTGCACGGTCGGAGACGCGAATGATTTCTCCGGAGCGTGCCGAGATGGCAACGAATTCAAGAGAATCGGGGTCGCGCTGGTCGCGCTCGGTGGTTGCCTTGATGTTGTTTTCATGGAGCTCGCTAAGGTCGATTTTGTCGGTCAGCGAGAGCGAAAATTCCTGCACGCGGGTGTTCCAAACGCCCCAGTCGGGACCGTAGGCGTAGGCTGCAAAGGTGTTCATATCGGGGGTGATATGCCCGTTCTTGGTACCTGCCATACCCGAGTTGTGGCAGTAGTGGAATACGTTTTTCTTGACTACGTCCACGCGCTCAAAGGTAATGCCGTCGTTGGATTCGTAGAAAGCAAGATAAGAATCGGGGCTCAGACGCGAGTCGGTACAGATAGCAAGGAACTTGCCGTACTCTTCCACGTACTTGACGTCCAGCGAGTCGTTGGAGCCGTTGCCAACCGCAATGCCGTGCTGCTGCATGGTGGCAGGCCAGTTTTCATCCAGAGCGTTTGCTGTGGAGACCAGGGTATAGTGACCGCTCGCGCTGGAGAGCGTGTAATATATGTAAAGCGTGCCGTTCAGCTCAACAAAGCTGATCTCACCGTAGCCCCAAATGCTCTGCGGTTCGGTAAAGAACACGATGGGCTGCGGCTTGTCGCCGCCCCAGCCGCTGCCGTTCCATTTTTCAAAAGGACCGTCGGGGTTTTCGGAGCGCGCTACGTAAATGCAGTTGTCGCACATGTTGGCGTTGACCGTGGAGGTGTAGCCAATGTAGTAATAGCCGTTAAAGTAAATGACGCCGGGGTCACAGCAGGAGTAGTGATCGTAGCTGTCGGGGGTGGGCTGCAGCACGCACTTTTCCTCGCTCCAGGTCTTGCCGCCGTCCTCGGAGTGCTTGTAGGAGATCCAGTCCCATTGCTCCGCGCCGCAGCCGGTCATGGCAAACCATGCGTCCAGCGTGCCGTCCCCGTTATCAATGATCGAGGCACCGTAGCGGTAGCCCGAGTTGAGGATCGAGGGCAGCTGATAAATGTCGTAGCCGGTGTCGGCATCAATGGTGACGTTGATGTGCTTGTTGGGATCGGGCTTGACCAGCTCAACGTTCTGCTCTACCAGCACGTCGCAGCTCTTGGCAAGTTTGCCGTCGGCAATTACGTTGGCAAGCACGTAGTCAACTGCTGCCAGCATGCCGTTTTCAATGGAGGCTGCAAGGGTCAGCTTGTTGCCGTCGCGCTTGACTGCGTAGCCGTTGTAGCCGATCTTGTCAGCGTCAAAGCCTGCGCTCGCGGGATCACCGCAGATCACGATCTCGCATTCGGTGCGTGCAGATTCGTCGCGTCCCAGCGTCAGGGTCACGCCTGTCGTCTCGGCGATCTTGGCAATCAGCTTCTCTGCGCACTTGCGCTCCCAGACGGTTGCGTTTTCGGGAACGTAAACGGTGTAGCTTGCAATGGCATCGGGATCGGTGGGGGTATTTTGCTCGGTCGTTGCCTCGGAGTCGTTGTTTGTGTCAGTGGGCTGACCTTCGGGCGTGTTGCATGCAAACAGCGTCAGCGTCAAAAGCAGACAGACACACATAACTAACAATACGCGAATTTTCATAAGTAACGTCCTTTCCGTGTTTTGTGCGGTATCAGTAATAATAGTTCTTGCCGATGTCCTTCATGGAGGGAACGGTTGCAAGCACGTCCTCGTCTACCGTGACCTTATCCATGTATTCCTTGCAAAGGGTCATGAACAGCTGCTCGGTCAAGCCCTGCTCAAAGCCCTCAAACCAGTCCTCGTTGTCCTTGTCCGAGTGCGCACCCTTCTCAACGGGGTACTTCATGATCACGTGGTAGCCGTAGTCGGATTCCACCAGCGCAACCTCGCCAACCTCCATGTCGGCAAGCTCTTCCACAATGCTTTCCAGATAGGGGTATGCAGCGTAGTTGGCAGGATCGTGATGCAGGTAGTAGCCGTTTTCGTAGGTCTGTGCGTCCTCGTCCTCGCCTCGCTGCTCCATAAAGATCTCAAAGGAGTTGTATTCGCCTGCGGGCACCTTGGAGAGAATGGTGTTGGCTTCCTTTTTGATCTCGGCAAGCTCCTCCTTGGAGTAGTCGCCGACTACGGGCTGGCCGTCCTTGTCAAACACGAATGCGGTAGAGCCCTTCTTTTGGTCGTAAGCGATCTTGCCGTCCTCGGTAAAGTAAACGTCGTAGCCGTCCTTGTCCTTGATGATGTTGCCGTCCTTGTCGGTCTTGGTCTTGCCGTTTTCCTTGTCGTAGCAGACTACCTTGTTGCCAAGCGAGTTTTCGGTGTAGTAAATCTCGTCGCCGTTGGCGTCGGTCTCGCAAACGTAGTAGTAGGAGGCAAGGAATACCTGCTTGAAGCGCACGTAGTTCTCCTGGCAGTATTCGTCCTTGACGTTGTCTGCAACCTTGGAGGCGTTCTGACCGTACAGGTGCAGCTTGAGCGCGTCGATCTTGGCTTCCATGATGTAGGTCTGGCGGAGAATGTCGTAATTGACGCCAAACTCGGAGAGCACCTGGTTAAAGGAAGCCTTGGAGCCGTCACCGTCGTATTCCACAAAATCCGCAAGCTCTGCGTCAATGCTGTCAAGCGTTGCCTTGGGCAGCGTCAGACCGTATACCTGATCAAACAGGTACACGCCAATGGCGTAGGTCTTGGCGTTTTCAAGGATCGCGTCACGCAGGGACTGATCGTAGGTGGTGTTGTCGGAATCCACCACGGTGGTCCAAAAATCGTCCTTGTCGATGGCGGTGCCGTGCGATCTTGCCAGCATGCCCTTCATGCGCGAGAGCAGCAGCTCGTAGGTGTTGGCAGAGACCTTAACGCCCTCGATCTCCAAGAGCGTTTTGCCGTTCTTTCCCGAGCAGCCTGCCAAAAGGGGAAGGCAGAGCGCAAGCGTCAGAAGCAGCAGGAGTAATTTGACTGTAAAGCGTTTCATATATTGATTCCTTTTCTTTTGTTACTACTTACATTATAACGCATTCAATCGTCGGATTGTTTGCTAAGTTCCGTATATTTTACGAACATTTTATGAATAAGCCGCAAAGCGTTTTCTTTTTCCTTGAGTCGCAGCACCATGTGCGGCTCTCCGGACAGCACCATTTTGAGTCTGCCGCCAAGCATGCGCGAAAGATCAGCCCATACCTCGTAGCGGAATTTGTTGGGATAAATGGCAACTGTGCTGCCGTCCTGTCGGATCTGCCTGATGTCGCAAGCCGCGCCCTCTGCGCGAATGAGTGCTACGTAAAGCAGGTTTTCTGCCTGCACGGGCAGGTCGCCGTAGCGGTCAAGCAGCTCGTCTGCAATGTCGTCGCGGTCGTATTCGGTCTCAATGAGTGCAATTCTCTTGTAAAGCGCCATGCGCTGACCGGGGTAGCGCACGTAAGATTCGGGCAGGTAAGCGTCGTAATCCAGCGAGACGGTGCATTCCTGCTTTTGCTCGGGCAGCTCGCCCTTTTCCTCAAGCACGGCGTTCTTGAGCAGCTTGATGTACATATCGTAGCCCACCGCGTCAAGGTGACCGTGCTGCTCCGCGCCGAGCAGGTTGCCCGCACCGCGGATCTCCATGTCGCGCAGCGCGATCTTAAAGCCCGCGCCGAATTCGGCGTAGTCGCGGATCGCCTCCAGACGCTTTTGCGCGATCTCGGGCAGCGCTCTGCTAACGGGATAGGTGAAGTATGCGTACGCGCGACGCGCGCTGCGTCCGATACGGCCGCGCAGCTGGTGCAGCTGGGAAAGACCTAAGCGGTGCGCGTTGTCCACGATCAGCGTGTTTGCGTTGGGCACGTCCACGCCGGTCTCTATGATGGTGGTGCTGACGAGAATGTCAATGTCGCCGCGGATCATGCTTTCCCAAATGTCCTCCAGGGTGTCCTTGTCCATCTTGCCGTGCGCCACCGTGATGCGCGCATCGGGCAGCTGCTTTGCAAGGTCTGATGCAACCTTGTCAATGCTTTCCACAAAGTTGTGCAGATAGAATACCTGACCGCCGCGGCGCAGCTCCTTGCGGATCGCCTCCAAAATGATCAGCGGCTCGTGCTCCAGCACGTAGGTCTGTACGGGCAAGCGGTTACCGGGGGCTTGGTCAAGCACCGAGATATCGCGAATGCCGCCCATTGCCATGTTGAGCGTACGGGGAATGGGGGTCGCCGAGAGAGAAAGCACGTCAATGTTGCCCGCAAGCTGCTTGAGCTTTTCCTTTTGCGCCACGCCAAAGCGTTGCTCCTCGTCCACGATCAGAAGACCGAGGTCCTTGAACTTGACGTCCTTGCCAAGCAGACGGTGCGTGCCGATGATCATGTCAAGGTCGCCTCGCTCAAGGCGGCGCAAGATCTGCTCCTGCTGCTTGGGAGTGCGGAAACGGGATACCATGTCGATATTGACGCCAAAGGCGCGCATGCGCGCGGTGGCGGTCTGGAAATGCTGCAGGGCGAGAATGGTGGTGGGCACTAAGATCGCTACCTGCTTGCCGCCCATGATGGCCTTGTAGGCTGCACGGAAGGCAACCTCTGTTTTGCCGTAGCCCACGTCACCGCAAAGCAGTCTGTCCATGGGAACCGGCTTTTCCATGTCGCGCTTGATGTCCTCGGCGGCGTCCAGCTGGCTGTCGGTTTCGCTGTAGGCAAAGGCTGCCTCAAAGTCGCGTTGGAAATCCTCGTCGGGCGGGAATGCGTGACCCTTGATGCGCATGCGCTGCGCGTAAAGCTGGATCAGCTCCTTTGCCATGTCCTTGACCGCAGCCTTGGCACGGGCTTTGGATTTCTGCCAGCCGTCCGTGCCGAACTTGGAGAGCTTGACCGTGCCGTCCTCGGCGCGTGCGCCGATGTACTTGGATACCATGTCCAGCTTTTCCACGGGAATGTAGAGCTTGTCGGCACCTGCGTACTTGATGCCGATGTAGTCGCGCTTAGCCCCCGAGGTGCTCAGCGTTTCAATGCCTGTATAGATACCGATACCGTGGGTCTCGTGTACCACGTAGTCGCCCTCGGTCAGGTCAGCGTAAGAGAGAATGGCAGCCGTACCCTCGCGCTGCTTTTTCTTGCGCGTGGGCTTGGTTTGCACAGAAAGCGTGGCGGTCTTGCTGTCGGGATTGGTGGAGAGCAGCGCAATGCGCGGCGTGAACAGCTCGTAGCCGAAAAGGAAGCTGCGCCAGATGATGGTGACCTCGTCCTTTTTGAGATCTTGCGCCGAAAGGGATCGCTTTGCCGATTCCACCACGGTATCAAAGCCGTGCTCCGAGAGCATTTCGGAAAGGTTTTTGGCAGCGGTCTCGTTCTCGGTCATAACCGCCGTGCGGTAGCCGCCGCGCATGTAGCCGGTCAGATCCTCGCAAAGCAGCTGGAAGTTCTCGGCATACGAGACCATGTGACGGGTGCGGAAGCCGAAAATGCCGCCAAGTCGCTTGCCCGACATGCCGTAGGAGAGCGAGTCCACGTGCACGGTCACGCCCGTGTCAAGAAAACGCTCAAATTCCGCCTGCGGCTTTTGGTATTCCGCGTATGCAGAGGAGATAGTGCCCGATTCCATGAGCTCGGTCACGGTCTGGTTGGTCTGCCATACGGCAGCCTTGAGGCGGTCGTTGACGGCAGAGGTGGAGCGCACCAAGATCAGCGGCTTGCGGTCAAAGTAATCGACCAGCGACCATTTTTCGGGGTAGATCAGGGAAATGTACTTGTCAACGAAATGCAGCTCTGCCGCAGCGTCGCCCGTTCCCGTGCCCAGTGCGGCAAGCTCGGCGGAAAGAATGCTGCGCGCCTCGTCGTCGCGGCAGCTTCGCAGCTTGTCTTTGATGGCTTTGGCAAGGGCGGTGCGTGCCTCGGTGCTGCAAAGGATCTCGCGTGCCGGGGGAATGGTGGCAGAGGAGATCGAGGTGACGGTACGCTGGGAGTCCACGTCGAAAAAGACCATACGGTCGATCTCGTCGTCGAACAGCTCAATACGCAAGGGATGCGCACCCTCAATGGTCTTGCCGTCCTCGTCGGTGAAAGTGCCCATGGGGGGATAAATATCCACAATGCCGCCGCGACGGGCAAACTGACCTGCGCCGTCTACCATGTCCATGCGCGCATAGCCTGCCTCAATCAGACGGCGCGAGAGCTCGTCGGGATCAATGCGCGTGTCGAAATCGAGCGTGAGCGTGGCGTCAAGCAAACGGTCGGCAGGGATGGTATAGCCCAGCATGGCGTCGGGGGTAGTAATGACAACGTCAAAAGCCCCCGAAAGAATACCGGTGAGCACGCGAATGCGCTCATGCTCGTATTCATGCGAGGCGGAGATGTTATAAAAGGTAAGATCGCGAACGGGATAGAAAGCGGCGGTGATGCCGAACAGCTCCAGCATATCCTTGGTACGCAAGCACTCCTTTTCCTCGGCGCAAACGATGATAGCGGTGGAGGGGGTGAGGGAGGCGGTATCTTGGAGCAGGGAAGTGATAAAGGCATCGGAAGCACCCTCGCAAAGCCCATTGGCGAGCAAAGGGAGGGGCTTGTCGCGAAAGCCGCGTTTAACGGCAGCGAGCAGCTGCCCGTATTCGCCATCCTGACGAATGGCATCGACGAGTAAGTTCATGTGAACTCCTTTTGGTTAAGTATTACAGGATGAAAAGTTTTCGCCCGCCTTTTTCAAAAGGCGGCGCAGTCGAGGGCGCGCCGCCCTCCTCGCGCCCGCAGGCGCGAAATTCTTTTTACGCCGTTTTTTGGTTCTTTTTTGCGGCTACTCCGTCAAAAAAGAACGGAGAGAGTTACCTCAATGCAAAAAACGAACCGCCATGTCCGTTATGATGTTATGTGAGAAAACCGTTCTCGTTCTTTCTTTGAGCAAGTAGGCACAAAGAAAGAACCAAAGAAATGCCGTTTAAGAGAGTTTCGCCCCTGCGGAGGCGACTTGGGGCTCTGCCCCAGGAGCCCCGGTCGCTTTTTGAAAAAAGCGACGTAAAAACTTTCGAGAGTGGGGGTGTCCGTGTGGTGGGGGTTATTCTTTGTAGGTGTGGCTATTACACTGCATCTGGGCGTCTTCGAACTTGCCGTTCACCAGCTTGACAATCCCTTCATACGCCGTCTCAAAGCACGAGAACAGCATCTTCTGGTCCTGCTTCGAAAACTCCGAAAGCACCCAGTCCTTCATGTCAAAATCAGGGTGCGGCTTCTTGCCTACGCCCATGCGCAATCTCGGGAAATCCTCCGAGCCAAGTCTCAAAATAATATTCTCCAAACCCTTCTGTCCGCCCGCAGAGCCCTTTGCACGCAAACGCATGCGCCCTACGTCCAAATTCACGTCGTCGGACAGTACCAAAATCTTCTCGGGCGCGATCTTGTAAAAATCCGATGCCTCCAGCACCGCTCTGCCCGAAAGATTCATAAACGTCTGCGGTTTGACAAGTAAGCATCTCTTGCCCCCGATGGTCGCCTCACCCACCAGTGCCGAAAACTTGGCTCTGTTGATCTGTACGCCGCACTTTGCCGCAATGTAATCTATGCACAAAAAGCCCGCGTTGTGGCGCGTGTTCTCATAATCACGCCCCGGGTTGCCCAAACCCACAATCAGGTATTCCACAGGCCCCGTGCTTGTCTTTTCCTGCTCGATCTTCTTAAAAATATCAAAAATGTTGCTCATGTTGTCCTCTTTTCGCAAATGACCATAAAGCGAGAGAAAAACTCCCTCGCCCTGCGTTTTTTATTTCCGACCTATATTATATACGAAATCCGCCCTCGTGTCAAAGGTTTTTTGTGCATTGTGACCGCGTTCAAAAAAAGTTTACAAATACAAAAGGAATAAATATATTGAAAAAACTTGTCCGATGCAGGGAAGTATGTTATAATGAACAATGCCGTAACAGGGTCATGCCGTTCCGGGTATGGCTTTGCGCGGCCAAAAATAGTTTATAAAAATTTTATTATATGGAGGTATTACCTACATGGCAAAGAAGTATTGCTACCTGTTTACAGAAGGCAACGCTAGCATGCGTGAGCTGCTGGGCGGTAAGGGCGCTAACCTTGCAGAGATGACC
>JAZRDG010000097.1:0-51325 GCA_045660125.1 Eubacteriales bacterium | reverse complement strand
GAAAAACTTTAGAGTCGAAAATTTGGTGAAATATTCGCCTTGCGGCGAATGTGAAATAATTCACTTCGTGAATTGTGAAATATTGCTCCCGTTGGTCGCAATGTGAAATGAAATAAATCCCCTCACGCGCCGCAGCGCATTTCACACGCGAAGCGTATTTCACGCACGAAGTGCATTTCACAAATCCCGTCAGGGATTTATTTCACTGAAAAAAGCACTTGCCTAAGCAAGTGCTTTTTTCTGGCTGGGGTGGCCAGATTTGAACTGACGAATGCTAGAGTCAAAGTCTAGTGCCTTACCGCTTGGCGACACCCCAATAACTCGTATATTATATCATGGGTTTGGCGGTTCGTCAAGCCTTTTTTCGCAAAAAAAGAATTTTTACATTGCAAAGTTCGGCAATCTATGCTATAATGAAGGGTAGAACACAGAAAGAAGGGCATGACCTTGGCGACCAAGACGCTTCGAAAGGACTTTACACAAGGGAATATTTCACGGCAGCTGCTGCTTTTTGCGCTGCCTTTTATGGCGTCCAACGCCATGCAGGTGCTGTACAGCACCATTGACATGATCATCGTGGGCGAGTTTGTGGGCACGCCGGGACTTAGCGCCGTGTCGCAATCCTCGCAGATCGTCAACTTTGCTACCATGGTCTGTCTCGGCTTTTCCAACGCGGGGCAGGTGCTGGTTGCGCAAGCGCTCGGTGCGGGCAAGAAAAAGGAAATGAGCCGCATTATGGGCACGCTGTTCGGGTTCGTGCTGGCGCTTTCCTTGGTGCTGGCAGGCGTGATTCTGACCTTCCGCAATCCCATTTTGATCGCTATGCATATCCCGCCCGAGTCCTACGCAATGGCAATGGATTATCTGGTCATCTGCGCGTTGGGTCTGTTATTTACCGCGGGGTACAACATGGTGTCCGCCGTGCTGCGCGGCATGGGAGACGCCAAGCGTCCGTTTATGTTCATCGGCATTGCGTCCGCGGTCAATCTGGTGCTTGACCTTTTGTTCACCGGCTGGCTTGGCTGGGGCGTGGCAGGTGCTGCGTGGGCAACCATCATCGGTCAGGGCGCGTCGTTTGTCTTTTCGCTGTTTTATCTGTACCGCAAGAGAGAGGCGTTCGGCTTCGATTTTGCTGCAGAGAACTTTATACCCAATTTGAAATACGTGGGCATGATCGCCAAGCAGGGCGTACCCATGGCGATCCAATCCGGCTTTATCAATCTTTCCATGCTGGTGGTCAACGCGCAGATCAATATCATCAGCGTCGAGGCGTCCGCTACCTTTGGCGTAGGCGTGCGCATTGACGATATCATCAACAAGATCTCGCAGGGCATTCAGTATGCTGCCATGCCCATGATCAGCCAGAACATCGGCGCGGGCGAGCAAAAGCGCGCCGTGCAGGTGGTGCGCTGGGCGTGGATCTATTCCTTTGCGCTCACGGCAGCCTTCATTCTCGCTTACGTGTGCTTCGGCAAGCAGATGTTTATGATGTTCTCGGACGACCCCGCCGTGCACGCCATGTCGGGCGAGTTTATCGCGGCGATCCTTTGGATGTTCCCGGCGTTTGCCGTCATGCGCGGCAGCGGCGCGTTTATCCAAGGACTTGGGCACGCCAAGCTGTGCATGGTGCTGGCGCTTTTGGACGGCGTGGTGCTGCGCGTAGGACTTTCGTGGCTGTTCGGCATCGCGTTCGGATGGGGATTCTTCGGCTTCGTGCTGGGCTACGGTCTTGCACCCTACGGCTACGCCATCCCCAGCCTGATCTATTTCCTCTCGGGAAAATGGAAAAAGCGCAGAACCTTGGCTGAGGAGATGTAATATGCAAAAATATGCAGGACCGCGAAGTGCCGCGGTCCTGCGTTGATATTTATTGCTCTTTTTTGCCGAATGTGTACAAATAATAGTCTTCCAGCATGGGGGAAAGAGGAGTCGCGTCCGCTGTCGGCTGTATGTCGGACAGCACGCGCAGCACTACCTTACCCGCGTGCTTTTCCGAGGTTGCGATATTGGTGACCGCAAAGGCGTTTTGCAGCTCGACAATCCGGTCTTGTTCTGCACAGATCTCCCACACCTTGCCCGCAAGCTCCTGCAGCAGCACGTGCGGAGCTGCCATGTTGACGATCTCGCCCTTACGGAGCATGATGATCTCCTTGGCGATAAATTCGACGTCGGACACCACGTGCGTGGCGATGATGACGATCTTGTCCTGCGAGATGCGCGAGATGTAGTTGCGCACCGCGATACGCTGCTTGGGGTCAAGCCCTGCGGTGGGCTCGTCAAGAATCAAGATTTTGGGATCGCCCAGCACAGCCTGCGCAAGGGCGAGGCGCTGCTTCATGCCGCCCGAAAAGGTGCCGATCTTGCGTGTTGCCACGTCGGAAAGCTCCAATTCGTCCAAAATCTCGGTGATTTGTCTGTCGATTTTCGCGTCTCTGGCGCGCTTTTTCTCTTTCTCGCCAACACCCTTGAGTGCGGCAACGTACTGCAAAAACTGCCTGGCTGTGAAATTGGGGTACATGCCCGGGTACTGCGGCATAAAACCGATCTTCTCGCGGAATTGCTCGCCCATAGCCTTTACGTTTTGCTTCTCACAGTTATCATCCGCATACAAGATCTCTCCTGTGTCCGCTTTTAAGTTGTCGGTCAGAATGTGCATCAGCGTGGTCTTGCCCGAGCCGTTGGGCCCCAGCAGCGCGTAAATGCCGGGCGTCAGCTCTGCGGAAAAATCCGAGAGCGCACGAACAGCACCGTATGATTTACTGATATGTTTAAGTTCAAGCTTCATGGCAGCCCCCATTGTAATAAGATTTGCAGAATTTGCGCCCTGCAAGCAGCACGAGTGCCGCGCCCAACAAAAGATACAGCGTCAAAGCACGCCAAAAATATGTGAAATCACCGCCGGACAGCTGCTTTTGCGCTGAAAGGGCGGTCACGCGCAGCGGTGAGGAAAGCGAGAGAATGCTGAACGCCGCGAACTGCGGCAGCACGGTGCTCGCAAGCACCTCGGGCAAGCCGATGGCAAATACGCTCGCAACGATTGTGGCAAGCGGACGCTTGCAAAAGCAGGAGAGCGTGCAGACTACCACGGCAAAGATCGCGCCAAGCAGGATCTGCAGCCCAAGGTCAAGCAGCAGGTATTGCCCGATCGTGACGTCCGACGTCACATCGGAAAAGGCTTGGATAGAATACAGCGCGGCATCCAAATCGGGCAGCACGTAATTGCGAGACACGATCAACAGCGTTGCAGCACGAAAGGCGACCGAGATGCACGCGCCGAGTGCGCCATAGGTGATGATCTTGCAAGCAAAGGTGTGCTTTCTGCCGTGCTTGGTGGCACGCAAGATCTGCGAAAAGCCGCCCTTTGAGGATTGCGACGCGTATTCTACCGCAAACGTACCCACGCATAAGAGCATCAGCGCAGCGCACACAAATGCGTCGGAGGGCAAGTTGTAAAGCCGCTCGTAGCCGATGCTGTAAATGATTTTGGCGTCACCGCCCGTTTCGGCATTCTTGCGCTCAATATAATTTACGTAGTTCTCCACACGGGCAAACACACCGTTGCGTGCCCTTGCGTCGGTCAGCTGCTCGCAATAGGCAAAATATTCCTCTGCCGTCATTTGGTCATTGGAGAATGCGTTTCGATTGGATTCTGCGGCAAACAGAATCGTATCAATGCGCTCCCGCTCTGCCCTCATGTATGCGGTGCGCTCGTCGCTTTCCATGGGCTGCACGGTGGTCACGTACTCGTAATAAATGGCTTGGTCATAGCTCTCCATCGTACCCACAGTCTTGTCCACGTACGCACTTTTGATAGCCAAAAGCACGCATATTGCAGCCAGAAGCAGTAAAAAGCGGTTCTTTTTGAGCTCATACCAAGCAAAAGTGTGCACTTTTCCGTGCTTTTTTCTTGCCACGGGAAGATTGGGAACAAGAATCTTAGGCATCTTGAAGCTTTTCCGCAGGCTTGGCACGCGCACGTTTTGGCAGAACAGAATCCCGCCCGTTACAAACAGCGCTACCGTTGCCATGACCGAGAGCAGCAGTGCCGTTACAACGTAAGAAACGGGCAAGCCGAACAATGAAAGGTATCGGTCAAATCCAAGCAATGCGCAGGCTTCGATCATGGCGGCAGGATTGAGATAGCGCACCGCAGGCGTTGTGCCCATGTAGGTGCGCGTACTGATCAGCACGTTGACACCGTATAGCGCAATCCCCCCGCCGATCGAGGCAACGTAGGGCAATCGCAGGCACGCAAGGCAAGATACAAAGGCGGCAATCAGCGCAAACGCCACCACGCGCACAAGCATTTGCAGCAGCATATAGCCAAGGATCGACACCTCGTAAGGCACCTTGGCGAAGTCCTCAAAGACTTGGATGGGGCTGGTGATATCCGAGTAGCCTTGCATCAACCCCACCGCAGCAAAGGTAGTCAGCGAAAAGACCACCACGAAAAAGAGCGTACAAGTCAGCAGAGCAAGGGTTTTGGCAACGAACGTCCTGCCGCGCCCGTGCTTGGCACAGCGTAAAATGCTCTCAAAGCCCGAGGCGCGCTCGTCCAAAAACAGGTACGACGCAAAGACCAATACGCACAGCAGCACAAAGACTGAGACCGTATTGTTTTGGATGTAGGTGTCGTAGCCGTGCGCGTATTCGCGCGGAAGCTGCACGTTTTGCTTGATCGATCGGTATCTCTCAAGGATCGCTTTTTGTTCCTTGATCTCATAGTCGCCGTCGTCGTAGTAAAAGCTGTACATATCGTCCAGCTTACGCTCGCTCATCGAAATGATGCTGTCGACCTGCTTGGTATAACCGCTTTCAAGATACTCAGCACGCTTATACATCAGTCGCAGGATCAGAAAATCATCGTACTCGGGCGAGCCGTAGTAGGAGTACGGAAAATTCGGCTGCTCCTCGCGCTCGTTCAAGGATGCAAGCATTTGCAGTTCCTTGTAATATTGCGCGGTCTTCTCGGGATCGGTCAAATAGTCCTCGAATGCCTGCCTCTTGGCGTCCTCGTGGGGCAAGGGCTTTGACAGATATGCCGTAAGCAGAAAATTGATACACAGCAGCACGATGAAAACAATGCATACCGTCCGCGAGCTGCATAGCTTTCGCAGCTCGGATTTATATAGGCGCATCATTCCTTATCCGGCTTTACGGCGTGTACGATGCGCCCCGTGTCAAAGTTGACCGATCCGAAATAGCCCGAGGAGGAAAATCTTTTTTCCTGCTCATTGTAATCGGACAGCCAGCCGTACAGCGTGTTGTCGATGACCGTGAAATAGAACGTAAAGTCAAGCTTGTCGTTGGTGTACACGACCTTGGCGTTACTTCCGTCGTGGTTACACAAATAGATGGACTCTTCAAACAAGCAGTAGGTCACCTTATTGGGGTTTCTTTCGTAATCATCCGGTACGTAATGATAACGGATCTTGAAAGGCACGTAATAGATACCTTGCTCGGTCACGGTAAAGTTTTCCACGGGTCCTTCCACCACTCGTTCTGCCTGTCGGGTGTCAAGGTCAATGCGCACGAGGAAAGACATGCGCTGCTGTCCGCCCGTATATTGCACGGTTGCCATGTTGGGACTTAAGGCGGTGAAATACATCTTGCCGTCAAAATATTGCGCATTGGACATGACGGACTTATATCCGTTTTGCGTAAAATTGAAAAGCTCGTCCTTTTGCTTGGTCTCCGCGTCGGTTACGTACAGCTTATCCGTGTGCGCGGTCACCACCTTGCCGTCCGCTGCCATATATAAAAATTCGGTATCTGCAAGCTTGAAAACGGTTTCGTCCTTGGAGCCGTCAAGCGAAATTCTGCAAATATAGGGCTCGTAATCCGTGGGCTTGGTGGCGTCTCCGCCCTCCTTGAGCAGCATGCATTTGTAGTACCACCAATCGCCGTCAATAAAGGTCAAGTAGGCATTGGGGTCTGCGGTGTCGCTCATGGTCTTGAGCACGTGGGTCTCGCCGGTCACAACGTCCTGATAGGCAAGCATAGTGATGTTCGTAAACTGCTGCCAGCCTAAAAAATACAGCTTTTGATCGTGCACGCCCGCAAAGTAACTGAAGACGCAATCCACAGGGCATTTGCCGTCGCATTCGGGATCGATGCAGGCGGTATAAAAGGTCTCGGTCTTTCGGTTAAAGCGATAAATTCTGCTCGATTCCGCCCAGACAAAGTTACCGTATTCGGCAAGGTCGTTTTTGACTACCTTGGTTTGGTGCAGCTCGTTGATCTCGTGTTTATCTTTGTCGTTGCAAGCCGCATACGACACACAAATACTGCATAACAGCAATGCAGCTAAGGTAAAGCAAGCAAGTCTCTTAAAGCTCATATATGTATTCCTTTCTTAATGGTTTTCTTATTTATCGTTACTCTTACAACAATGTTTTCTGTGTCGTGCAATACCAAATACACGCCGTTTACTCCGACGCAAGTACTTCTTATCTATTGCAAAATACCTCGCCAATATGTGGTCATCTATCTGACCAATGCATCTGAAAAGATCTTGTTTTTTCATATAGTCAATTCTCCTTCATAATCAATTCATTCGTTACCGGTTACATAACTCTCATCGATCCACATAGCAGGGCGAACTCCATTTTTGCCGAATGTGTTGCCAAAAGCACCACACAGAACGGAAGCTCCACGTATGGAGTACCATGCGATGTCATAGGACACCCTGTTCTCGTGCATGGGGTTGAAGGCAGTGTTATACACCCTCAAACCCTGCGAAACAGCGTAGTCAGTCGCGATGCCCATAACCATTTTCCAATCGATGACGACATCCTCCACGTCTTTTTTTGAAAGAGAGAATACGCGGTCGGTCACGCCCTCGGGCAATACGGTGGGCGTGATGAATTGCTTTTCCTGTTCGGTGAATGCCGTATCATAAAACTCACCGTTCAGATAGGCGCGAAGCAAGGAAGTTTCCCATGTCCTGTCATAATTACTCTCGGCATATCTGTGGTAGGTCAAGAGGTATTTGCTGACTAAAAAATATTTCCCGTCCTGGTAATCAATGACGTACCATTCGATCTCTTCAGGCCCGTTTTCAAGATTGTTATCCTGCTCAAAGCGACCGATCGTAACCGTCATACCAAGCGGGTAGGTCACCCATTTGGCTTTGGCATAGCAATCGCCGGGCCAAACGTAAATACCTTTGTCGGCATCGTATTCACCGATAAACCATCCCGCAAAAGTGTAGCCCTCTCTTGTGGGTACGGGCAGCTTGAGTTTTTCGTTCGGGTAAGCTTTATATTCGGTCATATCGCACTCGCCGCCATTGGCATCTAAGGTCATTGTATACGTAACGTGCTCCCACCTTGCAGTCAACGTGATGTCCTCGAGCACCTTGTCGTTCTCAAAATCCCACAACCTCCAGCCGTCCTCATCCTTGTACCACCAGCCGGCAAAGATGTAGCCTGGGCGGTAAATTTCATCGGGCACAGAAACTGTGTCCTTTTTCTCCACCGTCTCGGTTTTGCTTCTGCCACCGTCGTAACCCGGAGAGAATGTGACCGTGTATTCGGGTTTATCTGCAATGATAAATATCATGATCGCGGCAAATATGATCACGGGGACGCTGTACGGCACCCACCAGGGGAGCTTTTTCATGGTGTCTCTCCTTTCTCGGGGCTTGTTCCGATCAAATAACTCTCATCAATCCACATAACCGGTCTTACTAAGGAAATGGAACTGTAGTAACAATAAGCCCATCCGTCTACTTCTACTTTGTCTCGCATGTAATACCAGGTTGTGTTGTATACGGTTTCGGGCTCCATGAGATCACAATGCCCATTTCTTGTTTCGACACCTTGCGCAATCAAATAATTACTCGGAATGCCCATAGTAAGAAGTCCTTCGACTACGATTTGCTCAACGTCATCTTTGCTTAACAGAAAAACGCGATCGGTGACGCCTTCCGGCAAAGCAGTTGGAACGATATACTGCTGCTCCTGCTCTGTGAATGCCGTGTCAAGGAATTCGTCGTTCAGATACGCACGGATGAGCGAGGTCTCCCAATTTGTATCTTCATAATTTTCATCTCCATCCGGGTAATTTTTCGAATATCGCATTTCAAACAGCATGTATTTGCTGAGTAAATAGTATTTTCCATCCTTGTAATCCACCACATACCATTCAATCTCTTCGGGTCCGTTATCAAGGTTGCCGTCCTGCTCGAATCTGCCAATGTGAACCGACATGCCAAGCGGATACGTGACCCATCTTGCTTTGACAGGTACATCATCAATGTACGGATATATGCCTTTGGTCATGTTCTGACAACCGCAATACCAACCCGCAAAGGTATACCCTTTACGCGTAGGAGCAGGCATCTCATATGGCACTCCACTCTGCACGGTGTATTCCGTAATATCGCACTCGCCGCCGTTGGCATCTAAGGTCATTGTATACGTAACGTGCTCCCAACGCGCAGTCAGCGTGATATCCTCGTAGACCTTGTCATTTTCAAAATCCCAAAGCCGCCAGCCGCTCTCGTCCTCATACCACCAGCCGTCAAACGTATAGCCCGGGCGATAGATATCATCGGGCACGGCAAGAGTGTCCTTTTTCTCCACCGTCTCGGTTTTGCTTCTGCCGCCATCGTAGCCCGGAGAAAACGTGACCGTGTATTCCGGCTTATCTGCAATGATAAATATCATGATCGCGGCAAAGATGACCACGGGGATGCTGTACGGCACCCACCAAGGCAAAGCAATGCGTCTTTTTTCGTTTTCCATATCAGTCTCCTTTGAAAATTTTCCCACCCATATATATAGACGGCATTTTTGCCAAAGCTTGTAAAAGAAGGTTGTAAAGAGAAGGATGCCTCCCGCAGATAACGGAGTGAGCCATCGATATACGCTTGTTGTTCTTGTATTCGCGCAGTATTTATAGTATAATAAACAGTATAATAAAATAAATGGAATTGTTTTTTACAAGGTTTTGCAAAAATGCCGTCTATATAGGTAAGAGCCCCTGAAACACACAAAAGGAGATGCAATATGGGAAAGATAACACGCGAGGCGTGTCTTTCGGACGAGCAGATCATTGATCTGTACTTTGCAAGGGAAGAACGCGCCATCGAAGAGACCGACAAAAAATACTGTGAATATCTGCACACCGTGGCGTATAGCATTTTGTCCAACGAGCAGGATGCAGAGGAATGCTTGCAGGATACGTATCTCAAGACCTGGAATACCATTCCACCCGAGCGTCCGCGCGTGTTCCGCGCGTTTTTGGCAAAGATCACGCGCAATCTGAGTCTGGATCGCTACGAGCGCGACGGCAGACAAAAGCGCGTGCCCTCCAACATGTGCGTGCCGCTGGAGGAGGTGCAGGAATTTTTGCCAGATGGGAGCGACCTTGCGCGTCAGGTGCAGGCGGCAGCCATTGGCAGGATCATCACGGAGTATTTGGACGGCACGACCGACCGCCGTCTGTACGTGTTCGTATCCCGTTATTTCTTCGCGCTGACCATTCCGCAGATCGCCAAGCGGCTTTCCTGCAGTGAGTCCTTGGTGAGCAAGGAATTGGCACAGATCAAGCGCGAGCTGCGCATCCTTTTGGAAAAGGAGGAGATCTACGTATGAAACAAGAAACCTTTATCAGAGGCATCGGCGAGATGGACGACCGTATTTTAGAGCGTTATCACGCCATTGATACGCGCCTGGCGAAAAAGCACACACGCAAGGCGCTTGCCGTGCGCGTGCTTGCCGTGGCGGCTTGCTTGGCGATCTTGCTTTGCGCCTGCGTGCCCGTTGGCATGCTTGCGCATCCTGCAGGCAGAGCGGTGCTTAAGGGTGACTCCGAGGCGCTGACCCAAGAGCTCATAAAAATTGATGGATTTGCGCTCTGGCAGGACAAGATGGCAGAGAAGCTGGAGCAAACGCTGCCGCAGCCACTTTGGACGCTGATGCAGGATTTGCCCGTAGTAAACGTGCTGACGCAGTCGCAGTTTGCAGGTCTTAGCGCGCAGGACACGCTTGAAGACGGCAAGCCCTACCGCCTGTATTTTGTTTCGGGCGGCGACGGCACCTGCACGCTGGAGTACGTTACCACCGATCCCGCGATTACCGAGAATTTTGTGATCGAGATTCCCGAAACCTCTCCTGCGGGAGACGTTGTGACCGCGATCAATATCCATCAGCCTTCTTTTGTCAAGACGGGGGCTCCTGCAGATTTTCCCTACGTTTTGACGGCTGCCGATATGGTTTCCCTGTGCGAAACTGCAAAAGCCAACGGCATCAGCGATTTTGATTACGCGCGTATAGCCGCGCGTTATTTGAAATTGTCGGTTGCAGGTCTTGATGAGAACGCGCGTCAGGAGTTGCTCGATGCATACCCGATTGCGGCTCTGGGCGATATATACGTCTTTGACGCGGGTGCAACGACAACCGAATTGAACAAGGTTTACGCAAGCCTGACCGAGTACTGCGAATGGAATGAGGAGAAGTATGCGCAGAGCATTGATGCGCTCGTAAAGCTGGCAAAGAAGAGCGATAGCAGGGAACAGGCAGAGCTTTGCCTGACCGTTTTGCGCAGCGCGGCTTTGCGACAGGTGGTTGGCATTTCCATTCCCAAAACAGTCAGCTCGATCAATAACGCCGTGTGGCGGAGTTTGCCCTCGCTGGAGACGGTCACGGTAGCAGAGGAGAATCCTACGCTCAAGATGATCGACGGATGTCTTGTGGACACCGACACGGGCACGCTCAAGCTGTATCTGCGCGAGGACGGCAAATTCCCGGAGAATGCGGATATTCGCGTTTTGGATTCGCATGCATTTGCGCTTTGCGATCTGCAGCTCGGCACGGGAGAAGTGGAAGGTGAAGTAACCCTGCAGCTTCCCGAGGGCATTACCGAAATCAAAAAGAATTGCTTTGAAGACGTTTACTTTGGGGAGGCGATGGTTGTCAATATCCATCTGCCCGCAAGCTTAAGCGTCTTTGGCGGACAGATGCAGGACGCATATTATTATCACTATTTGGTCTTCTGCTACCCCGGTACTATGGAGGAGTGGGAGAGCGGCATCACCTTTGGCAATATGGATAGGGGTGACTATATCTATTTGCGTACAACAGACGCAACGAGCACGGTCATATTCCAATTCCCGACTAAGTAATGCGCCACCGACAGCCGCGGCTTTCGCCGCGGCTGTTGTGCTTTTTGTATGGGCAAACGAAGAGGAAATATCTTCCTGCGCGCACCCCACTTGTCAAAATTCTCGCTATATGGTAAAATAAATTTGAAAAAGCAGGAAAAAGGCGTGTACGGTTTGCAAAAAACGGTGTCTTTATAGGTGAAGGATCCTTACAATCCACTCAAAGGAGGTGCAGCATGGCAAGAATACAACGAGAAGCGTATCTGTCCGACGAGCAGATCATCGATCTGTACTTCGCACGCGAGGAGCGCGCGATTGTCGAGACCGACAAAAAATACTGCCAATATCTGTATACTGTAGCGTACAACATTCTTGCCAACGAGCAGGACGTGGAAGAATGCTTGCAGGACACCTATTTGCGCGCGTGGAACGCCATTCCTCCGGATCGCCCCAAGCTTTTCCATTCGTATCTGGCAAAGATCACGCGCAACGTTTCGCTCAACCGCTACAAGGCGGCAAAGCGGCAGAAGCGCGTGCCCTGTGAGGTCAGCGTTTCGCTTGACGAGCTTGGCGAATGCGTGTCCGATCAGCAAGAGCTTGCGCGCGAGCTGAAATCAAAGGCGATTGCGCAGGTGATCAGCCGTTACTTGGAAAGCGTATCCGATCGCCGCATGTACGTATTTGTGTCACGTTATTTCTATTCTCTGACCATTCCGCAGATCGCAAAGCGACTTTCATGCAGCACTACCTTGGTCAATAAGGAGCTTACCGAGATTCGGCGAGAGCTCCGCAAATGTTTGGATAAGGAGGGCATCGATATATGAATAAGGAACTGCTTTTTGATGCAGTTGGCGAGATCGATGACGGCATATTAGACCGTTATCACCGCATGGATATACGTCTGGCGCGTAAGCATGCGCGTAAAAAGAACGTCATACGCGTGCTTGCCGTGGCGGCATGCCTTGCAATTTTGATGAGTGCGTGCGTGCCCGTGGGCATGCTGATTGCAAGTATTGAAAAAGAACCGCCCGTGATCAACCCGGGAGAGATCGTTTGGCCTGAGCAGTCGAGCGGCGAGCAGGATACGACGATCTATGAGGACACGACAAACGCAGAGGATGGCACCGCGCCCGTAGAACCCGACACCACGACCGATTCGGGTGAGGACGCAACCGAGCCTCCGGACGTGCCCCAGCCGCCCGAATCCATTGATCTGCGCAGTGCAGCCGAGCTTGCAGAAATGCGCGAGATGATACTTTGTCAGGACGAGCAGGAGCTGCAGCAATACCTGTCAAGCGTGATGGGCGGCGGTGCGCAAAGCCGTCAAGATCTGATCGATTTTGTCAATCTGGTGGACACGACGCCTTTTGTACACCTTTTGCAAGGCGAGATCACGTGGCTGAACTACTCCAAGGGGGTCAGCGTTGACACGGGCGAGCCTTACGAGGCGTTTTACGTGACGGTGGAAGCCGACAACGGGGAATGGGTACGCTGCACGTACTCGTGGACAAAGCAGGATACCGCAGCGCGCCTGACTGCCGTGCTGGATGCACTTGGCGGAGACATGGGCATGGACGGTCCTGTGCTGACAGACGACCACCGCATGCTTTTGCTTGCGCAACAGCGCGAGCCGCACCCGTCGGGCACGGGCGATACGGTTACGTGGTGGGGCGAGGTTGATGGGAACTTTGTTGAGATCTGCTACTACGTTGACAGCCAAAAAGAGGTCAAGGCATCCGAGCTGTTTGGCTCGCTGGAGGTTACCGGCATTATTGAGCAGATCATTCAGCCGCCCATAGAAGAGCCCAAATACGCATGGGAGAATACGCAGTTCGGCGCGTTTTTGGAGCAACCGGAATACCATGCGTATCTGACCTATGACGCTACGCCGTCTCCCCAGCTTGATCCGTTTGTCAAGGATATCGACGTGGAAGGTGAGAATTATATTGACGCCAACGCCCCCAAGGAAAGAACGCTGACGCTGCACGACGTGGAGTATGCTTTGACGTATAGCTATTCCACCACGCAGGATCTTGTCCTGCAGGCAACGCATTATTATACCGGCAAGACTGCGGACGGCAGAAAATATCAAGCGCGCTTTGATCAGGAAACAGGGGAATGCGTCATGTTTTGGCTTGAAGGCGGGTTTATGGACCAGGGCATTTACGAAGATATATTTACCGCTGAAATGGAATACTTGAAAACTCTGGTAAGCGATTTCGATCAGTATGATTCCGGTGTCCATGTATCTTATCAAGGGGAAGATTGGTACGGTTATACCAGAAGAATCAATGGCTGCTATGAGTCCTGTGATGCCGTATATGTATTGTACGATAGCGACAACCGTGTCATCGAGGGCTTTCTGCTGGCCTATACCGGCTCGTTGCGTTTGCTGGATAGCATTCCTGAGTATTTAAAGCAATCTATGCTTGATACGCTGGATGGCATGGAGGAAACGAGCAGCTATGCCTATCGCCAATTTAACGGCTTTGTGATCACGCAGGACGGTCGCTTGGCAATGGATTGCCAGGTGCAGGTGATGAATGACCTTCCGGGGTATGCAAATCCCGTGTTCGATTCCGCATCCTTGCTGATCTATCTGACCGAGCCTATCAAATAACACAATTTCAGCCGCGGCTTTCGCCCCGCCGCTGTTTTGCTTTTGCACGGGCGCGCGCAGGGGAAAAATCTTCCTGCGCGCGCCCCACTTGTCAAAATTCTTCCTATATGATAAAATAATTTTGAAAAACCCTGAAAAAGCGGTGCGATTTCGGACGCAAATGCGGTCTATATAGATAGATAAGGGGATTGAAGCAAAAAACATGGAGGTGCAGCATGGCGAGAAAACAACCGGATGTGTTTCTTTCGGACGAACAGATCATTGATCTGTATTTTGCCCGCGAGGAGCGCGCGATTGCCGAGACCGATAAGAAATACAGCGCATATTTGCATACCGTCGCGTTTAATATTTTATCCAACGAGCAGGATACCGAGGAATGCCTGCAGGATACGTATTTGCGTGTGTGGAATGCCGTTCCGCCCGAGCGTCCGCGCGTATTTCCGGCGTTTTTGGTCAAGATCACACGCAATCTGTCCTTACATCGCTACGAAACCGATCACAGGAAAAAGCGCGTGCCGAGTGCATCGTGCGTTCCCTTTGAGGAAGTGCAGGAGGTTTTGCCGGGCGAGAACGACCCCGAAGCAGAGCTGCAAGCCGCAACCGTGATGGCAATCGTCAATACGTACTTGAAGTCTACCACCAAGCGCAGAATGTATATTTTCATCTCGCGATTTTTCTTTTCCCTGACCATTGCGCAGATTGCTGAAAGACTTGGCTGCAGTCAAACGCTGGTCAGAAAAGAGCTTGCCGCGATCAAGCTTGAGCTGCGCGAAAAATTGGAACAGGAGGGCATCACAGTATGAAAAGAAAGCAGCTTTTCGTAGAACTGACAGAGCTGGACGATCAGCTTTTGGCGCAGTATTTTACAATGGATAAAGAGCTTGCGCGCAAGCATGCTCGAAAAAGAATGCGCGTGCGCGTGCTTGCCGTGGCGGCTTGCGTGGCAATCTTACTTTGCGCCTGCGTGCCCGCCGGCATGTTATCAAACCCCGTGGGCAGAGCGGTGCTTCAGGGTGACTCCGAGGCGTTGACCCAAGAGCTCATGAAAATTGATGGATTCGTGCTCTGGCAGGACAAGATGGCAGGGAAGCTGGAGCAAACGCTGCCGCAGCCACTTTGGACGCTGATGCAGGATCTGCCCGTAGTAAACGTGCTGGCGCAGTCGCAGTTTGCAGGTCTTAGCGCGCAGGACACGTTTGAAGACGGCAAGCCCTACCGCCTGTATTTCGTTTCGGGCGGCGACGGCACCTGCACGCTGGAGTATATCACCACCGCCCCCGGCGTTACCGAGGATTTTGTGATCGAGATCCCCGAGACCTCTCCCGCAGGGGATATCGTCACGGCAATCGATATTGATCAGTTTACCGGAGTCAAGCAATCGCACGTTGCGTCTTTCCCGTACGTGCTGACCGCCCAGACCTTGCAAGCGCTGTGTGAAGTTGCAAAGCAAAACGGCATCAGCAATTTTGAGCTGGAGAAGCTCAGAGCGTATTATTTAAACCTGTCGGTTGCAGGCCTTGACGATATCGGTCGCGAGGAGCTTGCGAACATCTACCCCATTGCAGAGATGGGTGACGTATACGTGTTTGACTTGCTTGCATCGAGTGCCGAAGTCAGCAAGATCTACGGATATCTGACCAAGTACTGCGAATGGGATGAGGAAAAGTACGAGCAGAGCGTGAGTGAGGTCGTGCAGTTGGCAAAGCAGAGCGGCAGCAGGGAAAGTGCCGAGCTGTGCCTGACCATTTTGCGTGACGCGGCTTTGTCTTGTGCCGTGGGTATTACCATTCCCAAAACCGTCAGCTCGATCAATAACGCCATGTGGGCAAATCTGCCCTCGCTGGAGACGGTCACGGTAGCAGAGGAGAATCCTACGCTCAAGATGATCGACGGGTGTCTGGTGGACACCGCCACGGGTACGCTCAAGCTGTATCTGCGCGAGGACGGCGATTTCCCCACGGACGTGGATATTCGCATCATGGATCCTAACGCTTTTCTGTACTGTCGCCTGCAGCCGAATGCTCAGGGCGAGGTTGCCTTGCGCATTCCCGAGGGCGTGATCCAGATCGGACGCCATTGCTTTGCAAACGACGCGTTGGTCGAAGATCAGCCGATCGTGCATATCTACCTGCCCGCAAGCTTAAAGTTCTTTGGCGGTGAAAAGGAATATTCGCATGCTTATCAAGTGATCTACAATTATCCCGGCACGCTTGCAGAGTGGGAGAGCAACGTCGTTTACGGAAAGGTGGATAAGCATGACTGCATCTATCTGCACACGTCGGATATGGAGCAACCGTTCTTTATCATTTATCCCCAATAGTCATTGTTTTCCCCAACCCCGACAGCCGCAGCGAAAGCCGCGGCTGTCGTGAATTAACTCGTTTTGAAAGGATGCTCTTATGAAATGCAAAGCATTACTCGTTTTTCTTGCGGTATTGACGGTCGTTATCTGCTCCTGTGAAAAGCAGCCCGACAGACCTATGAAGCCACCAAAAGAAAAGATCACAGAAAGCCAGCTTGAAGTGGCAGGGGTGGAAACGGGAACCATCCCAGGAGATTACATTTATCGGTCAATCAACGTCGGCAACAAGGGGCTCTTATTAAAATACCATATCCCCACGGGCACGGCAACCACAGTCTGCCAAGATCCTTTTTGCGATCACGATGCCATCACTTGCCCGTTTTCTATCGGCCCATCCCAAATGTCAGCCATCGGAAACATGCTGTATTACGTAGTCAGAAGCGAAGACGACGAGCAGATGCACCTGCGCTCTTATAACGGTGAAGATATGAAAATTGAAGAGCTTCGCGCCTCTGATGGGGTGATCGGCAATCTGTTTGCGTACAATTATTACCTGTACTTTTTCGAAAAACTGCCTACCAACGTAGAAGAGGAATTCAAGACGACGGTTTATCGTCTGGACACGCAAAGCGGCGCGCTTGACGTCATCGACTGCGGACATCCGCTTGCCAAGATCTACACGGTGCAGGACAACATGATTATCTGGAAGGAAGGTAACGAGTATTTATCGACGGATCTGGACGGTGACTGCGTGGACGTGTATGAATGGAATTTCTGCCAACAGTGGGGAGGCTACAGGTACAGATGGGAAGTCGAGTATGGCGCGGGAAATATGACCTTTACCCAAACGATATACCGCAAGGACCCAGCCACCAAGGAGGAATTTGTGGTTGCCAAGGATATAGGACCAAACTATTTCTACGGTGACAAGATCCTTTATTTCATGTTTGAAGAAAATCCGAGAGTCTGGGCTGTGATGGACGGCTTGGACTATATCGATCGCTTTGGCGGTAACGTGTACGTTATGAATATGGACGGCTCGGACAACCGTCTGCTGTGCCACGTGGACGATTGCGTGATCGGAGGTATGTCATCAAGCAGAAACAACGAGTATAATTGCGGAGATTGGGTTGGTATTGCGGTGGAAAACATTTACTTAAGACCAACCGGTACCGAGCAGCCTGAGACCTATACAGACACCGATATGCTGATCGTGAACGTAGTCACGGGGGAATATAAGCTGATCAGATATGATCCCTTTGAATAATGAAACGCCTATTTTGAAAGAAGGGAGTTTTTATGAAACGCCAATATTTTCTTATAACCCTTGCCTTGCTGGCAATCTTTACGTGCTCCTGTGAAAAGCAGCCCGACAGACCTATGAAGCCACCAAAAGAAAAGATCACAGAAAGCCAGCTTGAAGTGGCAGGGGTGGAGATAGGAAACGTCGGGGGAGAGTACGTATTTTACGCCGACAATGGTATTTTGTTGAAATATCATATTCCCACGGGCACGGCAGCCATTGTCTGTCCGGATCCGTTTTGTCCGCACCAAAGATACGGATCCGACTGTCAGTTTGCCGTTGATTCGCGCTTGATGACCTCTATTGGAAACGTGCTGTATTACACCTTGGTTGATCCGGAAGGACATCAGAGCCTGCGCTCGTATGACGCCGACAGCATGAAGGTGGAAGAAATACGCGCCACAAACGGAAGATTGAGCCGCATTTTCTCTTACAATTATTATCTCTATTTTACGGAGCATCTTCCTACCAAGGTTGAAGGCGAATTTACAACGACTGTCTACAGATTGGACACGCAAAGCGGCGCACTTGAAGTCATCGATTGCGGTCATCCGTTTGCCAGGATGGATTTCGTGGAAGCAGGCAGAATCGTATGGGTGGATGATCTCATTTATTACTCTACTGATCTGCTCGGAGACGATTGGCGCATATATGAGCAAAACTACTGCCGCGAATGGGGAAAATATCTGCTGCGTTGGGAGATGCCTGACAAGTGGACTATCGATAAGATGTACTGCAAGGATCTTACCACGGGCGAAGAGGTTTTGATTGCAGAGGATATTGCAGACTTCTACGTTTACGGCGACAAGCTGCTCTACTTTAAGTATGCCCCTACGAGAGTCTGGACTGATGAAAACGGTGTGGAGATCAAAGATCGATACGGCGGTAACGTGTACGTTGTAAATTTGGACGGCACGGGAGATCGTCTTTTGTGCCACGTGGAGGATTTTGCATATGTGATGACGTCACCGGACAGAAACAACGAGTTTGTATGCGGTGACTGGGTGGGCTTTGTTTCCGAGAGCTTCTATGTGTCGGCACCGGGGAACAGCCCGTCATTTCTCGCAACTAACATACTTTTTGTCAATGTGGTCACGGGGGAATACAGATTTATCAAATGCAATCCTTACGAAATGTGAAACTCCGATTTTGAAAGAAGGTAGCTTTTATGAAACGCAGATTTTTCATCATGATCCTTGCTTTGCTGGCGATTTTCGCGTGCTCCTGCGAAAAGCAGCCGGACAGACCCATGAAACCACCAAAAGAAACCGTCACCTCAAGCGAGACTGACCATGGTGAGATGGGAACAGGCACCGTGCCGGGAGATTACCTATACCATTCAAACGACGGAGTGCTGTTGAAATACCATATTCCCACGGGAACGGTATCGACCGTTTGCCCGGACCCGTTTTGCACGCACGAGGAGTGGTCCTCCTCTTGCGAATTTCAGGTCTCCTGGCCGCGTATGGCTGCTATCGGAAATACGCTGTATTACATAGTGGAAAGTGACGAGCAGATTCATCTGCGCTCCTATAACGGCGACGATATGAAGATCGAAGAGATCCGCACCTCAAACGGGATGATAGGCAATCCCTTTACCTATAATTACTACCTGTATTTTTGGGAAAAGCTACCCACTAAGGTCGAAGAGGAGTTCAAGTACACGCATTACAGATTGGATACGCAAAGCGGTGTACTCGAGGTCATTGATTGCGGGTACGAAGCAGCCAGGATTTATACGATCGAGGCGGGCAGAATTGTCTGGAAGCGGGGAAACGAGTATTTTTCTACCGACTTGAACGGTGATGATGAAGACGTATACGTCATGAATTTCAGCCGCCCTTACGGCAACTATACGTACAGGTGGGAATGTTCCGAGGACTACAAATATTACACGAAAATGTACCGCAAGGATCACACCACCGGTGAGGAGATCGTGATTTCGGATGAAAAATTGGAGTTTTTCTACTTTTACGGGGATAAGATCCTGTATTTCAAGCCTGTAGAAAACCCCGAGATCTGGTATTCGGACGAGTATGGTACTTCTTATGACACCTTAGGCGGAAACGTTTACGTTATGAACTTGGACGGCTCGGATAAGCGGCTTTTGTGTCACGTAGACGATTGCCCGATTCTGGGTATGTCATCGCACCGCAACAACCAGCTTTGCAGCGGCGACTGGGTGGGCATTCTGACGTGGTGTATCTATGATGGCGGTGTTCAGGAGACAGATATGCTGATCGTCAACGTTGTGACGGGGGAGTACAGATACGTAAAATACAATCCTTACGAATAAAAAATAACAAAAACTATGAAACAACTATTTTTTGAAATCAGAAAAATCAGCCTGTCCAAGCTGACGGTGGCAATCGTGCTTATATTGCTGCTTGTGACGGGCGCTCTTGCCTACAATCAGGCATCCAAGGCACCCGAGTCGGTGCAGACCAAGGGATACGAGAAAGCGATCACATCGGTCATCACGAACGCTAAGCGGCAGTATCAGCAAAGCCTTTACAACTCCGAGGATAGCTATGCGACGCTGTACTTTGAGGACGTTATTACCGTATAGACGGGGATTAAGGCAAACCACACGGAATTTGTGCATATTTTGTAAACATTCTCCAAAAACTGTAACAAAACGCAGTTTTCAGCCATTATTTGGTGTCAGCTCTCACAGAATCTTCCGCAATCGGGAAACAAAAAAAGAAAAAAAGGAGAACACAAAATGAAAACTGCGAAAAGAATCGTGCTTTGCACGCTTGCTATGATTATGCTTGCCTCTTTTTATTGCGTGGGCTCTCATGCTTACATTCTTGGAGGAAATACGTATTGGGATGAAAACGGCAACAGCCTTTTCTCCATTGCGGTAAGTAATGCAAACAATCAGACTCTGCGCTACACGGCTTATGCAGAGCTGCAAAAAGCCAGCGGGGCTAATTTCTCGGTGGGTATATGCTTTGCATCAATTTATGGAGTCAATCCGCTTACAGGAGAGGGCGAAGAGTATTATGGTGATGACGTGCGCAATTATTATCATGATACAAACAACGTATTTGAAACGGATGCAGCGTATTTTGTCGGAACAGTTGACAATTACTGCGAGCACAGTGTCAGCATGACGAAAAGGGTTACTTTCGTACCTACACATGGTATGGCAACCGCGATTATCGGACGCCGTAACGACAACGGCAGCTGTGCCATTGTCCTTGAGGAATTAGAGATCCCAGGTAGTGCAAGAGAAAGAATTTACTTTACTGCCATAATGGAGAAAACAGTAAGTTATGCTTGGGTGACCGGTGACGATGGATTCATTCAAATGTCCAACTAACAGCAACTAATGACAACCAACAGCGACTAACGGAAAGTGAAAATAACTGACAGTAGCTGACCGTAACTGAGAGCAGACATATTCGGTTGCGGAAGATTCACCTAATACCATCATTGAAAGAGGAATTTTATGAAACACAAATTTTTATTGATTACTCTTATAATATTTGCTATCCTGCTGTGCTCCTGTGAGCAAAAGCAGCCACGCCCCGAGCGACCGACGTTTGAAAAAATCACGTCAAGTGAGCCGGAATACGGAGAGGTTGAGACCGGAACGGTTGCGGGAGATTACGTTTACAGGATGATAGATGCCCGTATTCTTGTCAAGTACCATATTCCGACCGGCACGGCATCTTTTGTATGTCCGGATCCGTTTTGCAACCACAACATCAATATGGAATGCCCCTTCCTCGCAGGTGGACACAATTTGGCAGCGATCGGGAATATGCTGTATTACACAGTTCGGATCGATGAACAATTCCATTTACGCTCTTATGACGGTGACAGCATGAAAACCGAGGAGCTGCGCACCTCAAACGGTGTCCTGAATCGCCTTTTTTCGTATAATTATTATCTCTATTTTTCCGAGTCGAAGCTTGTAGACGGTAACTTGAGTGACACCGTCATTTACAGGTGGGATACGCAGAGCGGTAAGACCGAGACCATTGACTGCGGTTATCCCGGTGCTAAAATAGAAAAAATTCAAGCAGGAAGGATCGTTTGGAAACAGGGAGATACGTTGTTTTCAACAAATTTGGATGGAGACGATGAGCGGGAATATAACCAAACGTATCAGCGCGAATGGGGAAAATACGTTTACAGATGGGTATTCGACGGAACGAAATTTGCTGCGCTGTACAGAAAAGACCTCACCACCAATAAAGAGATCCTGCTCGAACGGGATATTGCGTTCTTTTTCTTTTACGGAGATAAGGTTCTTTACTTCAAAAAACTGCAGACTCCAAGAATCATAGATACCGAAACCGGCAAAAAAATCAAAGATGAATACGGTGGGAACGTTTACATCATGAACTCCGACGGAACCGAAAACCGGCTGTTATGCCACGTGGATGATTTTTATTATGCGGGAACGTCATCGGCAAGAAATAACGAGTGGGTCTGCGGAGACTGGGTGGGGTTCCAATCCCAGAATTATTATTTGGATACGTACGGGCAAGTGAATTACAGTTTAGCCGATACGCTTTTCGTCAACGTGATCACGGGTGAATATAAGCTTATTAAATTTAATCAATATGAATGATGAAACAACTATTATTTGAACTCAGAAAAATCAGCCTGTCCAAGCTGACGGTGGCAATCGTGCTTATATTGCTGCTTGTGACGGGCGGACTTGCCTATAATCAGGCATCCAAGGCACCCGAGTCGCAGCAGACACGGCAATACGAGAAAAAGATCTCCGCCGTGATCTCCAATGCCAAGCGGCAGTATCAGCAAAGCCTTTACAACTCCGAGGACAGCTATGCGACGCTCTATTTTGAAGATGTCATTGAAATTTATACCGATCTGAAGGATCTTGAGCTTGCAGAGCAGCCCGTCAGCGGATGGGATACCTATCTTTCGTTCAACGCGGCAAATCCGCTGCTTTTGATCTGCGTCGTCTTCCTCTCTGTGCAGCTGTTCAGCGTGGACGGCAAAACCGGCATGCAGCCCATCCTGTATGCAACGGCTGACGGCAGACTCAAATACATTCTCAGCAAGATATGCGCCATGCTGCTGTGCGCAGTTGCCTTGAACGTCTTGTTCGCAGGCATTTCCATGTGCGGCATGCTGCTTGGTGCGCGGGCTGCCGAGACCCCTTACGCCTTTGTGGGGCTTGGCGAATACGTGCAAAGCTTTTTTGCATTTATCGCGGCACCCTATTCCTTGCGCGTCTGGCAATCCGTGCTGCTTTTGTTCGCGGTGCGCACCTGTATGACGGTTGCTGTGTGTGCGCTTGTCGGCTTTATGACCTACGCGCTGGGCAATCGCTTGGTCGCCTTGGTGCTCTCGGTGCTGGTCTATGCGGTCAATATTGTGGTCAACGACCGCCAATATCTCAACAGTGACGTGATTTTTGACCATTGCAATCTGATTGCGGCGCCCGATGCTGCCACCTTCCTTGCAAAGTACCAATGCGTGCGCGTGCTGGGCAAGCCCGTGCCCGTACTGGTTGCCATTTTTGTGCTGTGTGCCGTGCTTTCCCTTGTCTGCATGGGCTTGACCGTGCTGCTGCACCTGTGTCTGGCGCGATTTCGGTTCAACGCCAAAGAACGCCACAAGGCAGGCACGCGTGCGTCTGTGGGCGCGGGCACTGCGCTGCTTGGCTGGGAGTTCAAAAAAATACTCAAAAACCGCTTCGTGGTGCTCACCGTTGCGCTTTTGTTGGTCGCATCTGCGGCAAGTGCGGTGATGCATTACAAGGAATACACAAGCAAGTCGGATCAGATCTATTACGATTACGTGCAGGATCTTGCGCCCTTGGATGACGCGCAGCGCTGGGCGTATCTTGATGCCGAGGCAGAGCGAGTATCGGATGGGTATCGAAACTACTACAAATACCGCAACGAAACGCCCGATATGCTGCCCGAAGGGCTTGATATGATACAGATCGAGACCGAATATTATTACGCCTGCCTGCACGAGATGCCCTTGGCAAGGGTATCGCAGGCGTGCGCGTACCAAAGCGAGCGCGGACTTGAGGGCTTGACGCTGCTTTACGACACGGGCTGGATGCGCCTGTACCAAATGGGAGATGACGTGCTGCTGTTCTTGGCGATCTTAATGGTTGCCACGTTCCTTGTAGCGGTGGAGTACTCCTCCAAGTTCTCGGGCATTTTGCCCACCACGGTGCGCGGACGAAAAGACACGCTGCGCGCAAAGCTGCTTGTAAGCACGCTGCTGACTACCGCATTCTTTGTTGTGTTTACGTTTATGCAGCTGCTTCCCGTTGTGCTGTCCTCCACCTTTGAGGACGCAAACGCCACGCTGATCAGCCTTGAAGTTTATAAAAACGCGCCCACCGATCTGAGGTTGTGGCAATACGTTGTGCTGATCCTCGCCATTCGCTACGTCACCTGCATCTTTTTATGCGTGCTTGCGTGCCACGTGACCGCGCCTGTCAAGGTGTCGTATCTCTCGCTCGTGATCCTGATTGCGGTCATACAGCTGCCGCAGGTAATTTACGGCATGGGCGTTGACGCGTTGCAGCATTTTCGATTGACAACGTTTTTGGACGGCAACGCATTCCTGCTTGACGGCATGAATGAGGGCTGGCTCAAGGCGGGTGCTGTAGGTATTGTTTTCTTGCTGCTCGGCATCGGGCTTGCAATTCTTCATCAAAATCAAAACAAGGAGGTCGTTTAAGTGATCCTTGCATTTCAAAACGTAAGTAAATCATACGGAAAGACCCGTGCGCTGATCGATTTTTCCGCCAGCCTTACCCCCGGCGTGTATGCGCTGCTGGGTCCCAACGGCTCGGGAAAGACCACGCTGATGAATATTCTCACGGGCAATCTCAAGGCGGATGCGGGCACAATCATGTTTTCCGGAGAGAACGGAGAGGTGGAAAGCATTGCCGCAATGGGCAAGCGTTTCCGCGGGCTGTTAGGCTTTATGCCGCAGTATCCCGGTATGTACGGCAATTTCACCTTGGAGGAATTTTTGTGGTATATTGCCACGCTCAAAAACCTCGGTGACGATTTGCCACGAGAGCAGCGCAAGGCATTGATCAAGGCGCAGATCGACGGCGTTTTGCAGGCGGTGGAGCTGTCCGACGTATCTCACCGCAGGATCAGCACGCTTTCGGGCGGCATGAAGCAGCGTCTTGCCTTGGCGCAAGCCGTGCTGGGTGACCCCAAGATCCTGATCTTAGACGAGCCCACCGCAGGACTTGACCCCAAGCAGCGCATTGCCGTGCGTAACTACATCTCGCGCATTGCGCTCAACAAGATCGTGATCATTGCCACGCACGTGGTGTCCGACGTGGAGTTTATCGCAAAGGAGATCATTCTTTTGCGCAAAGGCGAGGTGCTTTGCATCGCGCCCCAGCAAGAGCTTTTGCATCAGATCGCGGATAAGGTCTGGACAACCGACGCGCCCGAGAGCGAGGTGTCCGCAATGCAAAACAAGTTCACGGTCACGGGCATTGCCAAATCCGATACGGCAGAGCAGGCGGTCACGCTGCGTATCCTGTCCGACACGCAGCCCTTTGCCGATGCAAAGCCTGCAAGCCCCACCTTGGAGGATTATTACCTCTACGTGTTTGGGCAGCAATCATAACGCAAAGGCTGTTTTGCATATAAAAACAAACCCGAATGCGGAAGATCCACCTTATTCACATTATTGAGAGAGGAAATCTATGAAGCAGAGATTTTTACTTATGATCCTTGCCTTGCTGGCGATTTTCGCTTGCTCCTGCGAGCAGAAGCAGCCGGACAGACCCATGAAGCCCCCGAAGCAGCCGTCCGAAACAATTACGTCAAGCGAGCCGGAATACGGAGAAATGGAAACCGGAAATATCGGGGGGAATTATATATACGGAGTATCGGTAAACAACATATTGATCAAATACCATATTCCCTCGGGTACGGCGACGTGGGTCTGTCAGGACGTGTTTTGCGAGCATGATACGATGCACTGTCCGTTCGCGGTATCACCTTTCGGTTATGCAGCAATGGGAAACATAATATATTACGCCAATAAAACAGACAACCGATGGAGCTTGCGTTCCTATGACGGTGACAGCATGAAAGTCGAGGAGCTACGCACCTCAAACGGTGTCCTGAGCCGTCTTTTTACCTATAATTATTATCTCTATTTTTCCGAGTCGAAACTCGAAGACGGAAACTTGTTGGACACCGTCATTTACAGGTGGGATACGCAGAACGGCAAGACCGATATCATTGATTGCGGTCATCCGTATGCGACCATTGACAAAATCGAAGCGGGCAGAATTATTTGGGAGCAGGGAGATGAATATTTCTCTACGGACTTAAACGGAGAAGATGAGCGCGAGTATACCCCAATATTGCAGCGGGAATGGGGGCAGTATGTTTACAGATGGACGCTCGATAGCAATGGTCGCATTGTTGGATTATACAGAAAGGACCTTTCAACAAATAAAGAGATTATGATTGCGCAAAATATTGACTGGTTTTATTTTTATGGTGACAAGGTCCTTTACTTCAAGAAATTGGATAAGCCGAGGTATATCAAAACGGAAGCCGGTGCAACCATCAAGGATGAATGGGGCGGAAACGTTTACGTCATGAACTCCGACGGAACCGATAGCCATCGGTTGTGCCACGTGGAAGATTTCTACTATGGAGGATTTTCATCCAGAGGGAACAACCAGTGGGTTTGCGGTGATTGGGTTGGAATGGCTTCACAGAATTACTATCCCCATGAGAACACGTGGGGAGGGGCAGCCTTTTGCACCACCGATATGCTCATCGTCAACGTAGTGACCGATGAATATGAGTTGATCAAATTCAATCCTTTCGAATGATAAAACCCCGAATTTGAAAGAAGGTGCTTTTATGAAACGCAGATTTTTCATCATGATCCTTGCCTTGCTGGCGATTTTCGCTTGCTCCTGCGAAAAGCAGCCGGACAGACCCATGAAGCCTCCGAAGCAGCCGTCCGAAACAACTACGTCAAGCGAGCCGGAATACGGTGAAATGGAAACCGGAAATATCGGCGGAGACTACATTTACGCGTCGACAAACTCCAAATTGATCAAATACCATATTCCGTCGGGCACGGCAACCTGGGTCTGCCAGGATCCGTTTTGTGAGCATAGTTTAAATTGTCAGTTCAAAGTGCCGGAATTTAGGTATGCAGCAATAGGCAATATCTTGTACTATGTTACGGAGATAGACGGCCAATACAGTCTGCGTTCCTATGACGGTGACAGCATGGAGATCAAGGAGCTACGCACCTCAAACGGTGTTTTGAGCCGTCTTTTTTCCTATAACTACTATCTCTATTATTCCGAGTTGGAGGTAACGGACGGAAATATCATCGGTGCTGTCATTTACAGATGGGATACGCAGAGCGGAAAGACCGACGTGATCGATTGCGATTACCCGTATGCGACCATTGACAAAATCGAAGCGGGCAGAATTATTTGGGAGCACGGAGATGAATATTTCTCTACAGATTTAAGCGGAGAAGATGAGCGCGACTATTCCCCAATATTGCAACGTGAATGGGGGAATTACGTTTACTCATGGCAACTGGCGCCCGGTGGCGGTATGGCCTGTCTGTACAGAACAAATCGTTCCACCGGTGAAAAAATCCTGATCGCACAGAACGTTGAACGCTGTTACTTTTATGCAGACAAGATCCTTTACCACAAGAAATTGGATGAGCCAAGGTATATCAAAACGGAAGCCGGTGCAACCATCAAAGATGAATTTGGCGGAAACGTTTATATTGTGAACTCCGATGGAACTGATAACCATCTGTTATGCCACGTGGAAGATTTTTACTATGGAAACATGCCCTCCATAGCATGTGGTGATTGGGTCGGGATCATCTCCATGAATTACTACCCGGATGAGGATTCGTGGGGAGGGGCAGCCCTTGGCCTTACTGATATGCTCCTCGTCAACGTGGTAACCGATGAATATAAGTTGATCAAATTCAATCCTTACGAATGATGCCGAATACAAAGCCCGCAAATCCCATCCCGGAGAATGATTGCCTGTACGTTTTCGGGCAACAGTCATAACCATTGCAGCCGCGGCTTTCGCCGCGGCTGTTTTGCGGCTTTTTGCTTGTAAATTATACGAAATCCACTTGCAAATGCTTGCGCGGTATGCTATAATGAATGCAACCTAATTTCGAAAGGAACGGCTTTTATGAAATTGATGAAGAAAATTACTTCCATTGCTTTGTGTGCGCTGATGCTGGCGTCGGTGCTTAGCTTTGCTGTCCTGGCAGCAGGCGAGCCTACCGGCATGGACAAGAAGGCATCCGAGACCATTGTGGTCAACGGCAAGAACACCGGCATTTCCTTGACCCAGTATTCGCTGACCTCGGGCAGTGTGTATGCAAACAGCACTGCGGGCTTGCTCAACGTCATTGAGGTCAACCCAAAAAACACCAACGTTGCATTCAAGGTGCTCAACTGCGGCGACTACACCTGGTCCAAGGACACCATGGGTAACGCGGCTGTTGCGTACAACCAGACGGGTGAGGGAACGGTCATTGCTGCCATGAACGGCGACCCCTGGATCGTATACCACACCGACTACGACGGTGACGGCAAGGCTGCAACCGGCCCTGCGGTCAAGCACGTTTCCGTTTCCAGAGGCTTGATGATCAAGAACGGTGAGATCTGGGCAACCGAGCAGATCGGCGACGAGAACTATCTTGCCAAGGACGACAACGCAGAACGCGGCACGGGCGCTGCAAATCAGCCCATTTTTGCCGTTAAGAAGGACGGCACTGCCATCATCGGTTCTCCCTATACCGCGATCAGCATTGAGAACGTGACTAAGTCCAAGACCATGAGTGCAGCGGGCATCAACCGTCTGCCTGCGCCCAATTCCACCATTCTGTACAACCAGCGCTGCGGCACCGAGTCCATGGCGTATGAGGATGCGTACGAGATCTACGTAGAGTGCGACAGCTCTGCGTTCGGCTATGGCAAGACCATCAGCGGTAAGGTCACGCACGTCATTCAAAGCGGCGATAAGAACGCCCGTCCCGCTATTACCGAAAAGACGGTCGTTATTTCCGCAAGAGGTAAGGCAATCGACGCGCAGAAGGGCAACTATGCGGTAGGCGATACCGTGTCCTTTACCTGCTCTGTCAAGATGGATAAGCTGTATCTGACCGACAAGGCTGAGTGGAGTGACGTAGTTGAGGCTACGGGCGGCTTCTACACCCTGGTTGAGAAGGGCAAGCACAGAGGTCAGGAGCTGACCACCAACTATCCCTGCACCATCGTAGGTATCAAGCAGGACGGTAAGGTTCTGATGATCTCCACCACCACGCAGGCAGACGGCTCTCGCGCAGCATGCCAGATGAAGAACATGCAGGAGCTTGCAGTTGAGCTTGGCTGCTATACCGCTATCATGTTTGACGGCGGCGGATCTACGCAGTTTGTAACGCTTGAGGGCGACAATTACGTCAGAAGATGCGCTGTATCCGACGGTGAGAACAGCGTGCGCAGCGTCATCAGCGGTCTGGCACTGGTCTATAAGGGCGCGGATGCCAACCCCACCAACTGCGATACTTACGGCATTAAGTTCTTGGACGGTCTGGGTCTTGAGTCCACCTTCGGTGAGCCCGTAGCACCCGATCCCAACGCTCCGCACATTCAGGGCGCGCCCTCTTATTCCTACTACTACGTAGGTGACGTATCCTATATCAACGGCAAGGGCGTAAACGGCACCGATGAGCCTTATACCGATCTTGTGGGTATGAGAAATCCTGCATACAGCTCCGATTGGTCGGGCGAGCAGAAGGAAGCGGAGGCACGTCAGCCCGCAACGCTGGACGGCAGCACCTTGACGCTTGGCGAGGATTATCTGCTCACCATCAGCGGCTATGCGTTTGCAAACGGCTCGCAGAAGAAGATTCTTTACTCTCTTGATAAGGAAACCTGGTTCGAGGTACAGGGCGGCACGTATGCAGATGCGTCTGACGATCTTGTGCAGCAGGTTATGGCAAACGGTTGGATCAAGACCGCTTCCGCAGGTCACGCCGTGTTTGAGAACGTTGGCGTGGATCTGAGCCAGTATCAGGGTCAGACCGTGAGCGTGCACTTTGCCGTCACGCCCGGCGCGGACGATAAGGCGCTGCACTTCTTGACCATTGAGAACCTTGCGGTTCCTGCTCCCGTTGAATCGACCGAGGAGACCACCGAGGAGGTCACCGAGCCCGAGACCACCGTGGCTCCCGAGACCGAAGCAACCACTGCTCCCGAAACCGAGACCGAGCCCGCAACCGAGAAGAAGGGCTGCGGCAGCGTGATCGGCGGTGCATTTGCACTTGTTGCTATGCTGGCAGTTGCATGCGTGGTAAAGAAGAAGGACTAATCTGAATTTATATCAAAAGGGGCTGCTGTAAAGCAGCTCCTTTTTCTCTACCGTTGGTGGATTTTCCTTGCATTTTCGCCTTGGTTATGCTATAATGATCCCGAGGATAACGTTAGGAGGTTTTCATGAACAAACGAGTTTGGATATATAGTACGGTGACGTGCGTGCTGCTGATTGCTTTTGTGGTTTTGACCGTTGCCTTGACCTGCGTGGACGTGCGCGCGGCGGGAGAGAGTGGGGCAGAGGTTGGCTTTGCCACGCTCAATGAAGCGGTGTTTGAGGCGCTTGGGCAGCATGGAGATGCTGCGGCTGACATTAGCTTGAAGCTTTCGGATCTGTGCGGTGCTTTGTTGATCGCTGCCGTGGGCGCGTTTGGCGTCACGGGGCTTGTGCAGGTCATTCGCCGCAAGGGGATCTTGCGCGCGGACAGGGAGCTGTACGTCATGGCAGGGGGATACGTGCTGCTGGCGGCGGCGTATCTGTTTTTTGAGGTTGTGGTCATCAATTGCCGTCCCGTGCTGGAGGACGGTGCGCTTGCCGCGTCCTATCCGTCCAGCCACGCCATGCTGGCTGTCTCGGTGGAAGGCATGGGCGCTGCGTATTTGTTCAAATATCTGAAGCCCAAAATCTGGCACGGCTCGCTCGGTAGCTGTCTGATCGGTCTTGCATGCGTCACGGTGTCCTTGCGCCTGTCAAGCGGCGTGCATTGGCTAACCGATATCGTGGGCGGCGTGCTGCTTGGGCTTGTCATTACCTTTGCATATTTGAGCGTTTGCGCCTTGCTTGCGCAGAAAGGGAAGATGAATGAAGGGTAAAATTTTTCTTTCGCTGATCGCAGGCGCAATGTTTGGCGCGGTGACCTTGCTGATTTTGCTGTTTGTCGCCCCCGAGATTGCGCTGCCCGTGGCGCTTTTGACCATGGCGGTGTTCGCAATGGCGTTGCACGTGGTGCTGTGTATTTCCGAGGTGCGCCTGAACAAGCAGTATGCCAAGATCGAGCGCACGCTGCAAAGCCCCGTGATCCATCAGACCATTGCCAACTTCAATCTGGGCGGCAGCGTTGTACACGGCAAGGTGTATTTGTGCCGCGAGAGCATCGTGTTCGCCACGATCGAGCGCACCCCCTATGCCGTGCAGCACATCTCTGCGGATCAGCTTGCAAGATACGAGCAGGACGAAATACACCTGCGCCTGTACACCAAGGACGGCAAGGAATACCACCTTGTCCTGCCTGATGCACCCGAGGTGGCAGAGATGATCAAGGAGAATTATTGGAATGCATAAAAAGAAGGGTTGCCCCATGTGGCAATCCTTCTTTGTTCGTTCACAACATGTTTGAAAAAATATGCTATCATATAAAAAAGTTTTCCTGAATGTGTGATGCAACTGCCCAGTTTCCTGTTATAGTTGTTGAAGCGCTTTAGAACACACGAAAGGAGTGTGAAGTATGGAAGATAAGCAAATAGTGGAGCTGTATTGGGAACGTTCCGAATCTGCTATCGCAGAGACCGAGAAAAAGTACGGCAGATACTGCCAATACATCGCCGCTCAGATCCTTGAGAATGATGAGGACGCAAAGGAGATCGTGAATGACACGTATCTGAAAACGTGGCAAACGATACCGCCAAAGCGCCCCGAGTCCTTGAAGCCGTACGTGGGCATGATCTGTCGGCAGTTGGCGTTTAACTTGTACGAAAAACAGCATACGAAAAAAAGAGGGCAGGTGCCGTTAGTGCTGGATGAATTGACTGAATGCTTGCCGGGGGAAAACGACGGATGGGATGTGGCAGCCGGGGCAGCTTTGCACGATTCACTCAATACCTTTTTGCAAGGGTTGCCGACCAAAACGCGCAATGTCTTTATTCGCAGATATTGGTATGCAAGCTCGATTGAGGGAATTGCCCATGAGTATGCCATGAAAGAAAGTGCAGTTGCCATGCTTTTGCTTCGCACTCGCAAAAAGCTGAAAACGCATTTGCAAAAGGAGGGCTTTGATGTATGACAAGCAAAGAGTTTTACAGAGAATTTTGCTATATAGATCCGAAAATGATCGAAGCGGCTGCACCTGCCGAAAAGGTGAAAAGGAACGCTTGGATCAAGTGGGTATCGGTTGCGGCGTGCTTTGTTTTGCTCGTGAGTGCTTCGCTGTGGCTGATTGCACCGGACGAAGGCGCATACGAGCAGGTTGAAATCACAACGCTGATTAGACTGAATGAAAGATATTATGCATCTTATGTCAGAGTGAATGAAATGAGCAATTATGAAAGGCTGACACTCGAGGGCAAGATCGGTGACTTGTATCTTGAAACAGAAACGCAGAAGTTCTACAAACTCAAAGGACACGACGATATCGCAGAACTGATCGTCGTACCTGTCGACGGGGAGGCACAATTATTCAGATTTAAAGCGTTGAACTATTATAACAACGATCAAGCAGAGCCTTTTTCATTGGGATTTCTGCTCGAAACGGTTTACAACGTGACCTCTGCTGATGACGTAAGGAGCGTCAAGTTTGAAAAAGAGTACTCATATAAAAACGATCGCGAAATAAAAGTTCAAAGCGTGCTTGTGGACGACCGTGCAAATATCACGCACTTTTTTGATCAAGCATGCGCTTTGGAAGGAGAGGAGTACCAACCGTCCGAATATCAGTATGTGCATAAGCAAAGTGATGCATATTTGAATGGCACACTTCCGCTGACAGCGCAAGTCGTGCGAAAGGTAACCGTGAAATTCAAAAATAATACGTCCATTGAGTTCACGCTTGATCCCTTTAACCAACACTTGTGCTTGAGAAACGAAATTGTCTTTCCGATATCCGAACAAGATCTGAATTGGCTGATCGCGCTTGCCGAGATCAATATGCATCACGTGGATTACGGTACGGAAAATGATGAGATCAAGAGCGGTGTAGGGGAAGTGACCGAAACGCCGCGTCCCGCCCCCTCGTTCGATCTGCTTGCCCGTGAAGCTGTTTCTTCCGTCAGCATTTCGTCTGTTCCCGAGGGATATCACTATTCATTTGATGGTGAGGCTGCCGAAGAGGTGGTGGATTATTTTGTGAATTTGAACTTGATTACTGATTTTGATGAAAACCCAAAGGAATATGCAGGCATGTCATGGGAGATCACAATCGCATATGACAACGGAACAAGTGAAACTGTTTATCATTATGCGAATATGTTTGTTCGACTTGAGGGCGGTATTTGGTATAAAATGAATCAGGATGAAGCCTTAAGATTTGAAGCATTGCTATATGAGTTAGAGAGCAAGTAGCATTAGATAAAGTCAAGCTTGATAAGGACTTTACACCGCTCCGCGCACCACAAAAAATGGCAGAGAACTATCGTTCTCTGCCATTTTTTAATTATCCTGACTGTCCAGCACGCAATCGATGATAACGGCGACGGCAAGCACGGCGACGGGATCGTACGCGCGGTCATCCACGCTGATCTCGTAGGTGTCTCCCCAAGTAAACCATTGCTTTTGCACCGAGGCGACAAGGCGGCCTGCGTCGGTGATCTCATAATCGTGATCAAAGAAATCGCCCTGTACCTCCCAGCCGGGACCCTCGACCGTGTAATACGGCTTGAACATGGAAAATTCCTTGACCACCGTGGCTTGTATCTCGCCGTCCTTGACGATATGGTAGCGCGGGCGGAAGCGGAACAGCTCCTGCTCAATGCGGTAAAGCTCATTTCCGTTTTGGTCAAAAACGGTCAGCTTTTTGCCAAACGAGAACAATGCGCCCTTGATGGTAAAAAGCTCGTTTTCGTATGCATCGTAAACCGAGAAGGAATCGTTCCAGGAAAAGATCTTTTGTTTGATATAAAGATTCATGCAAGCTCCTTTCGTACGCGTTCCGCGTATCTGACGGTTTCCATGGCATCGCTGCCGAAATGATCCGCGCCAATGCGTGCGGCATAGTCCGCGGTCAGCACCGCACCGCCCACAACGATGCGGCAATCGGGGGCTTGATCACGAAGCAGCGCAATGGTGCGCTCCATGGCAGGCACGGTGGTGGTCATCAGGGCGCTCAGACCGCAAAGCGGTGCGCTGTGCGCAAGCACTGCTGCCACAATGTCCTCGGCTGGCACGTTGCGACCAAGGTCAATGACCTTGAAATTGTAGTTTTCCAAGAGTAGCTTGACGATGTTTTTGCCGATATCGTGCACGTCGCCCTCCACCGTGGCAAGCACAAAGGGCATCTGCGTGCCGTCCTCGCCATTTTGCGCGCTTGCCTGCGCCTTGATGCGTGCAAAGGCTGCCTTGGCAGCTTCTGCGGCAAGCAGCAGCTGGGGCAGGTAAAGCTGCTTTGCTTCAAAGCGTGCGCCTACCAAGTCCAGCACGGGAATGACGTGGGTATTGATGATATCCAAGGGCGCGTGGGTTGCAAGCAACGCGTCTGTCTCGCGTGCGGCTACCTCGGCAAGCCCCTTGAGAATGGCGTGCTGCAAGGGGGGCAGCGCGTCCTTTTGCGTCGCTTGCGGCGCGTTTGCCGATGCGCCCACGGGCGTGACGCGCGAGATGTAGTCCGCGCAGCCTGCATCCAAGCCGTGCAGGGCAAGGAAGGAGAGGTATGCGTTGCGCATAGCGGCAGAATTCGGGTTCATAATGGCTGCGGAAAGCCCGTTTTCCATGGCGAGCGTGAAGAAATGGCTATTGAGCACCTCTCGCTCGGGCAGCCCAAACGATACGTTGGAAACGCCCAGCACGGTATGGCAGCCCACGTGCTCGCGGATATATTTGAGCGCGCGCAGCGTGTGCACGGCGGCTTGCGGGTCGGTGCTGACTGTCATGGTCAGCGTGTCGAATACGATATCCTTTTTGTCAATGCCGTAGCGTGCAGCCTCTTGCAAAATGCGCTCGGCAATTTCAATGCGTCCTTCTGCGGTCTCGGGAATGCCGCGCTCGTCCAGCGTCAGGGCAACCACCACGCCGCCGTATTTTTTGACCAAAGGGAACACCGCGTCCATGCTCTCCTGCTTGCCGGAAACCGAGTTGATCATGGCTTTACCCACGTAAGAGCGCAGCGCGCGCTCCATGGCTACGGGGTCAGCGGTGTCGATCTGCAAGGGCAGGTCACTCACGGCTTGCAGTTCGCAAACCGTGCGGCACAGCAAGCTCGGCTCGTCGATCTCGGGAATGCCCACGTTGACGTCGAGTAGGTGCACGCCCTGCTCGGCTTGCGCCAAGCCTTGCTCCAAGATATAGGGCATGTCGCCCTCCATCAGCGCTTGCTTGAAGCGTTTCTTGCCCGTGGGGTTGATGCGCTCGCCAATCAGCAAGGGCTTGCTGCCAAAGCGTACGGCATGCGTATAGGAGGACACGACCGTGTCGGTCTTTTCTTCTATGGGGGAAGGAGTGAAGTGCCCGATGCGCGCAGCGGTAGCTGCAATGTGTGCGGGCGTTGTACCGCAGCAGCCGCCGGGCAGACGCACGCCAAGGGTTACTGCCTGTGCCATGACCTCGGCAAAGCCGTCCGCGTCCACGTCAAAGACCGTGTTGCCCTGTGCGTCGGTACGGGGCAGCCCTGCGTTGGGCATGAGCAGCACGGGGACGGATGCGCAATCGATCAGGCGTTTTGCAACCTCAATGAGCTGTCGGGGGCCAAGCGAGCAGTTGGCACCGATGGCGTCAGCGCCCATGCCCTCCAGCATGGCAACCATTGCCTCGGGCTCAGCGCCCGTCATCAGCTTGCCGTCAGCACCGTATACGTTGGAAACGAATACGGGCAGGGAGCAGTTCTCCTTGACCGCCAGAAGTGCCGCCTTGGTCTCGGCGCAATCGTTCATGGTCTCAATCAGCACAAGATCCGCGCCTGCGTCCGCACCAATGCGCACGATCTTTGCAAAGCCTGCCACCGCGTCCTCGAAATCAAGGTCGCCGTAAGGGCGCAAAAGCTTGCCCGAGGGGCCGATATCCAGCGCCACGTAAGCATCGCTCACGCCTGCGTCTGCAATGGCTGCACGCACGTTTTGCACGGCTGCGGGGATGATTTTGCGCAGCTCGTCCTGGGTGTAGTGCCACGGATTTGCGCCAAAGGTGTTGGTGCTGATAATGCGGCTGCCTGCCTCAAGATACGCGCGATGCACGTTTTGCACCACCTCGGGGCGCGAAAGATTCCAGCGCTCGGGCTGCTCACCCGGCGCAAGCCCTGCGGCTTGCAGCAGCGTGCCCATGCCGCCGTCCATGCATATGATATTGTCGGATAAAAGTTCTTTTAAGGACATGAAATGCCTCCAAAGCAAATGAAATTATTTGCCCAGAATGTCGGACAGGTTTGCCATAATGGCGGCTGCCACCTCGGGCTTGTTCATGGAATATACGTGCACGTTGGTCACGTTGTTGGCAAACAGGTCAATGATCTGGTCGGTCGCGTAAGCAATGCCTGCCTGCTTCATGGCGGCAGGGTCACTTCCGAACTTGTCCACAAGGCTCAAAAATCTGCGCGGCACGTGCGAGCCCGAAAGGCTGACGGCTCGCTCGACCTGCGAAGCGTTTGTGATGGGCATAATGCCTGCCACCACGGGCACGGTAATGCCTGCCTCGCGTGCCTTGTAAAGGAAATTATAGAGCAGATTGTTGTCAAAAAACATCTGCGTGGTCAAAAAGTCGCAGCCTGCATCCACCTTTTCGGCAAGGTAGCGCAGATCCTCCTTTTGGTTTTTGCTCTCGGGGTGCACCTCGGGATAGCACGCGCCGCCAATGCAAAAGCCCGCGCCGCTCTCCTTCAATTCGCGCACAAGGTCAATGGCGTGGTGATATGCCCAATCCTTGCGGTCCTCGCCCTGCATGTGCGCGGGAACGTCGCCGCGCAAAGCCATGACGTTCTCAATGCCCGCCGCCTTGATCGCCTCAATCTGCGCTGCAACCGTTTGCTTGGTGGAGGACACGCAGGTCAGGTGCGCAAGCATGGGCACGTTATAGGTGTCCTTGATGCGACTTGCAATCTCCAAGGTGTATTTGCTTGTGCCGCCGCCTGCGCCGTAGGTCACGCTCATAAAGGGCGGCTGCAGCGAGGCGATCTGCATGGTCGCTTGCTCCACGCTTGCAAATGCCGAGTCGGTTTTGGGAGGGAATACCTCAAAGGAAAGCGAAAGCTTGCCGCTATGTAAAATGCTTGTCAGCTTCATATCCGTGCACTCCGTGTCAAAAATTCATTCAATTTATTATACACCTTTTGCAAAAGCGTGTCAAGAGAGGCGCGCGGTTCGCTTGACTTTCCGCAAAGGATATGGTATAATTGTTGTATAACTGATATATAAAGGAGAGACAACATGGTAAAATTGACAGTAAAACGTATTTTGGGTGCCTTTTTTGCACTTGCGATGATCGCAGGCTGCGGCATCATCCCCACGTCGGTTGCGGCTGCGGATCTGCCTGCGGGCTACGAAAATATTGCAAAGAATGCAACTGTTTCGGTATCCAATGCGTCGGGCAAGACCTCGGGAGAAAATTCCTATGAGATGGCTGCCGAGAACTGGAGCAAGGCTATGCTGGTGGACGGCAAGTCGGGTACCGGCTGGTCAACCAATCCTTACGACGTGGAGACCGACAAATACAAGCCCGTGAGCGTGACCTTGGACCTTGGCAAGGCAACCGAGATCGGCTGCGTGGTGGTCGCGCCCATTCAAAGCGGCAGAAATTTTCCCGTGACCTATACGGTAAGCGTTTCCTTGGATAACGAGAGCTATACCGAGGTAGGGCGCAGCGTGGGCAATCCTGCCGTCAAAAACGAGGCGGACGTGCACAACTTTACGCCCGTGCAGGCAAGATACGTGCAGATCTACGTCAGCGAGCGTTATGCCGTGGAGTCTGCGGGCGGAGGACAGTCCTCGGACGGACTTCTGGTGCAGCTGAGCGAGGTTGAGGTCTACGGCAAGGCAGTGCAGATGGCAACGCTGAATAAGCACGCGCTGGAGCTGACCGTGGGCGAGAGCGCACAGCTGGAAATGCTGCTTTCGGGCTTTGCAAGCACGCCAAGCATCAGCTGGAGCAGCGATAAGGGAGGTGTTGCAGCCGTGGATGCAAACGGTAAGGTGACAGCCAAGGCAAAGGGCGAGGCAACCATTACTGCCAAGGCAGGCAACGTGACCGAGACCTGCCGCGTGCAGGTTGTGGACGAGAAGGCGCGCTTTGACGAGAATATCATGGTCTCGATCTTCTGGCCGCCCACAAAGGACTATATCAACGACGAGCAGTATAAGCTGATGGCAGATGCCGGCATTACCTACGTCATGGGCTCGGGCGACGCGCTGGGCGACAAGCACGTGCAGGAAAAGATGCTGGAGCTTTGCGATAAGTACGGCATGCTGATGACGGTTGGCGATTACCGTCTTGGCGGCAATCTTCTGAACATGAGCGAGCAGGAAATTCTGGCTGTGGTGGAGGAATACAAGAACGTGCCCGGCGTGGGTGGCTACTACATGTTGGACGAGCCGTATAACCCCAACACTTTTATCGAGGCGTATCGCGTGCTCAAGTCCGCCGAGCCGGATAAGTACATGCACCTCAACTTCCTGCCCTCGGGCTCGTATCCCAATCTGGAGACCTATATCAGCCAGATGGACGACTGGTGCAAGCTTTGCGCGTCCACGGGCTATCCGCTGGATTATCTGATGTATGACCGCTATCCTTACGGCGTGGCGGCAGGCAGCATGGACAGAGTCGGCTTCCTTTCCAATATGGACGCCTGCCATGACGTAGGCCTTGCCAACGACGTCAAAACCGGCGCGTATATCCAGAGCGTGTGCATTCCCGGTGGATTCCGCCGTCCGACCGACAGCGAGATCCGCTATGAGATCTATATGTACTTGGCGTACGGCTATAAGCAGATCTCGTACTTTACGTGGTTTACCCCCGTGGATCGCTCCGAGCCGTTTGCGGACGGTATCATTTCCCCCACAGGCGTGCCCAACAAGCATTACGCAGCGGTCAGCAAGGTCAATCACGAGGTGCTTGCGCTGGGTAAGACCCTGATCAACTGCGATGCGCTTGAGATCTACCTCAACGGCGAAACGTGGGGGCAGGAGAGCATTCCCGAGGATTTCCCGGTGCAGCCCACGGATAAAAAGAACTATACCGTTTCGCTGCTCAAGGACAAAGAGAGCGGCAGAAACTACCTGATGGTAGTCAACAATAACTTTTCCAAGGAGCAGACCGTTACCCTGCAGCTGGACGCATCCATCACTTCGCTGGAGCGTGCAAGCAAGCAGGACGGCAGCTTTAGTAAGGTCAGCCTTGATGGTAACAAGCTGACGCTGACGCTGGCAGCAGGTGACGGCGAGCTGCTTGCGCTGCCCGAGGGCTTGGACTTTGCAGACGAGATCACGCCTGCGCCCGTTGGCAGCAATCTTGCCAAGGATGCCGAGATCATCTGTGACAGCTCCACGGGTACCTCCAATCAGTACATGAACAACCTCAACGACGGCGCGCGCGAATGCGAGGAAAACGGCACGCTGGGCTGGGCGTCCAACGGTCCCAGAGAATCCGTTATTGTGATCGATATTGGCTATGCGACAATGCTCAACCGCGTGGATCTGTATCCCGCAGGCACGGGAAAGAAGCAGGGCAAGAACTTTGGTAAGTCGATCAAGATCAGCGTATCCGAGGACGGCAAGAGCTGGACCGAGGTGGCAGACGCGCAGAACGTCAACGCCAGAGACGAAATTCCCAGCATCACCTTTGATGCGGTGAACGCACGTTACGTCAAGCTGGATATTACCAATTACAGCAAGACGCTCGCGCTTGCAGAGATTGAGATCTTTATGGATGACGGCTCGGTTGGTGCACCCGGCACCAACAATCGCCCCACAGAGGAGATCATTTATACCGAGGGCATGAATATTGCACTCAACAGACCCTTTGAGGTGTCCAGCGAGACAAGTCTGGAATACGTGGCTTGGGGCTGGGCAGGCAAGTTTATCAACGACGGTAACAAGAATAACGGCTGGACGTCGAACGTCAAGCGCCACGATAAGGAGAACGCCACCGAGTACGTCATCATCGATTTCGGTGACCTGTTTGCGCTGGATAAGGTAGTGGTCACGCCGATTGGCGATTTGTGGCCCAAGGATTTCGAGATCCTCGTTTCGGTGGACGGTGAGCACTGGACGTCGATCGACAAGCAGACCGATGCGCAAAAGCCCAATGGCGATTACGTGGTCACGCTTGCAAGCCCGGTCGAGGCTGCCATGATCAAGCTTGAGGCAACCAAGCTGCGCAGCACGGCGGCAGACGGCTATATGCTGCAGCTGGCAGAGATTGAAGCGTACGGCACGCCGATCTGCGATAAGAGCGCTTTGCAGAGTGTGATGGACGAATACGTGGCTGCAGGTGGTGATATCACCGCCCAAGCTTACGTCAAGGCACAGGCAGGCATGGAGAATGCGTACCTGACCTCCACCTCCATGGACGTGCTGATCCGCACGCTCAAGGCTGCGTTCCCCGCGCCCGAGCAGAGCACGGAGCAGGAAAGCGTTCCTCCCACCGAGCAGGGCACCGCGCCCGAGGGCGAGCAGGCAACCGATGCGCCCGAGGACAAAAAGAGCGGCTGTAAGAGTGCCGCGGGTGCTATCGTGCCCGTAGCGGTTGCGGCAGCGGCTTTGGTGTGTGCAAAGAAAAAGAAGAGAAAGTAAAAGCATAAAAAGAAACGGCTCGTCTTGCGACGAGCCGTTTTTGTTATTTGGATCAATTCTTACTGATCGATACGACCTCTTGGCCGTTCATGACGCGCTCGGCATCCGCAATCAGCTTTTCCACAAAGGTGGAGAGCACGAAGAAGGTGCCTTGGCCGTTCTGCGGATCACCCGGATCATCGGGGGAGTCCACAAGCTCAACCGTCATGTAGGATTTGAGGTTGGTGTAGCGGTAGAAGCGGTAGATGGTGTAGCGCGTGGTGCCGTCCGGGTCAGCAGCGGTAATGATCAGCTTGAGCTGGCATTCGCTGTCGGGGGTAGCACGCAGGGCAGCCATTTCTGCTTCGGTCAGATCAGCCGCGCCCTCGATAGAGGCGTACAGCAGACCCTGATACATCTTACGGAAGTTTTCGGATGCGTACGAGTTTTGCGGCTTGCCGGTCGCGGTGTGCAGGGTGACCTCGTAGTCAAGCTTTTGCCCGTTCGCGCTGACTACCATGTTACCCGACGCTACGGTCGAAAGGTACAGGTAGCCCCACTCGCCCGTCTTGGTGTCTACCAGGATGTAAGAGCCGTCGGCGGTCTTGTAGTAAGAGCCGTTGCCCCAAACACCCAACGTCACGTTGGAGGTGTTAGCCTTTGCCCAAGCCTGCTTGGCTACGTTGTAGATCTCAAAGTAGCCATCGGTTTCGTTAAAGCGCAGGGGCGTGTTGCCGGTGGGATAGAAGGTCACACCGTTGCGGTCCGCGCTGTTGATGACCATAGAGGAGGTGTCCTTATCGGTAAAGTAGATGGGGGGAGTCAGGGTATTGATGGTGTACCAGGTGCCCGTGCTGCTGTCGATGAGAATGTTCTTGCCGTCGGCGGTCAGGTAAACCGTACCCTCGCCCCAAGCGCCCATGCCCTCGGTCAGCTGCTTGCCCAGCACGCTGTCCTTATCCAGCATGAACAGGTATCCGCTCTTGGTGTAGAAGTAATCGGTCTGGTAAGCCGCCTGACCCTCTACCGTGTTGGCACTCAGGATCGCACCGGTTGCACCGTCCAGCACCTTGACGTCGGCGCAAAGCTTATAGCCTGTCTCTCTGCCTGCGCGATAGTACATGTAGTAGGTATAGCGACCGGTCGCGTCATCCGTCTTGGTCTCTATAAACATGTAATCTCTTGCGTACTGCGGCATGGGGTATTCTACCGTGCCCTTGGTTGCGTACTGACCGGACACCATGTAATCCGAGGATTGAATGGGGGTCAGGGTGTTGCCCTCGGCATCCACCAGCACGTAAATCTCGCCGACCTTCTTGACCGTGTAGGTCAGCTCCTTGTCGCCTACCTTTGCGGTGTGCGAGCTGCCTCTGCCGGGCAGGAAGACCATTTGAGAGGTTGCGGAGTTGTCAATACCGAACTTGACTGTGTGATCGCCCCAAGAGTAGATCACGTCCTGCAGGTAAGCGATGTTGAGCTGCACGAAGTAAGGATCGTACCAGTCCACGTCGCTCCACTCAAGGAAGGGAACTGCACTTTCGTAAAGCTCCACGATCATGGGGGAATAGAGGTAGTAGTATTCGCCGTCCTCGTCCTTGGTCATAATCTCGCCGTAAGCGTAGTAAATACCGGAGGAGGACTTCTTGCTGATGCTGACGCGGTTGAATACCGTGTAGGTATTGCCCTCGTCGTCTATGTCATCGTAGTAGTAGGAGATCAGATGCGCGGGCTCCAGCACGCCGTATTCTTCCATCATGTCTGCGTCGGGGTCAAGCTTGACGATGCGCAGCGGAGCAAGCGAATACAGGCTGTAGAGCGCGTTGTTGACGTTGTCATAGTTGGGGAAGTAGCCCTGCATGTATTCCGAGTTGGTCTTGTAGGACATTGCGGAGTACATGGTGTTTTCGCGTTCATCCAGATCCAGGTAAGAGAAGTCGCATACCTGCTTGGAGTGCTCCTTGAGCAGGGTATCGTACATTTCGGCGGAAACCTCGCTGTAGTACTTTGCAAGCTCGGTCTGGTCGATCTGCTCGATCTCTTCCTTAGTCATGTTTTCCACGTCAAGGCCCATGCGGCGGCAAGCCTCGTTGAAAATGGCTTGGTTGATCTTTTCGTGGTCAATGTTGCTTTGGATGATAAAGTTCTCCACGTCAAAGTAGGTGTTCATGGAGGAGGGGTAGGTGATCATGGGGGTCAGCAGCACCTCGATGGGTTGCAGGATCAGATCCTTGATGCCCGAGGCGGACAGGATGTAGATGGTGTTTCTGCCCTCAAGCTGCACGTAGTAGCCTGCTTCGGAAACGATGGGGTCACCAATGATGACCGTGTAAGCCGCACCGTCACCTGCGGTGGTGGTAAACTTGGCGGGCACGTAGTCGTATTCCTTGCCTTCTTCGTCCTTGCGGGTCTCGGCAATCAAGCCGTACTCGGCAAAGCGAATGGTACCGTCGGGGTTACGCTCGGGGTCGGCAAGTCTTTCCATCGAAATGGTGTAGCCGCATGCGTTTGCCAGGGATGCAAAGGATTCCAGGTTAAATGCGGTGGTCTCGTAGCCGTCGATATAAAAATCGTTGGTGTCTTTTTGGCGGATCAGGGTAAACGAGCCGTGCTCGTTGGTGATCTCGATCTTGTCAATGCGGTTTTGCGGCTTTTTGCCAAGCGAGGAGGATGCGTCGTAGGTCAGCTGTCTGAACATCATGACTCTGCCCGAGTAGCCAAGCACCTCGGAGCCCTCGGTTTCCACCACGGCGTAAATCTTACAAGCGCCTGTCTTGGGGTCAACCGCGATCAGCGAGTCGTGGTCGGTGACAAAGTAGCCGTCCGCGTCGCGGGGCAGCGGCTCAAAGCTGAAATTGGGGAACGAGCCCTCCAGGTGGCACAGGTGATAAACGCCGTCAATCTTTTTGACGTAGTATTTGGTCGAGATGACCTCCACCTCACCGCTTTCGGTAATGGTTTTGACCTGCTCGGTGTAGGTCAGAATGCTGACAAGGGCGCGTACGCCGATCAGCACGCCGATCAGTATAGCAAAGCTGACAGCCAGCGTAATGGCTGCGTTTTTCTGTGTGCGGTAAAGGGACTTTTTCTTGGCTGCCTTGCGCTTGATCCAATGTGCGTAAAGCACGAGATCCGTCGTGGGGACGTCGCCCGGCACGTACTTTTGTCCCTTGCCGCCCTCCTCGGTGTACCATCCGCCAAAGGTGTAATCCTTGCGCTGCGGAATGGGCAGCGAGGGCAGGGGCTCTCCCACCTTAACCTCCAAGGAGCGGCGGGAGACCTCACCCTTTCCGGGACGGAACGAGAGGGTAAAAATTTGTTCTTGTATCATAAATATTTTCTCCTGACGTTTTTGAAAATACCAACGCCGAAGCAGATCAGAGCGGGAACTGCGGCAAGCGCGATCATAATGGGCATGGGGTTGTTTTTGGCGGTAACCGCTTCTGCAATGTCATAGACCATGAACGCCTTGAATTCCAGCGTAACGGGAATGACCTCGCGACCCATGGAGCGCAGCGTGCCAAGCACTACGTCAGCGTTGCCGTACGCATCGGATGCCAGCACCGTGTCAGACAGAAATTCGGTCGATGCGATGCAGCAAACGTACGAGGGCTCTTGCGCTACCGAGTAGTTGGTTTCCTGCGTGGTGCGGTTTTCCACGGTCAGCGTCATAACGCTGAAGGGGTACTGACCTGCTGCCTCGTGCACCTTACCGTCTACCATACCGTTAGCGGTTGCGGGAGCGGTAAAGACGTTGTGCATGGTACGCGAAATACCGTTGGAGCGGTAGGAATAGTACATATAAGCCTGTGTGCCTGTGGTTTCGTCCTCCAGCACGTAGGTGGGCTTGTAGTTTTCTGCGGGCTTGATGGCGGTTGCCTGGTCAAAAATGACGGTAGGGGGATATCCTTCGCCGCGCAGGTCGGTGGTAAAGGATGCGCCCTTGCCAAGCGTTTCGTAGGTGCCAATCAGCGCAAAGCCCTCGCCGTCCACGTTGGCTTCGGTGTCCTGCAAGAGGTAGTTTTCGCTCACACCTGCGCTGTCGGTCTTGCGCGCCTGCGTAATGCCCCAGAATTCCAGATACTCCTCAAGGTTGGGCAGCTCGGGGGTGTCGGGGTCGCAGACGTACAGGAAGGAGTACGCCTTGTCAAGGAATGCGTCCAGCTTGTCGATCTCATCGTGATCGTCGTTTGCATCACCAAAGAAGTCGGTCTGCGGCGCCATGGTGATGATCAAGCGGCAGTTTTCGGGAATTTCCTGGTTTTCCAGATCCAGCGTCTGCACCTCAAAGCCGGCGGCTTCGATCAGGTTCATAAATTCGTTGTATCCCTCAAACTGCTCGCCGTGGTTGGTGGTCAGGCAGGCAATGGGGGATTCGGCACGCGTGACCGCCAGAATGCCCGAGGTCAGCTTCTTTTCACCGTTGTATGCCCAGAAATCGGTGGACGAGGCATCGTTGGAGGTGAAGAGTGCGTCAACCGTGAATACGCGGTACTCTGTACCGAACGAAACGATGACGTTGGAGGAGTAGATGTTGGTTGCGCTGGTTGCCTTGAACTTCTGAATTGCAGAGGGGTTCTTGACGATGTTGATGTACTGCACGTCAATATAGTCGGAAAACTCCTTTTGCAGACCCAGCGCGGTGTAGTGAATGTAGCGGGTGTATTGGTTGTCGTTCAGGGTGTCGGGATCGGTACAGAAAATGATCTCAACCTTCAAGGGCTCTTCACCCTTTGCCTCTCTTTGCGCGTTGATGGTATCAACGGCGTGGGGCAGGTTTTGGTCAAGCAGATCGATACAGGAATCCGAAACCGTGTAAAGCGTGCCTTCCATGGAAAGGTAGCGGGGAATGGCAAAGTCAATAAACCAAAGTCCCTTGGTGGCAAGTGCGTGGAAGCCGGCGTTGAGCAGCAGCACGCAAGCAATGACCAGCACGGTCACAGCGTAAAATACAGTCTTTTTGGTAAACTTATGCATCATGCGTGCTTCCTCCTTATGAGAACGATCATGCCCGCAGCGCAAGCGATCAGTGCAGGAACGGTTGCCAGCAGCACGGTAATGTAGGTCTTTTGCGCCACCGTGATGGTATCAATGGTGGAATCCGCAAAGGGCTTGGAGGTCAGCGCCGTGGGAATACGGTCGTTGCCGATGGTCTCAATCGAGGAAAGCAGCACGCCCGAGTTGCCGTAAACGGGGGAGTTGAGCGCGTCCTCGTCTGCAAACTTGGTGGAGGTGCAGGCGAGAATGTAGCCCGTACCGCCCTCGACCGTCTTTTCGGAAAGCGTCATCATGATAAAGGGATCGGTTGCAGAGGCGCTTGCAACTGCCTTGCCGCCTGCCCATGCCTGTGCGTTTTCACCCGAGGTCAGAATGGGAGAGAGCGTGCAGCCGTCCTTCTGGAAGGTGCCGTCTGCGCTTGCGGTAAAGCCTTGCGCGGGGGAAATGCAGGTCGCGCCCGCAAATACCATGGGGCTGTAGCCCGCAGCCTGTGCAATGCTTGCGCCGCGCTGGTTGGTGGTGTAGCTGCCAAGCAGCGTGTAGCCGTCAACCGAGAGCGATTGCGAGGTGTCCTTTACCGTGTAGCAGTGCTCAATGCCTGCCACCTCGGAGTGCATAAAGTCAATGCCCCAGCCCTCCAGGAAGGTCTCGAAATTGACAAAGCTGCCGGATACGAAGGTATCCGAGTTGACGAATACCATATACGCGCCGCCCGCCTGCATGTAAGCGTCCAGCTTGGCGATCTCGTCCTTGACGGAGATACCGTCGTTGATTGCAAAGTCCTTGGTGGGATTGTAGGTTACCAGCAGCTCGCAATCCGTCGGGATATCAAAGTTCATCAGGTCAAGGTAGGTGTAGCGGTAGCCTGCATCGGTCAGCAGGTTGAGGAACGCGTTGTCGTACATGGTCTCACCGTGGTTGACGGTCAGGTACGCCATGGGCGTTTCCTTTTGTGCTACGTGCAAAATACCCGTAGCCAGGCTCTTTTCGCCGTTATAAGCAATGGGGGTCTCCTGGTCTGCGCTGTTGAAAACGTAAAAATCGTTCAAGGGGCGCAGCACGAATCTCTCACCGTATGCAATGACCACGTTGGTGTCTGCATACACGTTGTACTTCTTGGCAAGAGAGGGGTGATTCCAGATGTTGATGTACTCGATCTCAATGTGATCGGGGAACTCCTCTGCAAGCTCACGGGCGGTGTTGAGCAGGTACTGCTGCACAGTCTGCTCTTCCCACGCTGCCTTGTCGTCGCAGAAGATGATGCGGATCTTTTGCTTTTGGCTCAGTCCCGCGTTGTCCGCGTCAATTTGCGGGATGATGCTTTGCGCCACGTAATCGCGGCAATCGTCCGAAAGTGTAAACGTGCCCGAGGAGGTCATGTCAACGAACCAGGAATAGCGCGTTGCAAGCGTCTGGAAAATGACGTTGACCATCACGACCACGGCAATGACGAAAATCGTCAGCACCACGGACAAAGAGCCATAGCGAAAGCGGCGGCTTGTCGCTGTTCTTCTCATTGTGCGCTATCCTCCGTATCAGCCCCAACGGCGCTTTTCGTATACTCTGACGGTCAAGAACAGGAATACGAAGGTCAGGGAGAGGTAATAGAGCAGTGCGGAGAAGTCAAACAGACCGTAGCTGAAGGTGTTGAAGCGGCTGAGAACCGAGAACCAGTCAACCACAAAGCGAATGACGTAGTTGTCGATCAGGGTATTGACAAAGCTCAAAAGCACCATGCCCAGAATGACCGAGATGGTTACAACCGCAGCGGCAAGCTGGTTTTCGGTCAGTGCCGAGATAAACGTGCCGATTGCGATGAATGCTGCGCCGATCAGCAGAATGCCTACAAGGCAGCCTACGACCTGACCGGTTACGGGGCCGATGTGGGTGGTGTTGTACGACTCGCTGCCGCGCTCAACCGATGCAAATGCGTAGATCGGAATGAAGTTGATGCAGGAGATCAACAGGGAAGACGCAAACAGCGTCAGAGCTGCCAAGAACTTGCCCATGACCATGCCCGTGATCGAAACGGGGGCGGTCATTAAAAGCTGCTCGGTACGCAGCTTTCTCTCTTCCGCAAACAGACGCATGGTAAGGAGCGGAATGAGAATGATAAAGGCAAAGATCAGGGTCATAAAGTAGGTGGAGGTATCGTAGCTGGAGGATACGATGGTGGTGTAGCAGCACAGCAGTGCCGACATGATGAAGAATACACCCGCAAACACGTATCCGATGGGATTGATGAAATAAGAGCGCATCTCCTTTTTATAGATGGCAAGCATATTGTTTTACACGGCGAAAAGCCGTTCTCCTTTCGAATTTTTAGTGGCGGGGACTTTATTCCTCGTCCTCAATTTCGGTTGCGTCGGCAGCGGCACGCTTTTCAGCGCCCTCCTGCAGCATGGTCTCTGCCACCTGCTTTTCCAGGGCGTCCTTGGTGCCAGAGCGGCGGCGCACGGTTCTGCCGGGCTTGTTCAGTCGCTCGTCCGCAGACTTGTCCACAACCGTAATAAAGATGTCCTCAAGGCTCATGCCAAGCGCTTCCAGGCCAATGATCGCCCAGCCGCGCTCTGCCATGGTGTAGAACAGCTTCTTGCGCACGTCAACGCCGTATTCGCTTTCGATCATGTAAGTATAAGCCTCGCCGTCGCGCTCAGCCAGCACCTCAGCGTAAGCAATGCCGCTCATGCTCTTGATAGCCGAGAGCACCTCACGGGAAGGACCGCAGATCTTGACGTTAAAGCGGCGGATGTTCTCGACCGCACGGGAAATGTTTTCGGTCAGCTCGTCCGCTACGATCTTGCCCTTGTTGATGATCACGATTCTGTCGCAAACCGCCTGCACCTCCTGCAGGATGTGCGTGGAGAGAATGACCGTGTGACCCTTGCCCAGCGTTCTGATCAGGTTACGGATCTCAATGATCTGCTTGGGGTCAAGGCCGATGGTGGGCTCGTCAAAGATAATGACCTTGGGGGTGCCGATCAGCGCCTGCGCAATGCCGACTCTCTGGCGATAGCCCTTGGAGAGGTTACGGATGACACGCTTGCGCACGTCACCGATCTTGACGACCTCGCATACCTCTGCAATATGCTCGCCGCGGGGCAGCTTGCAGCCCTTGAGCTCGTAAGCAAAATTCAGGTATTCGTCCACCGTCATGTCAAGGTAGAGGGGAGGCTGTTCGGGCAAGTAACCGATCAGCTTTTTTGCACCCAAGGGGTCGGCAAGAATGTCGATGCCGTCGATGGATACCTTACCCGACGTACCCGAGAGATAGCCGGTCAGAATGTTCATTGTCGTGGATTTGCCGGCACCGTTGGGGCCCAGGAAGCCCACGATCTCACCGGATTCCACCGAGAAGCTGATATCGTCCACAGCGCAGTTAGAGCCGTAGTTTTTTACCAGATGTTCGATTTTTATCATGATCATAGATCCTTTCAAAAGTTTTCAAAACTATACAGAATACATCATATCATAAAATTGTAAATTGCCTGTGAACATATGAAAAAATCATCATTATATTATAATAAAAAATGTGCCAAAGGAGGTTTTATGCACGGCGTTGCCGTGATGATATACAAAGGCGGCGTGCCGCCTTTGATGATATACCGCCTTGCGGCGGATGATATACCAAGCCTGCGGCTTGGATAGAAAAAAGCACTTGCCTTGGGCAAGTGCTTTTTTCATATATCCTTTCCGAACAGAACGCCTATGTCCACATCAAAAATCTCGGCAAGAACCGGGAATAACTCAATATCGGGGTAGCTTGTGCCGCGTTCCCATTTGGAAACCGACTGTGCAGAAAGGTTCATCTTTTTCGCCAACGTACTTTGTGTCCAGCCGCGCTCCTTGCGCAGCTCCAATAGGATCCTGCCGAACTTTTCAAGATGATACGTAATCTCGCCCCCTTGATATCTGCTCAATGGCGAATGCGGTTATCTTCCCAGCTCTTATGAGCGGCAATGCGCCCGAAATAGTGAACGCAGAACAGCATTCCAACGCCCAGAAGCCAACCTATAAGGGCGTTTTGGAAGGGCTGGAACAGTCCCACCGCGCCAATGAAAAAGTTCTCGATCCCCCAAGCCTGTGCGTAGCCGTAGCCATAGCCGGACATGCTCAGGGAAACGGTGTAAAAAAGGGCGGGGATCAGCCATAGAACGGCGGGGAGTGCGGTGGAGACAACTGACTCTACAAGCGCGGTTTTGCGGTAGCGGATTGCTCCTTCTGCCGCATTCTCTTTCCCGCGCAGCTCTACCGATGTGGCGGCAAGATAGGCGCGCTTGCGTGAGCCGTCCTTAAAGTAAACCGTAATCATGACGATGGAAAGTATGGCTAAGGTGAGAAGCGAAAAGGCGAACATCACAAAGCGGTAGCGCGGTTCATAGCCATCGCCCACCATCTGATTTTCCAAGGGACTCATGAGAATGGCGTACAGCAGATAGGTGGCTATATGGTAGACGATTATGTAGAAAAATGCGTGTACGGCGGTTCTGACGTAATTGGGCTTTTCGGGGGAGTAGGTATCGGACGAAGTTGTGTTATAACGGTTGTTCATGAAAACTCCTTATCATTCTTTGTTGGCGTGCCACTTTTCAATTTGCTCGTTGCGGAATTGCAGGGGGGATTGCCCAAACCGTTGCTTGAATGCACGGATGTAGTAGTTTGCATCGGAAAAGCCGTATTTCATGGCGATAAAGCCAATAGGGAGCGAGGTGAACAGCAGATCGGGGCGGCTTTGGTTGAGCCGTTCCTCCAAAACGAACTGCATGGGTGGCAGTCCCGTTGCGGCTTTGATGGTTTTGGTCAGTGTCGTGCGGTTGGTGTTGAACATACGGCAAAGGGATTCCACCGACATGGGACGCTCGGCGTGCTCTCTGATGTAGCGGACAATGTCGTCCTCGCCTCCCGTTTGCTTGCCCTGATAGGCACTTTCGGCAAGGCACATGACCGAAATGAGCTGTGAACGGGCGTGGCAGGACCACATGGGGTCGGTGCCGTGCGCACGAATGAACTGCTCGGCGGCGCGAAAATGGGCGAGCAGGGAGCGGTAGGCATCGGCTGTCAGGGGGAGAACCCCGCAATACCGCTCGTCGCGCGTCAGAAACAGGTGAAAATCGGGATAACTGTATCTGGCACGAAGGTCGGGATAGCGGTCACTCTCAATGACCGTGCGACTCAGCCCGATGTTATAAAAATCGGGGCGGAAGCAAAAGCCCAGCACGTCGCCCGTGCCGCCGTGCACCTTGATGGTGTCGGTGTTGTTCAGGCATAGGAGCGTGTAGCCGTTGAGATAGCACCGAACCTCGGATAGCTCACAGGAAAAAGCGTCTGCGTGCACAAGATACAGCGAGAACTTCTGTGGGTCTGCCTCAAGCTCTGTGGAGATGCGGATCAGATCGGGGGAATATTGCATAATAGATTCCTTTCTTGCTAAGGATGAGCTCATTGATTTATTTTAACATACCGTAAAGCATCTGTCAAAGCATGCACGGCGACAAAAATAGCACAATCATAAACTCAAACCGACTCGCTTGGTGCGGTTTCTCATTTTACACCGCCTTTCTTGGGGCTATTATATCACAACTTCGCGGGGTGTGCAAGGTGGATTTGCGTCTGCGGTTTGCGCTTATGGCGCGGTGAAGTTGCGGAGTGGGCGTGTCCGTTTGCGCGAAGCGCAACTTCATTTGGCGAAGCCAACATCATTTGCCGAAGGCAACTTCATTTGAGGCAAAGCCTCAACATCGTTCATTTGTGCCGCGCAGGGCGGCAATGAAGTTGCCCTTACGTGCAAGTGATGTTGTGCCTGCGGCACAAATGAAAAACCCGAAAGCATTTGCTTTCGGGTTTTTGGCGGATTCGTGACCACTTCCTCGCTTCGCGAAGGACAAGGGTCGAATGAGAGGCGTTGTGATGGGCTTGGTTGTCCGCGCCTACCGGACTTTTAACGCCATGGTTGTAAACGAAGCTATGTATTATATATTGGCTTATAGACCCAGCTCGTA